>JBBQKK010000057.1:0-2681 GCA_038326785.1 Saccharimonadales bacterium (SeqCode) | reverse complement strand
GATGAACATGACCCGAAAAAAGATATAGATGTCATAAATACCGAGTTGGTGCTAGCTGACTTGCAAACTGTAGAAAAACGTCTTCCCCGAGCACAAAAAGAGGCGAAAGCTAACCCCAAGCTAAAGCCGCTAGCCGAAATGCTAGAGCAGGTGCATGAAGTACTGGACGCGGGTACGCCTCTTTTTGCGGTAGATGGTAGATGGAAGGTAGAAGATGGGGAGTGGCTCAAGAATGAGCTGCAATTACTGACTCTGAAGCCGGTCATTTATGTGTTTAACGTTGATGAGGAAGGACTCGCAAACGAGTCTAAGAAAAAAGAGCTACTCGAGCTCGTGGCGCCAAGCACTGGCATTTTTGTTTGTGCCAAGTTAGAACATGAACTGCAAACAATCGATGAGGCCGACCGGCAAGAATTATTATTGAGTTACGAAGTTAAAAGCTCAGGCTTAGATCAGCTCATACATGCCGCTTATGATACATTAGGCCTACAGAGCTACCTGACTGCTGGCGAGAAGGAAGTACGCGCCTGGACAATCAAAAAAGGCTTTACTGCCCCGCAAGCCGCCGGAGTTATTCATGGAGATTTTGAACGCGGATTCATTGCCGCGCAAATAGTTGATTATAATGATCTGATTGAAGCAGGCTCAGAAACCGCCGCCAAGTCTGCGGGCAAAATCCGCACTGAAGGCAAAACCTACGTCATGCAGCCAAACGACGTCGTAGAGTTTCGCTTCAACGTTAGCAAGTAGCTCAGGAGGAGCAGCCCGACGAAGCGATTCATTCGCTTCCCGGCGCGATGAGGAACCCGCCCGGGGTTCCTCATACATTTGTCATGCAGCCAAATGACGTCGTAGAGTTTCGTTTCAACGTTAGTAAATAATTACTGCTGGACAATGTACTGGTTTACGATCCGGGCAAGATCGGCAATTTGATTGTAGCTACCACCCTGTGACATAACAGATAACACGTACTTTTTGCCGCCGCAGTCTACTAACGCTACATCGTGAAGATAATTCTGAGCCTCGCCGACTTTGTTATAGACCTCGCAGAACTTGGTACCAGCCGGTATTCCCTGGCGGGACTTTGTGGCCTTCAGACTATCAAACAAAATTTGTCTTGCGCCGGAACTTAATACTTTTTCTTCAGAAATTAGACGCATGAATTTTGATGTGTCAGCAGCGGTAGTAAAGCGATTTTCCGCAATGCCAAGTTTGCTGCCCTGCAGTCCAAGGGCCGTTAAGCGGCCATCCACACCGGACCAGCCCAGCGCATTGCCTACTGCTTCCGAGCAAGCAGCATCGTTTTCCCTCAGCATAAGATCTGCGCACTCCAAGTATGTGTGTGGTCCCCGATAATCAAATACTTTGCGTTTGCTCCACTGATCGGACGATATTCGCTCGGACAAGGTGTGCGTCAACAGTAGTGAATAGAGACTGCCGGGCTGAAAGCGCTGCATTGGTTGGTGCTGCGCGATAGTCGGTTTTTCCGAAATAACTTCTACAGAAATGCCCCATGTTTGGCTGCTATTCCTTTTAGTCCATTGCTCGATAATTTTTTGCAGTTTAGTGTCAACAATAGCCGTTGTTTCAGCTTCTTTTTCGGCATCCACAACAGGCTGCTGCAATGCTACTCCAGGTGTCGTCTTTGGAGCGTGGTTAACCTGCTCTTTCGGCTGAAAAAGCAATCCCCGGTGCTGCAAAGCCCTTGGCGTGCCTACACCGATTCCAAAAAGCACTAAACAGATAACTGTCCAGCGCAGCCACGGCGTGCGTCGATACTCGACAGCACCACCGCTGTATTCATAACGAATAAAGCGTGCCACTTTTTTATTTCCTCATTTTTAAGTCTTTGTTTGTAGATTTTTGGTTTGAGTTCTACTTAAAGCAATGGTAACGCTAGATTTTTGCAATTGCAAGTACTTTTTGCTGTAGCTATGCCCTTTTCCAGTTTACAGAGATGTTACGCATAATTTTAATTACATCATCTACTGACGGAATAGTGTTGTCGTCATAGTAATGGTTTGTGTTCATATAGTTGTCAGTCACTGCCAAGCAAGCTATTTCATCACCAATCAAATGCATGCGATCAACCGCACTCACACTTGCAAGCGGCGTGACAATTACCAACCGCTTAATGGCAATTGTCTTGAAGTACTCTGCGGCAACATCGAGCGAAAAGCCATTTGCCAAACCATCGGAAACTAAAATCACAGTTCTTCGGCGTAATAAGTCGGGATTAATCTCACCCTCTTGCCCGATCAATATATTGAGTTCATGGCGGCTCGTTATGCGTTGTTGCTCAATATGCGTGCGATATTCAGTAGACATTTCTTCCAGCTGCCCAGCACTAAACATTTTGTTATACGAAAAGTTCCCCGCGGAACTAATTCCCGCTAGCGCATCACTCTCTCCCGGGAGGTAGATTCCCTTCACCAGATACAACAGCATATTAGCGTGAATTTCCATAGCGATTTGGGCGCCCACAATACTAGCACCCTCACTCAGTGCTACTACTACCACGTGATCGCTGTGATACTTCTCTAAATAAGGAGCGAGCATTTTGCCCGCTTTTGCCCTGCTTATAAAATACTGACTAGCCATTAGCGAAGTGTATCATGACGTTAAACTTATCTCTGTTGTACTTTTTTTAATAGATAGAATCGTTCGGTATTGCCTTTGGC
>JBBQKK010000056.1:0-3042 GCA_038326785.1 Saccharimonadales bacterium (SeqCode) | reverse complement strand
ACCACTCGGACACCTCTCCAGTGACTAAGTTATTGTAGCGCAATATTCTCTGCTATACACCAGCAGGCATTGGCTGGTTAGGAGCGTTTGCCTCTATGCAGGATGCTAGCGCGGCAACACTTAACGCCGCCGGTCCTGTGCCTAGAGTTTGCCTGCCATACATAAATATTTCAGTTTTTCCTGGGCTTGTATTAACACTGATGGGCCCTAATAAAAGACCTTTATCTTTGCTTGTTGTTGTACCGTGAGCTTCAAAATTTACTGGAGCGTCTAAGTTTTGCGGCTTATCAAGCTCAGATCTTCTTCCCAGAGGCTCTATAGTTAATGAAACGGAATTTATCTTAACATCGTTGCGAGTTGTAGTGCCCGGATTTTCATCCTTTCTCAATACGAACAAACTTAGGTCTCTACGGGATTCTGGGTATTGGCCGACCCTCATAGCTATCGGTCTAGTGGCTACGCACTGCTCTGTTCCTTTGGACGCTCCCGCTGACGGTACCATAACATTATAGGTTTGGTTTAGGGCGCGTACATTTTTGCCGTCCCGGATCATACGCCTTAAGCGCGCTACCGCTCCGGCAGTAGTATTAGGCGGCTGTCCTCCGTAGAATCGCTCGTTAATCGCCCGGTCTTTAACAGTACTTGGCGTAGACTGCCCTAAAGCATCTGACGCTCCTGCGGTGACTAGTGCTAAAACTGCAGCAGTTGCCGCTCTACGCCCGTTTTTTCTTAAACGTAATCTATCATTAATTCTGGAATGGTTGGCCTCTATACTCATATATTTTATAATGGCATACTTATATATAAATGTCAATCACTTCTTACCCGAATCACGAATTAACCCCCCATAGATAAAGCACGCTACAATGTCTCTTGTAAATCGCTAAACAAACAGGAGAACAAATATGCGTGCTTTATCTAAACATCATATCGTAGATGTCTATGTTTTTATAGACGACCTACTACCAATTGAAATAAAACCAGGTGCTAAACCAGTACTGCGAGACAGTGAACTACTGACTATCCTCATCTGGGATGGTCTGAATGAACCACATAAGAACCTGTCGGCTGTTTACTCTTGGATTGGCAGGGACTACGCCGACTACTTCCCCCGGTTGCCGAAGTACCAGAACTTTGTGGCACATGTACACCGCTTGCTACCGAAGCTGGTGTGGTTGCTACAGTCGCTGCTGGCACACGATGCACCGCTGCGCTTTGCCGATTCCACCATGTTGCCAGTCTGCAAACCAATCCGAGCTGATCGGCATAAAGTAGCTAAGGGTGTCGCCCAGTTCGGTAAGAACTGGCAAGGCTGGCATTACGGCTTTAAGCTGCATGCTGCCATTGACCACAACAATAGGTTGGCTGCGCTGGTGTTTACACCAGCCAACGAGCACGACAACCAAGTCATGGAACGGTTAGTGAACAACCGAACCCGTGTACTGGTTGGCGACAGTCACTATGGTGGTAGTGTAATGCGAAAACGGCTCTGGAAGAAACACAAAACAATTGTTATTGCACCGCCTCACCATACCCAAAAGAAGAAGATGACCACCGACTGGCAGATGCTACTGCTGCATATGAGACCAAAGATAGAAGCCACCTTTGGAAAGCTCAAGGAGCAACACTTCTTGGTAACTTCGTTCCCCAGAAGTGTCAAAGGTTACTTCGTGCACTACGTGCGAACGCTACTTGGTTACCAGATGGGGGTTAATTCGTGATTCGGGTAGTATAAACTTGACAAAAGCAATATATAAGTGTAAAATCTAAACTTGAAATGAAAGAATTTGGTTCCAGGATCAATACGACGGATATAGATGATGCGGCAAATGGACATCCTGTGACTGTAATTACTGAGCTTGGTAAAGAAACTGATCCTGAAGATAGTGCAGCGGCCTTAAAATTCGTGGGAAGAGCAGCGAGTGCTGCTAGTAACGGAAAATGCGAACTTGCAGTTAGTGGGGACTGTAGGGCCATGGTTTTAACTAGAAGCTACGGGGATGGTAATCGCCTGGCGAAAACAGACATCTATCAAGTAAATTGTTCTGGTGCTCAAGAGTGTCCAATGGGCTACCCGCAATATGATGCCCCTCAGTTACCAGAACTTCCCGACGACTTAATGTAATTAGGTTTTTAGTCCATGGCTCCCTCCCAGGCTCTGCTCGCTCCTGATGAACGAATGTCAAAAGCACAATTACTAGCGAGGGGCTGTCTGAAGCTTATTATTCATATGAAGTTAATAGAAATAAGCTGAGTTCCCCGATCATTGTGCTCTTTGACGGTGAGATCATAAAGAGCAGAACAGTCGCCTGCCATTTCTTTGGCTACTTTCTAGTTGGCACAAGAAAGTAGCAATTTGGTTCTTCATTAGAAGAACAATCAGCCTTTGCGGCGCAGGCGGGCTAGAACACGGCGGTGGAGGCGGGGCTGAGCGTGCTTTTCTTTGTATTTCTTGAGTTGGATTTTCAGCTTATCTTCAGCTTGATCAATTGCAGCGAACATCGTGGTCGATTTTTCGTGAATTGTAATTGTGGCGTGTGGCAAATGCATGATAACTTCGCAGGTACAACTCAGCTTATTTTTCGCGTGTTCTTCTTTGAGCTTGACTTCAGTGTGCATACTCTGGGCGGCTTTTTTGGGCGCGTATTTGTCAAGCAGCCCAATCTTCTTGCGCGCATAAGCGGCAACCTCGCTCGATACTTTGCTGTGAACCCCACTAATATGCAGTGCTTTTGTCATATTATTTCCCTTCCACCCATATAGGGCTTTAATACTTCCGGAATTATTACATCTCCTTGGGCAGTCTGGTAATTTTCTATAATTGCAATTGGACCACGACTTAATGGTAATGCCGTCGCGTCATTGGTGTGGACAAGCCTAACCTTACTTCCGACTTGGCTTGGGTCTGGCACATTGTCCTCGGGGCTTGTTTCTTGGGTAGATATCCATACCCTAACCCTTGTATTTAATCTGCGTGCTTGATAATCAGTCATGTAATCTGCGGTGTGTGTTTCTCGATATTTATTTTGCCCAGGGAGCCAA
>JBBQKK010000055.1:0-3167 GCA_038326785.1 Saccharimonadales bacterium (SeqCode) | reverse complement strand
GCGGTAAATGAGCATTTATCCCGAAAGGGCGCCCAGCATTTTATAGATGCGGCCGAACAGGCGCAAAACCACAGGGGCATTGAATATGCTCTGGTGGGAGCAGAGGATGACCGAAGCGTTAATTCAGCAATACTTATGCCTGGTACGTTTGCCAATGGTGTGTGGCCTCACCTGGTAGCACGTGCGGAAGCGCTCTCTTTTCAGGTTGCAAATGCTGGCCTGCGTGACCAAGACGGAATGTTAATGCCCGTGCTGCTCACTGCATCACCTAGTATGAATAGTCGTTTTGGGCTTGATAAGTCCGAGCTTAGTTTAATTCGACAAGGCAATTTTGAGCCCGTTGCTCAGCGGCATATTGATTTAGCCAGGTTCTCTGGCCTGGAACTAATTTATGGCATAACTGGCACGTCTCAGGCTAGTGTTCTTGCTGCGCCGTTTGCAGTGCGAGCAGCTGGTGATCTTGCGTCCGATCGGTTTAGCGCAGTTATAGTCGAGCCACCGCATGCAAAAGTGCAAAAAGTATTACCTCGTATCCGCCAAGGCCTAAACTTTGGCCGCGAAGGCTCAAAGTTCAAAGAGCAGCTGAATAGCGAAGGGGTTGATGTTATAGATGAACTATTTACCACCAAGCATGCAGCCAAAGACTTCGAAAAAGGTGCAATTAAGGAACGGAAAGAAAACTTGGCTTTTATTCGTGGATTCGCTCGCGGCAAACTGGCGCGCGATTTGAGTACCCTTGCTCTACGCGAGGTTCAAACAACAGTGATAGCGGGGTCTGAAAGCTATGTGGCTAAGTCGCACGCGGTACTATCCGCTTATGAGCGAGCCAACTATGATTTCAAAATGCGCCATCACCCTGATGGATTAGCGCCAAGCAGCTTGCGACTGCTAGAAATTGCTGGCACGAATCATAGCTTTGCCGACCGTGTTGGTCGTTTTGCAACTGTTGTTGCTGCTAATTTGGTGGATTAAGCTTATTTACGCGTTCAATTTCTTCGATCGCCGTATTCCATAGGCTAGGGTCGTTATGTTTGACCTTGCGCCAATACCACCACTCTGCGCCCCATAGATCCATGCGCTTCATGCCGGTCGCTCGTCCGTATTCTATGCGAGTCTTTAGCCGCGGCGCATCCATAGATTTGTCTTGTTCTTCTATTGAGGAAGTAGCCATGTCAAAGCCTTCTGGCATCCAGGGCTCAGCCTGAAGTTCATGTATAAAGGTGTCTCGGCCGCCGTATAATTTATAGGTACCTGCTAATGTGCCGTAGAACCATGCTGGCAGCGGGTATTCATAATATCGCTTGGTTAAAGTCTTGTCCCAGACTCTTTTGTATACAGATACGGCTGACTGATCTGGTTGTGGGTCATACATTGGAAATCCCAAGGCATTGTTGCTGCGGCTGACGTATACCGGATGTTTGCTGTCGAGTGACTTGACGAGGTCAAATTCGCTTATCAAGCGTTCGCGGGTGTGATCGGGGCAGATTCCAAAAACTTTTAGGAAGTATTCATTTTCTAGCTGGTAACTGCCGAGTGCGGGATGGTCGCGGTATCGTTCTACTGTTGTCGCAAGGTACTTTTTGAGCTCTGGCTCCCACTGCTCTTTCGGCATTTTTTCTGCCCAGCCGGGCATGTGGCATTCGGGCCAGCGTGGTTGGCGCAGACCAATGGCAAGAGAGACTTTTACATTTTTCTCCTTAGCCATCTGCATCTGCCAGTCTAATTCTGAAAAGTCATATGTTCCCTGCTGTTGCTCATGAATTGACCAGTAGCTGACCAGTCGGATGTTTTCTATAGGTAGTTCGGTGAGCATGGCGGAAAGCGTTTCTTTTGGATCGAGTCCAAAATAGCGCGCGTAGTTTGCGACGAAAGTTGTGCCGACCTGTAGCGGGCGGTCGCGGTTGCTCCACATGTACCAGTTGGCAATGCCATACATTACGCCAATGCCTGCAATAAGCAAAGAAATGATTACTATTGTTATTTTGTGCCAGAAATCGTGGTGCCAGTATTTAACGAGCGCACGCCATAATGCGGCGGGGTTATATTGCTTGCGCCAGTCAGACTTTGATGTAATTTGTGATTTTGTAGGATGTTTTTTGCGTGTCATTTGTTATTATCTTATGTGAACATGCCTAAAGCATTAACGATATCTATAGTTATACCAGCTTACAACGAGGAAGACCAGATTGAAGCTTGTTTAACTGCAATTGCACAGCAAACGTCCATGCCGGACGAGGTCATTGTGGTTAACAATAATTCAAAGGATCGGACAGCCGAGATTGTAAAGCAGTTCCCTTTTGTGACTCTGTTACATGAAAAGCGCCAGGGACTTCGATTTACCCGAGATACCGGCATTGCCGCAGCTACTGGCGACGTGATTGGACGCATAGATGCAGATACGCGGCTGAGCGAAGGCTGGTGCGCAGAAGTACGCCAGCTATTTGCTGACGGAAAGGTTCATGGGGCAACAGGGCCTTGTTATTACCACGACATGCCTAGCAAACGTACCGGCTTTAATGCCGATCGATTAATTCGACGAGCGTTATTTAAGGCTGATGGTAAGCCAATTTTGTTTGGAAGCAATATGGTATTTACCCGGGACGCTTGGGACCAGGTATACGATGAACTCTGTACCGAGGGTGAATTTTTTGAAGACGTCGATCTCACTATTCATATGCGATCCCACAAACTGCACCTGGTTTATTCAGAATCACTAGTCGTGGGCGTGTCTTCTAGGCGCCTAGAGGACTCTCCTAAAGAGTTTTACTCAAATATGAAGATGCACTCGACCACGTACTTGCGACACGGCCTGCGGCCTAGCATTGCCTCACAGAGTGGAAAATACATCTACCTTGCAACGTATCCACCGCTAAAGGTCCTGCGCCGAGCATATGATCCGGCTACTGGCCGACTTTCAGCACGGAAGCTAATAAAAGCACCCGCAAAGCCTCGCCCAACTAGCAACACTTAAATAATACTTTTTGTTTCGGCAAAAAATCTCCAAAAACCCAATATATATTTCTGTCGCCAACTTTTATCATCATTCCTCCTTACTTTCTTGCCTTGGCAAAGAAAGTAAGCAAAGAACCAAGGGGCGGTTGATAAACACTACTAGCAGCCGATACCAGACTCAGCCGCGCCCCATGAATGACAAGCATCCCCATTCT
>JBBQKK010000054.1:0-3176 GCA_038326785.1 Saccharimonadales bacterium (SeqCode) | reverse complement strand
CTCTACGGCTGCTGTGCCTGCCTCGTCTTGTTCCAAGTTGGTAGTAATAATAATTTTACTTTTAATTGTCTTCTCTGGGTTTTGGCGTAAGCGCTTGAGGATCTCGGTGCCGATGAGATTAGGAACCATAATATCAAGCAGTATGATATCGTATTGGTCGGTTTGCGCTTCGGCTAGCCCCTGTTCGCCATCGAATACTACTTTGACGTTGTACCCTGCTTTGGTCAGTGCGCGCTCGTATAGCTCGCTAATGAACTGCTCATCTTCAATACATAATACTTTTTTGCCGTTGGCCTCGGGTACTGTTTGGTCGTCCATTGTTATCTCCTGTACAGTGAATGGTTTTTGATCCAGCCGTGCGCGCTTCTGGTAATGTCATTATTCCCGCTTTTTTGCGCATCGGCAAGTTTATCGAATGGCTGCAGTGTAAACGTGAAGGTGCTGCCTTCGCCTTCTTTGGAGTTCGCCCAAATATTCCCGCCGTGCGCGGCTACTATGGCCTTGCATAGATACAGGCCGAGCCCACTCCCACTGATCTGCCCTTTCGTACGATGGTTTCTGTAGAATTTTTCGAATAAATTAGGTAGCACGCTGGCTGGCACTCCAACGCCAAAATCCTGGACTGAAGTTTCTATCATACCGTCTCTGCCGATACTTGCAGTAACATTAATTTGTTTACTCTCACCACTATATTTGATTGCATTTTCGATCAAGTTGGCCACTACTTCGTACATACTAACCCCATCAATACCTACGGCCGGCAGATCCGCAGCTATGGTAACATCTAATTTCTTGCCGTACATTTCTGCGCGGAGCGTCAGGTCTTCGCAGATTTTTCGCAGTGCTTCGTCCCATTTCTCTTCTTTTAGATGCAATGCCAGCTGATTGTTCTCAAGCCGTGCAACGTTCAATATATTGTTTATAAAAATGGTTAGTTGCTGAGCCGATACGTGCATTTTTTGCATGAATCCCTGCATCTCTGGGTTTAACTTCCCTGCCAATTCATCCTCGAACACCTCTATGTAGCCACGGAGCATTGTTAACGGGGTTCGTAATTCATGAACTGCAAGTGCCATAAAACCAAGTTCTTGGTCGCTTTGGTTGTATGTATCGGTTCGATCGTACAAGGTGACGATAAATTCTGTACCACTAGAATTGTCCCTGTTGTAAGAAGCAGCTATGTCGCATTGTCGCAGTTTATCCTGATTTTTTATGCGCAGGCGCACTCGTTCCCAGTATGCTTCGCCGGTTACTTTGCCTTCTTGGCACTCCGCAATCCATGTATCCAGTGTGCGCTCACTCGGAAATTCTAGGTCCATTGCATCGTATAGCGGCTTACCAAATATCTCTGCGCTGTCTAGTCCGCAGTATTCGATAGCTTTTGCGTTTGCGGTAGTAACGAGTTGTTCTTTGTTGAATGCAAATAGTGGCAATGGTATATGGTCCACGATATTGGCGGCTGGGCTTAAGCTTTTGTGGCTAGCCCGAGTATTGCCTGCCTGCTGACTGGCCAACTGATAGACCTGCAAGGTTAGATTAGTTACGAGCTCGCGCCCTAACTTGGCCTGATCTGGGTTTGGAGCGGCTCCGCCGACGTGATTGGGTGAAACATACAAAATAGCCTGCCAGAGGTACTTGATGGGCTCTACGACGTAATTTGTGATTATGGTAACGAGCGGAAAAGCGAGGATCAATGCGACCACAACGGTAAACGCTACGGTGGCTAGCGGGCTTATACCGTAGGAGTGAAACAGCCACCAAATGGCAATTATGAGGCCGTTGGATAATAAGAATATGCTGAGTATAAGGACAAAGATTTGCCGTTTCAATTGTTCAAAATGATCCATATCTAATTGCCCACCCCTTAAATGTTTATGGCGTAAACGTTACGCGATCTGGTGCACTGACTAATGTAATCCATGTTTGTCCTGGGTTGAGTCCTAATGGCTGTCCCGCGGCGTCGGTCAGGGTAATCTGACTCTTTCGCTCGGCGCGCGTCCAGGTGGCTTCAGCAACGTTGCCGTCCTGAAACACATACGCTTTTCCGCTGCCTGTTGTGCCGTATACAGAGTAAATTCCTGAGTAGTGGTGGCTCATAACGAGCGCTACGACTGCCTTTGATTTGATTTGCTCTCCAGAGCGCTCGTCTGTATGAGGACGGCCTGCCATGCTGCGTAGGTAGCTGTTGCTCGCAGCATCGTAATCCCAGTGCGAGTTATATAGGAACGAAGATACGTTAAGATCTACTGCCTTGGCCATCGGTGCGGCGCTGGGGGCTTCTTTTTTGCGAAGTAGTGGTGTAAGCGTACTGCTGAAGCCTTTTTGCTTCTGGATGTCTAATAGTTGCGGCAAGCCAGTATATAGGTTGTGCGGAGCGTATCGTTGTGGCGAGCGACGGAAAGCACCGCCGTTAGGACCATGATCTATGTCTTTAAGACCCAGCGATTGCACCTGCGCGAGTGCTTCGCCGCTACCGCCGGCATGGACAATGGCGGCGTCAAAAGCCATGACGAAGTCAATATAAGGGGGGCGCAGTGATCGAACAGGACCAACGTGGTCTGGCTTAGATTCCTGGAAAAATGTTATGAATCGCGTGATTCCGCCCTCTACAAGCATTTCTACTACAACACCAGCATCTTTCAGCCCTGCTTGCGGACGAGCATCGGGGCTATTTTCGATCATGATTCCGGTAATGGGCGTCTTGTTTTCTTCTATGGGAATTTCCATGCCGGTTAGACGAGAAGGTTCAGTTGTTGGAGGAGGTGGTGGTGGCGGTGGTGCGGGAGCTTCCACTGCTTGTTGCACGGGAGCTGGCTTATCGCGGGTTAGCAAGAATGCTGCTACGCCACCTCCGATTAATAATGCCAGTACAACACCTAAAATTATGGCCTGTTTTTTGGTGAGATTTGGGCGTTTAAAAAAAGATAATTTTTTTGACTTTTCTTCTAGTACTTTGCCACCCAAAAATACTGCCTCGTCTTTACTATCGGTAGCAGTGTCTTTGATGGGAACCTTGGTTTCTGGCTCAGAAGTTTTTGTGGAATTTGGCGTGGGCTTGCCCGCACCGCCACTAGTACTTTGAGGCCGCGCAGGCCGGATGTCGTCTAGCATATGAGAGTATTCTAACATTCTTAAGGTTATGAGGAAACCGAGATAGGTTTCCTCATCGCGCGGTG
>JBBQKK010000053.1:0-3300 GCA_038326785.1 Saccharimonadales bacterium (SeqCode) | reverse complement strand
GTGCATCAATTAATTTCGGTGATGGTACTGTAGTTAACGAAACTACTGCTGAACACACATATGCTCGTGACGCTGAATACAACCTTACATCAACATTAGTATTTACTGTTGATGGCAAAGTAGTAACAGTAGATACCGGCAACTGTGCTGCAAAGTTTAGTTCTGCAACACCTACGCAGCCAAAGCCTACGACTCCAACCACGCTGCCTAGTACGGGTGCCGGCGATATGATCGGTATTGCTGCAGCTGTTACGATAGCAGGTGCAGTTGCACATCGTTACTTCTACGGCCGATTTAACGCCTAAGTTCTTGTGGATAAACACTGGCGCGATTGTCAAAATTGTGCTAGGCTTAGTCACAGAACAAGAGCATGACTGACCGCTCGAGTAACGTACTCAAAGAAACCTCCTCGGAATTCCGTGGGGGTTTCTTTTTTGCCCCTGTTATGCTATGATATCGCGGTCTGTTTTGTAGCCTTTCATTGACGCTTCGCTCGTGTCTACAAAATATGCCACAGGCATATTTAGGGTCTCATCGTCTAACGGTTAGGACACCAGGTTTTCATCCTGGCAATCGGGGTTCGATTCCCCGTGAGATCACCAAGAAAAATACCCCAGCATCGTTTGGGGTATTTTTCTTGGCTGATCCCCGCGGGAAGTGAACCTGGAGTCCGTAGGACGGGTTCGAAGATCAAAGCCACGCGCAGAAGCTCGATTCGAGCATGGCTGCAGAGCGCAAGCTGAAGGCTTATTCCCCGTGAGATCACCAAATAAGGAGCTCAGCTATCGGCTGGGCTTTTTATTTGGTTATTACTATGTCTTTGAACACCGATTGCCGCAATCGGGTGAGAAATGCCCGTGGCATTTCGCAAGGGAGCCAACTCTTGCAGGCTCGTTTGCAAAGATGTTGCGACGGGGTTGCCAAAGGTGACTCGATTCCCCCTCCGACTTAACCAGTAATAAGATCTTTGAAAGTGGTCTTTTTTATGTACAGATTAAGCATAAGCAAGTAAACTTAGCTAAATGGAAATGAGTATCCAAACCAAAATCCTGTTTTGGCCTGCAAACTTCAGCTTGCTGGCTGCAAACCCCGCATCTCTCATCAACGTAATCATAATTACGCCTCTTCGCGCTGCAGCTTTTTCGCTCAACAATATGAAGCTTTCGGCGGCAAAAAGGATTTAGGCATGGATACTACAGGCAAGGTACCTAATGTGCCGGTTACTAAATTCAAGCGAACTAAAATAATCGCTACCGTAGGCCCAGCAACAGATAGCTACGAGCAAATCCTGGCCCTTATTAAGGCTGGCACAAACGGCATTCGACTAAATTTCAGCCATGGTACGCACGATGAGCGTGAAAGGCAAATCAAATGGATACGAAAAGCCGCTAAAGAATACGGCAAGCCTGTAGCCATTATTCAAGACTTACACGGTCCAAAGATCCGGCTTGGAGATTTCGAAGGGATTATAAATGTAGTTACTGGCCAGTCGCTTACATTTAAATATCAAGCTGATTTCGAACGAAGCGGTTATATTCCAACGCAGTACGATTTATCAAAGAAAGTAAAGCGTGGCGAGCGTCTATACCTGTATGACGGCAAAGTAAGAACGACTGTAACAAGTGTCAAAGACGGTATCGTACACGCGCGTGCTGAAAACAATGGGATTTTAATTAAGCGAAAAGGTATCAATCTGCCCGATACTGACTTTGAAGGCGATATTATCACTACCAAAGACAAGCAAGACATTACTTTTGGCTCAACTCATGATATGGATTACGTTGCACTCAGTTTTGTGCAGACAGCTACTGATGTGCGGAATTTACGGAAAATGCTGAAGAATCTTGGCAACAGTGCGCGTATTATTGCTAAAATTGAGACTAAAGCCGCTGTTGAAAACCTAGAAGAAATTGTCGCAGAAACTGATGCAGTTATGATCGCACGAGGCGACTTGGCAATTGAAACCGCTCCGGAATCTGTGCCGATCGTGCAACGAACAATTATTGGAATGGGTATGCGCTACGCTAAACCAACCATCGTCGCTACACAAATGCTCGCAAGCATGACAGAAACACCCGAACCAACACGCGCAGAGGTTTCTGATGTGGCCACGGCGGTAATACTCGGTGCAGACTGTGTCATGCTATCCGATGAAACGGCAAACGGACAATATCCAATCGAGGCTGTCGAGGTAATGAAGCGAGTAATTCTATATACGCAGGCCAACCAGCCGCTGACTGTAAACTGGCCAGAGTATATTGCGTATCAGTCGCGTCAGAGTGCAATATGCCAGGCAATTATTGAGCTTGCTGAAACCATCAAGGCCAAAGCTATTGTGGCAGAGACGAAATCAGGCGCAACGGCTCTTCAGCTATCAGCCAGACGCCCAACGCGTCCGATTATTGCCGTAACATCCGATGCACGCGTAGCGCAACAAATGGCAATCACCTACGGTACAAAAAGTTATGTTCGTCCTGATGACAAAATGGCGGCCACAAAACTTACTAACTGGCTTCGTAGCAGCAAAGTCCTTGATAAAGGCGACATGATTGTTACGGCCTCTGGTCAGTATCCAGGCGTCGTAGGTACAACTGACACGATTAAAGTCAGAGTTCTTGAGTAAATGAAAATTGTAAACTGATAAATGTAGCGCGCTAGCGCGTCAGGGGGTGGGATGAGCTTTACTAAGCAAACGGTTCGCGATATAGACGTACGAGGCAAGCGTGTAATTGTCCGGACTATGCTCAATGCCCCAATCAAAGATGGAAGCGTCAGTGATTCTATGCGTCTCAAGGCAGCCGTTCCAACCATCGACTATTTATTAGAACAAGGCGCCCGAATAATCTTAATCAGCCATCACAGCCATGAAGGCCAAAGCTTGGAGCCAATCGCTCATGCCCTGGGAAATATACTGGAGCACCCGGTAAAATTTGTTGGTGATTGTTTAGGGCGCGACGCAGAGAGAGCAGTAAGTGCGTTGAAGCCACTTGATATACTTGTGCTTGAAAATTTACGTTTCCATGCACAAGAAGAAGCAAATGATGCTGAATTCGCAAAAACACTATCTAGTTACGGCGATGTTTTTGTTGAAGATGATTTTACGGCATGCCACCGAAAGCACGCATCATTAGTTGGAATTCCTAGATACCTTCCGGCCGTTGCGGGTTTTGGTGTTGAACGTGAAGTCGATACGATTACAAAAGTTTTAGAAAATCCTAGCCGGCCGCTTGTGGCCGTGACTGGCGGAGCCAAGGTCTCAACCAAAATTCCAATCTTGTCATTTTTGCTTAAAAAAGTCGA
>JBBQKK010000052.1:0-3451 GCA_038326785.1 Saccharimonadales bacterium (SeqCode) | reverse complement strand
GGTGAGCACAGCGGCTGCTGAATGACGAATTTTCCAAAGTTCTTCTTTTTTAAGCGGGTCAGTTTCTACGTGGTAGTTTATTTGGAAGCGATCAAGAATTTTGGTGGTCTTCTTGGCTAAGCGCTTTTGCTGCCGATCGTTAAGGTTATCGAACTCGATAAGCAGTACAAGCTTGGGAAATGGCGGCTTAATAATGCCAGCAAGCTGGTTCGGATTATGCTCATGTACAAAATTAAGCAAATTATCATCGACAATCTCCATCGCACTAGGCATTTCCGGCAAGCGCCGTAGTTCCAATACAATCTCTTCGGCAATTTGAAGGTCATCTATATACGCAGCTACGAGTGTTGTACTGGGATTGTGGGGTTCAGTCTCAAGTGTTATCTCCGTAATAATTCCTAAAGTTCCCTGCGAGCCGACTATTAACGGAGTCAGATCAAATGATCCATCTTTTCGCTTAATCTGATTTAGCGCGTAGCCGGCAGAATTTTTGGTAGTAGCAAAATCGGTGTCTTTCCAAACTGCCTGATTTTCTTCTAACAAAGTATCTAAGTTGCGGTACACTTCGCCTTCAAATGTTGCCAGACCTAACTTTTTGTTAAGCTCGCGTTTACTTAGGCGCCTCGTTTCTATGACCTCGCCATTGGCTAGCACTACTCGTAGGCCCTTAACGTATTTGCGGGTGTCGCCATATTTTACCGATTTTTCACCGGCGGCATTATTTGCAACTGAGCCACCAACCGTGCAGTACTCTTGCGAAGAAGGGAAAGGAGGCAGAAAGCGTCCATGTGTATGCAGCGTCTGCTGTAGCTTTCCGTAGTTTATACCTGGCTCTACAGTCACGTTGCCAGTTTTGCTGTCGAGCTCCAATATACGGTGCATGTGCGCCGGAAATGCCATTAAAACGCCCGAGCCAATAGCCGCCCCGCCCTGGTCGGTGCCACCGCCTCGACTCGTGATTGGAATGATTCTACCGCGCTCAGCAAGTTGCCACGTAAACCTCGTCGCTTTGCGCACGTCGTTTTCATTGCGCGGATAAACCACCATCATTGGCGTTAGAGAAAATATGCTGGCATCAGTTGCGAAGTAATTGCGAGCATCAGTGCTCGTCATAACTTCGCCCGTTAAATGTTCTTGAAGATAATGTGCAACCTTATTCATCAGTAATGAGACAACCCTCTTGGCATTAATAAAGCGTTAGTTCGTTCCCGCCTATGATAGCACATCAACAATTTCTGATACAGCAGTACGGTAAATGCCGCTACTGGTGACTTTACAGATAGAATGTACTAAAATAACTCGGTCAAGTGAGAGTCGGTAATGCGATAAACCCGCTGTTCTTTAGTACTTTTGTTGCCGCGATGGCGGAATTGGTAGACGCGCTAGTTTCAGGGACTAGTGCCCGCGAGGGCGTGGAGGTTCAAGTCCTCTTCGCGGCACCAAAAGGACTCAAGAACTACACGATTTTATTTAGTGGCTTTGCCGAGGCGAATCATCCAGTTTTCAAGATTTGAATAACGATTTATAGGCGAATTAAGCTCGGGCTGATCAAGTCCATGTACCCTACCTCGGCTCACATACAAGTAACGAGGCTGGTATAAGGTCAGTGCAGGTGCATCGTTGCGCCATGTTTCCAAAAACGGCTTGTACTTAACGGCGCGGAGCGCGGGATCGGAGCGGCTTCGTCCTGCTTCAAGAGCCTTATCAGCTGGGGTCGATTTATACTCAGAGAAGTTCATGCGGTTTGGCGAACGGACATCAGCTTGGGTACTGTGCCAATACGCATAAACATCTGGGTCATTGCCAAGCGAAATACTATACAGCAACATGTCATAGCCATGGTTTGATACGGTGGATTTGAAGTCAGAATCTTGCTGCAACAGCACTTGGGTATTTACTCCCACCGCTTTCCATTGTCTCTGTAATTCGCTCGTAACATGCTGATACTCTGGCGTACTCTGTGAAAAAAGTTGGAACTGAAGTGGACGCTTATCCTTACTCCGAATACCGTCTGCCCCCACTTTCCAGCCCGCTTCATCTAGCAATTTATTTGCCTGCTCTACGTTAGTGTTGAGCTGCAATAAATCCCTTGAGTAACCAATGTGCGTCGGCAGGAACGGTGAGCGAGCCGCTATAACGGGATAGCCAAGCCCCTTAACAACTTCTTTTTGGTCTACCGCTTGCACCAACGCTTGTCTGACTTTTACGTCGGCCAGCAGATCATGCGTGGTCTTAAAGAATACAGTAACCTGGCGGGTGAGTGGCATACTGTATTCAATGATTCCCTCTTCGTTTTTAATTTCTTCTGGTAATGCTCCCAGCCCAGACATGGCGGATAATTCGCGAGTCTCAAAACTTTCAACCATGCGCTTCTCTTCTCTGAAGGATCGTATGATAAAACGCTGTAACTTTGGCTTGCTGCCATGATAATGCGGATTCGGCACAAGCCCAATTTGCTCTGATCGGTTTTCTGGCGTAACACCGGTAACTTCTATGCGATCCCATTTGAAGGGACCTGAACCAACGGGCGCCACTGTATTAAATGGTATGGAACGCAGCTGTGCCGGCGGTGTGTCCTGAAGTAAGTGACGTGGCACTATGCCGTTTGTCAGCGAGTCCGGGAATGAACTGAGGGGGCTTGGAAGCGTAAAGACTACTGTTCGGGCGTCTTTGGCCTCTACGGTAATTTTTTGCCAACTATTAAATAACGGCGACTGGGCGTCGGCATTTTGAATGGTCCTATAGGTAAATACTACATCTTCGGCCGTCAGTGGCTTGCCGTCTTGCCACTTAAGGTTAGGCCGCAATGTCACCGTATACATAACTTCGCGTTCATCAGCAACCCAGGACTCTGCCAAATTGCCTGCGAGTTTATTGTTATGATCAAATTTTAAAAGACCGGAAAATATAAGTTGTGACACTGCATTATCGACACTTCCAGCGGCATAGAGCGGATTGGCATTGGTGTAGCTACCTATAATGCCTTCTGTGAAGGTTCCTCCGGCGACTGGTACTGTATTTTGATAATAGTTACTGAGTGCTAGGATTTGCATCGTTAAGACGCCAATGAGTACTGTGACTAACAGAATCCAACTCAATATGAACCGGCGGACGTCAGCCAAACGACCAAGGCGCCGGAAAAAATGACGCTCAAGCTGCTCTTCGGCTTGCATGCCCATATCCTCTACCTGACGTCGACGTAATCGAAAACGTCGGCGCCAGCGTAGTCTAGTTGTGCGATCAATAATCGGCACCCTTAACTCCTTAAGCTACGACACTTAGTAGGACAGAGCTTGCAAATACTATTGCCAGAATCACGGTAATTTGATGAATTGTCTTGTCAGAGCCACGACGCACAGTGTTTACTTCTCCGCCACCGCCCATACCTGCACCCAAAGAGGCGCCGCGTGTCTGCACGAGGATCAAAATGGTCAAAAGCACCATAGAGCCG
>JBBQKK010000051.1:0-4381 GCA_038326785.1 Saccharimonadales bacterium (SeqCode) | reverse complement strand
TGCCAATATTCTTGGACTGCTCAAAAGATTTTTCAGCGGCCGTTAACTTGTCCGTAAAAGTATCCGAGCTTTTATCGAAAGTTAACGATTGTACTATTTGGCAAATGCTTTCGCCAAATTCCTCGGCTAACTCGTCCGGTGTTACTGCGGTGTCTTCCAATACATCGTGTAATACCGCTGCCATCACGGACTTCTGCGTGGCACCGTTAGACCACAAGATATTTGCCACACGCATACTATGCAGCACGACGGGCTTGGGATTCGTACCAGACTTATTGAAATTAAAAACGAGGTAGCTAATCGCTGCCTCTATAGCCTTTTCATCATATCCATGCCAATTCATATGTTGCACCGTCCCATGATAACAAATAGTATGCGGAATAATAGGGGTATACCGACACTTCTTCGTAGTGCATGAGTGCTATCATATACCCATGACAAACCCAAGAGTGGACGACTATATTTCTACGCTTCCTGTGTGGCAGCAGGATATCTGTAATAAAGTACGGGAACTAATCCATGCCGCAGACCCAGATGTCACCGAGACTATAAAGCGTAGAGACCAACCATACTTTGTATTGGACGGAAATGTAGCTGCCCTGCTTGGCGCAAAAGATCACGTCAACGTTTTTATCTACGACCCTATTGCTCCTGATCCTCATAAAATTATCAATCAAGGGCAAGGCAACTCGACCGCACGTGGCATACAGATTCGTGAAGGTGACGCTATTAATGAAACAGCTATGGTGGATCTTTTTAAAGCAGTCATCCAGAACAACCGCGCTGGCGGCTGGCGCAAATTATCTAAATAGGATGGACTCTATTTGGCGTTATTGAACGCCTCTTCAAGTACTGCACTTTCCAACTTTACCATCGGCATCATTGCCTGCATTAATGCGGTTTTCTGCTCGGGCGTAGCATTCGGGTCACTCATCATTTTACCCAAAGATGTAGGTGTTATTTGCCAGGTGACTCCAAATTTATCGGTGATCCATCCGCACTGCATCGGTGTGCCACCATCCATTAATCTATCCCAAATAGCATCTAGCTCTTCCTGTGTGTCGAATTCAATGAGAAAAGATATTCCTCCTGTGATTTTGAATTCATCCCCACCATCAAGACACATAAAAGACTGATTATTTAGCTTGAAAACACCCGTTAGCACTTTCCCCTTAAGCTCCACCTCCCCGGGTATGCCCTGATCACCTGCATAGCGTTCAATTTCAACAATCTCAGAATTCGGGAACGTCTCCACATAGTAATTCATGGCTTCCTCGGCATTACCGCTGAACCAGATAAAAGGGGTAATTTCGTGCATGTGTTCTCCTAGATTATAACTTCATTATACTCCCAATATTATGTGACGGCGGAGGGATAAAAGGGATAAAAAATGACCCTTGATGGGTCATGTTCTTAATCTGGGGCGAATGATGGGAATTACTTTGTATATCCGTTCTGGTCCTCGAAGTAAACTTCTGCGGCCCATAACCTGTTATGACCTCCACGGTTAATCATCTTTTGCTAAAGCAAAATCTGAGCCGTGCGTTCAATATACAATTACTTCAATATAAAAAGACCAAGCTAAAGCCTAGTCTTTTTATATTGGGGCGAATGATGGGAATTGAACCCACGGCCTCCTGTGCCACAAACAGGCGCTCTAACCAACTGAGCTACATCCGCCATAAAATCTAATGAAAGGTACTTTTTCTGCAGCCCAAACCCCTATTCCAGTTGGTTCGAGCGCAGGCGTTTGTCAATCTTTGCAGCAAACTGCGCCAACTGAGCTACATTCGCCATAAAAATAGTTTTAGGTGCTCTGTTTATTTGAGCAATTAAAACAGGGGTGATTATAGTCTAATATGAAAGATTATTCAATAGACCAATACTCGTTGGATGATATCATTACACTAATGGCACCACTTATTGGAATCACTGCTGGAGAAATACATAACAAGCTGTACGAATGGTCTCCCACGGCGCACGGCCAAAATCACACGTATATTGACGCAGTTGTTCGAGCCGGAGGTATTCCCGTAATTATCCCAATCATCCAAGACAAGCACACGTTAAAAGGTTTATTTCAAAGACTGGATGGCATACTTTTGGCAGGGGGCAATGATATCAACCCCCGCCTGTATGACGAGAAGCCTCATCATTCGACAAAAGACGTTTCGGAACTGCGGGACGCCACCGAAGTGCAGCTGCTGGAATTATCACTGGAGAACAAAAAGCCCCTACTCTGCATATGTCGAGGCATGCAGTTACTTAACGTTACCTGCGGAGGTAGCCTGTATCAGCATTTGGCCGAACAACTCCCTGGAGTCGATCATGAAGCATCCACGCATCATAAAGACAGTAAATTTTTGGCCCACGACCTGAATATTGTCCCTGATACTAAACTCGCATCAATTCTGGCAATTACGACCATCAAAGCGAATGCGCACCATCATCAAGGAATAAAAAAATTAGGGCAGGGGCTCCGGCCCAGCGCGCATACTACCGATGGCTTAATTGAAGCCGTTGAATCCGATAATAACCACTTTGTGATCGGCGTGCAGTCACATCCAGAGTCTTTAGAAGGCGAAGTAGTACCTGAGTGGCGGTTATTATTTGAGTCGTTTGTAGAAGCGTGTAGGTAATTGGTGCCCCGGGCTGGACTCGAACCAGCGACCTTGAGCTTAGAAGTCTCCTGCTCTATCCAGCTGAGCTACCAGGGCAATCTGTTGAGTCGGGTCTTTAGTCCTTCTCATGCATGCGGGAATATTTCATATATTCTGCAGCCATGCTCGAAGCAAGCTTCTGCGCGTGACTTTGAATAGCGAACCCCGCTCGCTTTGCTCGCTTACAGGGTTCAATCCCTATTCTATCGAGCAATTTTTGTCACCACACTTAGAGTGTAGCTGCAAAAATTGGTGCGGGAGGCGGGAATCGAACCCGCATTTCCAGCTTGGAAGGCTAGCATATTAGCCATTATACGACTCCCGCATGGAGTCTTATCTGATGAGACCACGAAATTATATAGCTTCGCGCCAGGCAAAGCTACTACTTTTTAAAGACTTGCTTTGCTTGGGCTCATCATGTAATTTTCCCTAAGCGGTCAAATTATAACAGATTATCCCTGTTTTTCGAACCTTTTTAGGTGATGATCTTTTCGAGCAATGACCCAAGAACGTATGCCAGGCTAGCGGCAATTGCACCCAGAACCATGGTCTCAGCGATAGATCGTACAATTGGTGCTTGCGCTACTCGGCTTTTCAGTACACCAATGGCAGCAAAAGCAAACGCAGTAAGTACGATCGCAATTGCAAACAAATTACTGGAACCGATACTGAATATGAGGTCAATGGTGTATGCCAACAGCGGCACTAATCCCACAAGGATAAAAGCCGTGTATGTTGTCGCACCGTTAATAATCGGAGATGGCTCATCGGCTATAGATTCGCCTTTTTTAACCATCAGTTGCTGTTCAGACTTAGTCGAAAGATATGATCCCACGCCCATGGAAAATCCATCGGCAATTAGATTGGCAAACCCTAAAACCAACAAAACTTTAGTACTAAATCCCGCACCTGTTGCACCGGCAACCACTGCAAATGTCGTTACGGCGCCATCTATGCCACCATATACGAATTCGCTTAAATAATCTTCTAAATGTTGTTTAATCTTGTTAATCATAAAAATAGTATATCAGGCCCCTATACCAGAGAGCTAAAAACGATGTACGTAACGAGTGCAATGAGTGCATTATCGACCCCATAAATGCCTATGTTTTCTGCCAGCGTAGTGATGGCAGGGAGCAGCAACAAGAGTGGAATCATGGACAACCATGGCCCCATATCCCCAACAATAATAAGTCCGGCAGTTATTAGCAGTGACGCCACAAAAAAAGTGGCAGTGCCCGCAACGGACTTGAAGTAACCAAACACTTTGTAACGATTTCTTCGCCCATACCGAGTACCAATTATTGCAGCAAGTCCATCGGCAAGGCCTATATGCAATACCACAGCGGCAAACAGCAACTTCGATGGTTCAGTTAATGCCACTGCTGCTATCGCTAGGGGTCCTAGAAATTCCCCCCAGCTTTTTCGCTCGATATCATACATACCAGAAAATATTTTAGTAACCCTCAAAAAGACTAATGCAAGCATACCGATACCTGCCAATATGAACATTTCGTCCCAGGAAAGATAAATAGGCAAAAATGCTATAGATAAGCTCAATAGAATATGAATAAGTTTGCGTGCGTATTCACCGCGCAAAATCTTTTTCCACCATAGAAATTCAGCTAGTAGGACCACAATGGCCCATCCGACGAGGGTTACTGCAATTTCTATCATTTGCCCCTATTGTAGCCTAGTGCAGGACAACTAGACAGTAATAT
>JBBQKK010000050.1:0-4572 GCA_038326785.1 Saccharimonadales bacterium (SeqCode) | reverse complement strand
GGAATATCGAGCTCATCATGCACGACCAATATGTTGCCCAGTGGTATTTTATAAAAATGGCTAACGGCTTGTACCGCCTCGCCACTGTTGTTCATGAGCGTTGTCGGCTTCATTAATAAAACGCGCGTTTCGTTGACCATCTTTTGCGTTACGAATGACTTGAGGTCTTTCTTCTCTGTCCAGGGATCAGCCTCTAACTTATCCGCAAGTGTATCTACGCACACGAAACCGATGTTATGACGGGTGTTTTCGTAGGCTTTGCCAATGTTTCCAAGTCCCACGATGAGTACAGTCTTGTTAAGGCCAAGAGTATAGAGCGGCGCGCTCATGTTTGTAACTGGTTTTCTCTGAAACAGCGCCATAGACTATTTTTTTCGCTTGATTGCGGCGCGGCGGCGAATTTCTTTGTTGCGCTCTTTGGTAGGACTGTTGCCGTGCTTGTGATCCACGTGCTTGTCGAAGAACCAGAATCTAATTGGAGTACCCTCAAACCCAAAACGTTCACGAAGGTTTTTTTCCATGTAGCGTTTGTAGCTCCAGTGCAGGAAGCGTGCCTGGGATCCATAAATTTTAAAATTAGTTGGATTTTGTTCTTCCTGGACCATGTAGTTCAGTTTTGGCTGACGGTTTTTAAGGCCGGCAGGCGGATGAGTGTCGATAATTTCTTTGAGCCAACGGTTTAGCTCCGTTGTTTTTACTTTCGTCTTTCGTTTTTCCACAATTCCTAGAACGAGGTCAAATAATTTTGTAACGTTCTGTCCGGTTACGGAACTTGTGAAAATAAGTGGCGCCCATGGCACAAATTCAAAATCACGAGCTATTTGCGGGGCGAGTTCATCACGCGTGAAAGCGTCTTTATCAATTGCGTCCCATTTGCTGACGACGAGTATTAAGCCCTTGCCTGATTCCTTGACCATTCCAGCAATTTTCTGGTCTAACGCAACGTGCAGCTCGTTTGCATCCATTAATAGCAAACATACGTCAGCTTGTTCAATGGCTGCGAGTGAACGAATAACGGAAAAGCGCTCAATCCCCTGCCCGATTTTGCCTGAGCGGCGAATACCGGCTGTGTCCATGAGTTCAACCTCTAGGCCCTGGTATTTAACGACAGCGCGGTTTACGTCGCGTGTAGTACCTGCTACGTCGGCTACGATGGCCTGTTGCTTCTTGGCCAAAGTGTTAAACAAGAATGATTTACCTACGTTAGGTCGGCCGAGTAAAGCAATGTGTATGCGGTCATCAGCGTCTTCCTGACGGCCTGCAGGAATGTATTCCATAAGCGTATCAAGTAGATCTTCGATTCCCTGGTTTTGGGTCGTACTAGTAAGAATTATTGGCTTGATGCCGAGCCGCTGGAATTCTTCGGCTACTGCGCGAGGTTTTCGGTCAATTTTGTTTACAACCAGAAAAACTGGCTTCTTGGACTTTAGTGCCATCTTGGCAACTTTGCGATCTTCCTCGGTAATAATAGTGGTGGCTTCAATAACTACCCAGATTACGTCTGCACTGTCGGCTGCCTGTATGATCTGCTCCTGAATCGTAAATTCAAAATCATCTTCTGCTTCCTTGATTCCGGCGGTATCAACCAGCCAAAAATGACGGCCGTCATACTCCGCTTTTGCGGTGATGGCGTCACGTGTTGTGCCTGGTTCATTGGCGACAATCGCTTCTCGTCGGTCTAAAATCGCGTTGAATAAGGATGACTTTCCTACATTCGCGCGACCAACAATGGCTACAATCGGTAACTTCTTCATTTGTATTATCTTATCAGAGGTGAGCGTTATTGACAAGCAGCGTTCAGAATTATATAGTTTGCTAATTAGATTATGAGTGACAATATAGGCGGCGAGACCGCAGAGCCGTTAATCCATGCGGACGATCGGCTGCTAATGCAGATTGAAAATTACAAGGCTGAACCGGCCTTTTTTGAGCTGCTGCATACTGCTAAGGCAATATGCTTTGCAGACGTGAGGGTATTTGATGAAGCCTTAGAGGAAGTGCGCTTACGTCGCCAGGAAACCGAACAGGGCCGGCTCCTCAGGCGCTTAGGATTATGGGGAGTTCGGGCAGTATTCGAAACGCATGCAGAAATGCAGCTGTATGGTGAGACGCTAACGAATAATCCAGTAAACAGCAGTGATTTTCTCGTAACACCAAATTTATTTACGGCATCGCCAGATAAAAATATACAAGATCACATTGAGGCTTTTGGAAGGGCAGTTCTGGAAGATACATTTAAAATATTAGGCAGCGACGCTCCCGGGAAAGTTGAAGAGTTTAAGCTCGCAGAAACGCAGGATGAGCAGCATCCTGTGCTCGTTTGGTTAGCTGATCGCATTAATGATATTCGTAAGGCGCCAAACAGACAGTTTCGAGAAGAAATACATGCAATTGCAGCCAGGGTTGACGAAGCTACTGATGAATTTCTGCGCGACCGCGAACAAAATGTTGCTACGCAAGATAGTGTGAATGAGGAAACGAATTCACAGAACCAGGCCACCAACACGCAGGATCCTACAGAGACAGATTTTAATTTTGCTGAAGACGCACAAGTAAACGATGATTATTACTTTCATCCGACCCGGTTGTCACCCAAATTAATGGGTGTTTACCCAGATAATCGGCTGGTGCCCACGTGCCTCGGTGGTTCTTTGCTTGTTGCATCATTCTTGGAGAAGGCCGGGGCATCGTACCTGCATTCTGGGGTCATGCATACCGCTACTGACGCAGGAAGAGTAGACCTAATAGTAAATGCTGAGTGGATTCTAGAATATTTGGATACGTTGCCTGCCGCCCAGGCCGCCAAGCCCAAAGATGTGATTGGTCAGCTGCACGACAAATTGTTCGAAATACTAGAGGTTAACCGCGGGCATCACGCCGCTGTCATTACGCAGCTAGTAGATGGATCTTGGACGTATATCGATCCAAATTACCATACTTTGATTACCATGCCGAAAGAAAGCGAGCCGGCTAAGGATGTAACAGCTGCTTACGAGTTCTTGAAAGAAATCGACAGCCATATAGCGGGCACTGAGGCGGTACATTTCAATGGCTATGGCATGCAAGCGCGCTTCTATACCGAAATGCTGGAGCGTATTGACACTGTGGAATTCTCTGACGAGTGGTATGCACGCTACGCTAAACTAGCAGCATATTCGAAAGATGCACTCGAACCATTAAGAATGTTCTTGCTTGCGTACCTCACGGTGGACAGCACCGGAGAAGATGAAACTGCCATTGATGAGCTTACTAATAATGTAGTACTTCCGCACCTGAAAATATCAAAAGAGAAGTACATTGAAGGTGTTATGAACGGTATTCTGCAAGAGTATGCATTCCCCGATGTTGCAGAACAAGACCGGCGTACTTATTTTAGAGCATGTGCCGAGAATTTCGAGCGGCATCCTGAGTTCAAGAGCGGTCTGCAGGTTGCGGCTCGCTTCTTGGTACTAAAACTCATGCAGGATTTCAACAACGCGTATGCTGTCATTCCGACGATCCATGCAACGTCAGAAGTTGCACTTCCGCACTATAGGATTGGTGCATCGGTGCTGAGTGATTTTGCGGTGTACTGCGGAGATGACTTGCCTGGCAGCTTCTGGACAACCTATTGGCCCAGCCATATCAGTTTTAATGACCATATTGCAGACCGAAAAAATGAGTCTGAGGTACAACGGCAACTGGGGCGCAACATGGCCAACTATCTGGATAGCCTATCTGCTTTGCGGTATGTAAACAGTCATGGTATAGTAATAAAATTCCTCGAGCAAGAAGGAGTATTAACAAATGGACATGAACAAAAAGCAGCTGGAGAAGTTGCTGGATGATTCCGGCGTTTCAGGACGTGCGAAAGCAAAGGTTCTAAGAGGATTCGATGAGCGCAGCTCATCCGCCACACCTCCCGCTTCACGCGGTCATGGAGCACCCGCTCCCGATTCGACGCAGGTCAACGTCCTGTAGCTTGGCGAGGGTGGTCGTGCCATCAATTGATGGATCATTGCGATCACCCTCACCCAGCACCCCACCCCATTTGTTATTTATATATGCTCGTACCCATGCCGGTGCTCGCAGCCTTTTATAAAACTTTTTGCTCTTGGATTTTTCTTTTTAAGAAACTTCTATAGTCTTAAACTTTCCTTCTGGCAGTTGTCCTAAGTTGTATGGGCCAAAATCAGTGCGATGCAGACGTGTTACCTGATAGCTTAGCGCTTCAAATGTTCGCCTGATTTGGCGGTTCCTGCCTTCTCGCATGGTTACGCGCCAATGTCGCGAGTCTTCTAATTTGTCTAGCTGCAGTTTGCTGACGCCGTCTTCCAGCGTAATGCCATGGTCATTAATAATTTGATGATGAAGTGGCTGCAGGTTTTGGCTGAGTGCTATCTCGTATATTTTTACCTTCTGAAAACTAGGGTGTGTCAGTTGATGCGCCAGGTCGCCGTCATTTGTAAGCAAAAGTAATCCCGATGAGTTTTTGTCCAGCCGGCCTACTGGCTTTAGGTGGTGTAATTCCTCTGGTATCAGGTGATAAATAGTTTTAGAACCTTGCCCATCGCGTGAGCAAACGTAGCCCGT
>JBBQKK010000049.1:0-5148 GCA_038326785.1 Saccharimonadales bacterium (SeqCode) | reverse complement strand
ATTTTGCCCTCTAATGCTCGCGTGCCAAACCCGCCGGGGACACATATTCCGTCACATCCCGCAAAGGCAGCAGCTAGGTCAGCGTCCTCGGATTCCAAACTTTCTGCATCGATCCAGCGTAATTCTAGATCGCAATCGCTCCACCAGGCAGCGGATTTTAGTGCTTCAAATACAGACATGTATGTATCCTGGTTATCCATGTATTTTGCAACGACGCCTACGGTGACTTTTTTATCAAAAGTCGCGGTGGCGCGCTTGACGACGTCACGCCATTCCTGTAAATCAGGCTTGGTAATTTTTAGGTCAAAGCGCTTGGCGATAACTCCTGCAATACCGGTGTCT
This sequence comes from Saccharimonadales bacterium (SeqCode), assembly GCA_038326785.1. Taxonomy (GTDB): domain Bacteria; phylum Patescibacteriota; class Saccharimonadia; order Saccharimonadales; family JBBQKK01; genus JBBQKK01. Next base: position 4,806 of record JBBQKK010000049.1, on the reverse strand, counting down.
TCCAGTGTTAATGGGACTTCATAAATACTTCGTGCATTCGGCAGAAGCGCGATTGCTTCTGGTGCAACACCGGAGTATAGACTCAGTTTATTTACAACTGACTTTGGTGCTGCCTCTTCGCTTCTGGCAACTAATACATCAGGGACAATTCCAAGTCCTCGCAGTTCACGAACAGCATTCTGCGCTGGCTTCGTTTTGAATTCATGGCTAGCACCCAAGTACGGCATGTACACTACATGCACAAATGTACAGTTTTCGCGCCCAACAGCGAAGGCGAGCTCTCGGATTGCTTCCAGGAAACTAAGGCCTTCGTAGTCACCCACGGTGCCGCCAATCTCTACAATGTGTACGTCAAAACCTTCGGCGGCTTTGAGGATTTCTTCCTGACTAGCCTTAGTAACATGCGGAATAAACTGAACAGTTTTTCCGAGGTACTTACCTTCGCGTTCACCCTGAATAACTTTGAGCAGTACACGCCCGCTCATGAGGCTGCTTGCTTGCGTTAGCTCTTCATCTATAAAACGCTCATAGTGACCGAGGTCCAGATCGGTCTCTGCTCCGTCTTTGGTAACAAAACATTCGCCATGTTCAGCAGGGTTAAGTGTGCCCGCATCTACGTTTAGGTACGGGTCACATTTCTGGATGTTTACTTTGAGACCACGGGCCTTAAGGAGGTTGCCGATAGAGGCGGCGGTAATACCCTTTCCGAGTCCAGAAAGAACACCCCCTGTTACAAATACGAACTTAGTCGCTTTCGCCACTTCTTACACACCTCTCTTTATGTTTCTGAGTCTACCATAAGTAGCTTTTAACTTAAAAGTATTTATTACCACTACGGGACTGGGCAAAAACTTTTGATGGCTTCCGGGCTGCGTTTGTACATTTCACAACCATTGAGCTAATGATTTGCAAGGTATCTTACATACTTACTTAAGTTTACTAGGTAAAGTACTTTTTAGTTGCCTAAAAAGGCAGCCAGATACTCTCGGAGTTTCTTAATAATTAAAGGGAGTATAAGTTATGCAAGTACAAACTAATATGAAGAAATTTAGAATAGGAATGGCGACAATGGCTGTAACGGCAGCTTCATTCGCGCTCGTAGGCGGAACCGTATCAGCAAATACCATGTCCCCTAGCCAGCAGAGAGGATCTGCAAATTCCGCACAGGCACAGTCGAAGTACAGTAACCCAAATAGCTATCAGGAAAGTCAAGCTGCGACTGACTTACGAATAGGGCTGATTACGCTGTTGCAGGAGCATGTAACAACTAATCTCGCCGTGAACCGCAGCATTGCCTTAGGAGCGTCAGATGCAGAGATTGCTGCCGGAGAACAGGCACAAATTGACAACGCCCATGCTCTTGCTGAGGCCGTAGGAAGCATTTACGGACCTGAGGCTGAAGCACAGTTCTTGGAAATGTTCTTAGAACATATCGAAGAATCTAACGCCTTTGCCCTGGCAGTAGCTGAAGGCGATGAAGATGCGAAGGCTGAAGCGAACGAAGAATTACGAATTTATCTTGAAGATATTGCTACCTTCTTCAGCGGAGCAATTGAGCCACTTTCGTATGAAGCCGTATACGGATTGCTTCTTGAGCACGAAAGGCTAATAAATCTTTCAACTGAATCGATTGAAGTTAATTTTGGTCAGTCGAAAAAATATGAGCAACAAGCTTTACGGCAAGTATCTGTAATAGCAGATGCGTTAGCTACCGGCATCATTCAGACACAACCAATTTTCCAATAGTCTAAGATTGCACGAAAAACAGCCCGGGAATTACCTGGGCTGTTTTTTAGTTGAACGTAAATTATTTTTTAAGAATCTCTAGCGCTTTGTTCTTTTGTGGATCGCGCTTAGCTTGTGCATCTTCTTCGGTAATTTTTACTTCTTGATCAGGTTTGATCCCTTCTTTGTCGATATTCTTGTCGGCTGGCGTGTACCAGCGAGCAATGGTCACTTTGAGTACAGAACCATAAGCAAGCTTCTGCAAACTCTGCACGCTTCCCTTTCCGTATGTCTTTTCTCCAACTAGCGTAGCTGCGTTATTGTCTTTTAGCGCTCCTGCCACAATTTCACTGGCACTGGCACTACCGCCGTTTATTAGCACTACAGTAGGCACGCCTTCTAAAATCGATTCGCCTGTCGCGGTGTAAGTCTTAATGACCTTGCCGCCACTTTTTTCTTGCAGCACAGTTTTGCCTTTTGGCAGCCAGATACTGGAAACTTGGATTGATGCGTCGAGTAGTCCGCCCGGGTCGTTACGCACATCGAGTACAACACCCTTAACATTTGCCTGCTTAAACTTAGTTGCAGCATCGCGTGACAAACGAACCGTGTCGTCGCCAAAACGTGAAATCTTTAGATACCCAATGTTTCCTTCAAGTATTTCGGATTCAACGCTTGGAATAGTTATCGTTTCACGTATAATCTTGATCTCTAGCGCCTGCGATTGGTCGCGTACTACCTTAAGTGTCACTTCAGTGCCCTTTTCGCCCCGTATTTTGGATACGGCGTCAGATACGGACATGCCCTGTGCACTCTCACCGTTAATTTCAATGATTACGTCACGTGCCTTAAGCCCGGCTTTTTCAGCTGGAAATCCTGAAATTGGCGCAATTATGACTATGGAGTCCTTTTCTTTGCCCAGTTCCGCGCCTATACCGCTAAAAGTGCCGTTCAGGTCATCATTGAACTGTTTGGTTGCATCGGCATTCATATATTCCGTGTATGGATCGCCGGTAGATTCGGCTAATCCGGTCTTGATTCCATCTAATAATTTTTCCTGGTCCAGTTCACCGTCGTAGTTTGCGCGAAGGGTGTCATAAACATCTTCAACTGTTTTATAATCCAGATCTTCTGGCAATTTGCTACTATTGGATTGCTTCTGGCTCATGTTGTCCAGCAGTGACACATCGCCACGACCAACCATGGTTCCGAACTGAAATATTGCTGCAGCAACCAGCGCCATTAACAGCCCATGCTTAATGGACTTACGGTTTTGTTGTTTGGTTTCCTTCAAAATACCCTCCAAAGAATTATTTCAGACCACCCCATTATCTCACACCTGCAACAATATCCTGCCTATCATTAATAAAATAAGAGCCGGACTAATCCTGACTCTTATTTATGATCATATAGGTGGCAGCAACCGTAGAAATCTATGGATTTCTCGGCGCGTTAGGTTTACTTATGTTAGTTGAAATGTACGAACCACAATCCGGAAGCCTTTACTTCCATGGTGCTATAGGTACCTGGGCCTCCCCAGTTCATCTGAGAAACTCGTACCCAGCCGTCGCCAAGTATAGATTCTACGTACATGGCGTGTCCATACCCATTACCTAGATCATCTCCGTTAACGATAGCTACTGACCCTGGAGCTGGAGCGCGATTGATAGTTACTCCTGGTGCGCCATCAAGACTTGTCGGCCAGTTCGTAGCATTGCCTGCCCCCCAATAAGCACCAAGGTAGCGACTGAGATCCCGGCCACGTGCAGCACGATCAGCAGCATAATGCACACATTCACGGGCAAGGTTTAGGCCCCAGCTATCATTAACGTATTGGTCATAGTAAGCCCAGCAGTACGAGTATCCTCCACCACAATTGCTCTGGCCGCTCTGGTTACGGAACTGAAAATTACCGAGTGAACCATAATTTCGGCGGCCACCACCGGTAGCGCGAGCATAAGCGGCAGCCTGAGCAGCACGAAGTTCAGATACCTGCGCATAATTAGCACGAATTTGGTTATCTATAGCGGCCTGTTGTGACTGATTCATAGCAAGTAAGCGGTTCTGCTCTGCTTGCTGGGCTGTCTGCTCGCCCTGCATACGCTGTTGTTCTGCGAGCAGTTTTTCAACAGTTTCCTTCTGGGTAGCGAGCTGAGCTTTCAGTAAATTAATGCGATCTAATGTTGCGGTAATTTGGCTTTTTACAGAATTTCGGTATTGTTCTTTATCAACAAATTCATGAAGATCCTTACTGGACAGCAAAATTTCAAAGGTCGTAATTTCGCCTTCCAGATACATAGCGCGTATGTTTTCACCAAGCACTGCTTTTTGGCGAGCCAATTCAGCTTCAGCTTCAACTATTTGCCGATTTAGCGTGTCGCGTTGTGCGGTATTTTCATTAATTTGAGACTGCAGAACATTGATTCGTTCCTGCAATTTGGATATTTGATCCGCAAGACTAGTTGCCTGCACACTCAAGGAATCTAAATTGGCTTGGTGCTGGGCGTTTTGCTGATTGATAGCATTAATCTGATCGTCGTAGTTATCCGCTTGAACAAGAGGAGAAACTGCGAAACCTACCATTAAAAGGCCCGCTATAAATAACGTGGTGAGTCGCTGTTTGTTGGTGAAAATATTGTATTTTTGCATTTTTGTTTTTGAGTTATGCAAATTAATCATATCACGCCTTGTTAGATTTGTAAATCCGCTTATGTTCTAAATATGTTCCTTTTTTACAAGGGTCACGCTAGTAAACCGATACACTGTTTTCGGTTAGGCGCTCATAATTTATGGCTAATTTACATTAAGTGAGATTTACCCTCCCGGTTATTGTTTCTACCCTCTGAGATTTTTGAAGAATATTTATTTCGAAGTCTTAAATTTGAGGTAACGCCGGGTGGCAATGACAGAAGAACCGGCTCCGATGAGCATACCAATCAGTAGTTGTACTGTCAAGATTGCCCAGAAGTGCTTTGAGAAGAAATTACTAGCATAAGCGATGTCCAAAAGTCCTAGGCTGCTAGCTTCCAGCGCCGATGTTGCAACCCTAAACAATGTGTCACACAGCGAGACAGATAAAAT
>JBBQKK010000048.1:0-5334 GCA_038326785.1 Saccharimonadales bacterium (SeqCode) | reverse complement strand
CCGCAACAGCCCGGTCCGATTGTAGACAAGCACGGCAGGGAAATTGGTGAGCACGACGGCGCAATATTCTATACATTAGGGCAGCGCCACGGGCTGAATGTGGGCGGCGGATTGCCGTATTACGTAATCGGCAAAGACATGAGTAAAAACACAGTATTTGTAACGACAGATCTGGATGATGAAGGTTTATGGCGAGACGAACTGCAGTTAGCTGACATGCACTGGATCAATGGCGAACCGAATCTTGGTGCAAAGTTTTATGTAAGAAGTAGGTATCGTGCGCCGCTCGTATCTTGCGAGATTGCGGAAATTAACAATGGTAATGCCTTCATAAAGCTGCAGGACCAAGTTCGAGCTATTACGCCCGGGCAATCAGCGGTTATATACGAAGGAGATCGCGTGGTGGGCGGAGGCATAGTAATCTAGTGTTATGACAGATCACCAAGCAGTCCTAGAATACATTGATAATTACTGGGAAACTTGCACGTTCAATACCGCTAAAACTAGAATAACGAGTCCCCGCAATATCGTAATGCGTGCGGGCAGCGTGTCACTCCCAAATCCTGTTGTTTCGCCGAATCATCTATATTTTGCGGGCACACAATTTTACTGGGACACATATTTCACTATTCTGGGCCTGATAGATAGCGGCAGGGTAGAGCTTGCCAGGGGCATGGTGGATAACTTGCTCTATCTGTTTAAAAAGTTTGAATTATTCCCAGCGCGCAATAGTTGGACGAGCAGGGGGCGAACACAGCCACCTTTTATGACGCGTATGGCAATTGAAATCTATGTAGCTAAAGGTGCAGACGACGCTTGGCTGGATGACGCTATGAAAATAGCCCAGAAGGAGTACGAGTCAGTGTGGAAGCAGGGCGATCGCTATGACCTGCGCACCGGCCTGAGCCGCTACGCTCCTAAATATTTTCGCCATCATCTTGCGGTATTTGAATCTGGCTGGGATTTAAGTAGCCGGTTTTCTTCTGAACACGACCTTTTGCCGGTGGATTTGAATAGTTTGCTGTATCAATACGAAGCTGACTTTTTACTTTGGGCAAAAAAACGGAAAAACCAACGCGCAATAACCAAATGGACAAAGGCGTTAGCAGCCCGCAAAAAAGCCATGGACAAGTATTTGTGGGACGAAGAGGATGGTTTTTATTATGATTATTGTCCAGGCACAGACAAAAAGATTAAATCCCTGGCTGGGTATTTTCCGTTGTGGTGCAAAGCAGCTAGCAAATCTCAGGCAACTCGCTGCATAAATCAATTGTCGGTTTTTGAGCAAGCTGGCGGGCTTGCTAGTACAGAGAAGATTCTCAGTTCCAAAAAGCAGTGGGATTATCCTAATGGTTGGCCGCCTTTGCAACTCATCGCGCTGTTGGGCATCGCTCAATATGGCAAAAATGCGGAAGCCGAACGTATCGCTCAAAAATGGCTTACATGTAACCAAAAAGTTTATAAAAAAACAGGCAAGCTATGGGAAAAATATGATGTGGTAGATTTGGCAGTAGGAAAACCTGGCCGGTATCCGACCCAAGAGGGCTTTGCATGGACTAATGCTGTGTATGTGCGACTATGTAAATTGTTCAAACTATAATTCCGCATCTCGAGCTATGCGCGGATCGCTCCACCTCTGGTACAATAGATCAAATGAATGCACAGCAAATACGTAAAGCCTATTTAGATTTTTTTAGCGAACACGGTCACGAAGTTATTCCGCGCGCATTACTAATTCCCAACAATGATCCCACGACATTGTTTACTGGATCAGGCATGCAGCCACTTATTCCGTACCTACTGGGCGAAGAGCATCCAAAAGGAGTGCGTCTAGTGGATTCTCAAACCTGTTTGCGTGCTCAGGATATAGAAGAAGTTGGCGACAACCGCCATACCACTTTCTTTGAAATGCTCGGTAACTGGTCGCTGGGCGATTATTTTAAGCAAGATCAAGTGCCTTGGTTCTTTAGTTACCTAACGGATATTGTCGGGCTTGATCCAAGTAAGCTGTATGTAACGTGTTTTATGGGTGACGAGAAAAACAATATTCCCAGAGATACCGAGAGTGCAGAAATATGGAAGAAGCTGTTTACAAGTAAGGGGATAGAGGCTAAAGAAGTTGAAATTGGCTCCGAGGAAGATGGCTACGCTAAGGGCCTTCAGGGCGGACGAATTTTCTTTTATGATGCAGGCAAAAACTGGTGGTGTCGCGCTGGAAAGATAGACAATATGCCGGTAGGCGAACCTGGTGGGCCTGACAGCGAAGTTTTTTACGAGTTTGATTTCATCCCGCACGACACCAAGTGGGGCGAGCTTTGTCACCCTAACTGTGACTGCGGCCGGTTTATGGAAATTGGCAACCAAGTCTTTATGGAATACGTTCGCACCGAGCAGGGATTTGAAAAGCTACCCAAATCAAACGTTGATTTTGGCGGCGGACTTGAGCGAATTGCAGCAGCAGCCATTAACAGTCCTGACGTATTTAAGATTAGTGTTCTGTGGCCGATTATTGAAAAACTAGAAAAAATTTCTGCCAAAAATTACGATAGCCATACTGAAAGCATGCGGGTAATTGCTGATCATCTGCGTGCTTCAACATTTTTGGCAGTCGACGGTGTTACGCCTAGTAACAAGGAGCAAGGCTATGTTATGCGTCGCTTGCTTCGCCGTGCTATCCGTTTTGCATTTGATCTGGGTATAGAACAAAACTTCCTGCAAGAGGTTGTACCGGTCATCGCTGATTTATATGTAAACGATTTTCCGGAAGTAGTTGAGAACCGAGATAAAGTTATTGAAGTACTTATAAAAGAAGAGAAGGTGTTTCGCCAAACTCTGCGTAAAGGAGTAAAAGAGCTCAGCAAAATGGCGGCTGGCGGTGAGTTAACGGGCGAGCACGTGTTTACGCTATATGACACATACGGATTTCCCATGGAGCTTAGCGTGGAAGAGGCCGCAATTCAAGGAGTCGAAGTTTCTGAAACATGGCGTCAGGAATTTGATGCCAAAATGAATGCCCAGCGCTCACGTTCTCAGACTGCAGCCAAAGGCACATTCAAGGGCGGCTTGGGTGGCCAGACTATGCAACACAAAAAGTACCATACGGCGACTCACCTTATGTATCAGGCCCTGCGGGAGGTGTTGGGTGATCATGTGGTTCAGCGCGGCTCTAACATTACCGAAGAGCGACTAAGATTTGATTTTTCTCATTCCGAAAAAGTGACCCCAGAGCAAATCAAACAAGTGGAAGATATCGTGAATGAACAGATGGCTAAAGATCTTAAGGTTTCATGGGCTGAATATCCAACAGCAGAAGCCACAGGGCCACTAGGTGCGCTGGGACAATTTGGTGACAGATATGGTGATACCGTAAAGGTTTATAAGATGATCGCTGATGGCGAAGAAAAGCCGTTTAGTTTTGAAATTTGCGGTGGCCCTCACGTAGATCATACTTTGCAGTTGGTAGAAGATGGGAAACGTTTCAAAATTACAAAAGAAGAAGCGAGCTCTGCCGGCATTCGGCGCATAAAAGCCGTACTCCAGTAGTGTGCTAAGATGACACTACGTAATCAAAAAACAAAAAAATGAAAAATACAAAATCGCCCCGGCGAACAACTAAAAAGCCACTACCAAAAAAGGCAGCAAGCCAAAAGCGTGCCGTTGCGGTTAGCAAAGTTGCTCCTCACAAAAGAGGACTAGCTCATCATTCTCACTCCGGGAAGGTGTTGTCAAAACACCATACCTCGTATCCTGTCATTGCTTTTCTATTGTTGCTGGTTGGAGTATTTTTAGTTGCATTTACATTCAGAGCAGCTGCGGAAGACATTGCGGTTGTGGCAACCGCCCAAGGGCCATTGCCTCCTGCTGCCGCGGTTATTACCACTCCAGCTAATGGTGCTACTTTTACCACTAAACCTGTACAAGTAGCTGGTACGTGTCCCACTGGTCACTATATAGTTAAACTGTACCGTAACGGATTATTTTCTGGTTCTGCACTATGTTCGTCTACTGGAACTTTTACAATAAGTACTGATTTATTCATAGGCACCAACGAACTAAAAGCGGTAATTGTGAATGGGCTCGATAATGAGGGCCCGAGTTCACCAGCTGTTAGCGTGATGTACCAGCCTCCGGCAAAGGTTACTGCCAATGCTGTTGGCGTGACATCATCTCCTGTGCCTCAATTGTCTATCACTTCTGCAGTCTCCTTTGCTAGCGGGAAACCAACTGCACAGCTGGAGTGGGATATTGAATTAATCGGTGGCCAGGCGCCCTATGCCATAAACGTAGATTGGGGAGACGGCACAAATCAGGTTATAAGCAGAAATGAAGTTGGAAAGTTTAAAGTCTCACATGCTTATGAGCGACCGGGTGGCGAAAATGGAGTATATATAGTGAATATCAAAGCATCGGACGCCACTGACCAAGAAGCGACACTCCAGATATTTGCAATTGTAAGTATGCCTTTGGCAATGGTAAATACACAGGAGAATCCTGCGGATAAAGCTCCCACAATCGGCTCTATCATTGGATCGTTTGTGCTGAGCTGGCCACTATATGTCACGGCCGTATTAATGGCATTGGCGTTTTGGCTGGGGGAGCGAAGGGAATTTGAAATTCTACATCACGCCGGTCGTATAAGGAAATTGTAAAATTATATAAATGAAGCATGCAAAACTATTCAAGTTGGGAATTTTGTTGACTATTTTTGGTTTCGCCTTGGGCGGGGGTTACATCGTCTCTCGCTATGCAACTACGGAAGGCCACGGCAAGATTACTCCGCAGCAGCCTAGTGAGCAGCCCCAAGCTCAGCCCGTAACTCAAAAAACCCTGGAGAGCGCATACATGAATGCCGTTTATTCATCGAGTTACAGTGATGTAAAGAATTTAGGGGAAGGGCCGGCCGAGCTCGAGCGTATACGCTTGGTTGAGCCCAAGATGGGAGGGTATGCGATTACGGTCACGATTAAGTCTATTGGAGTTGAGGAAATGTTTGATGATTCCGCGTATCGATTCCGAAAAGAGAGCGTTGTGGAATACACTGAACAGCCGATAAGCGAAAATATAACTATCATGCGTCGTAACGACAACTCGGAGGCAACGGCATTTGTGAAAGGCGAAAGATACTACGCAATTGTTTCTGTCACCACGACGCGTCCGCATGAAGACATAAAGAAGGAAGTAGAAGCCTTCGCTTCCAGTATCGTTTGGCGCTAGTCGGTTGGCATAAGCGTCTAAATACGGTAGTGTTAATAGGAAATGATGAGGGGTATAACATCGTTATTATTGAGCGGCTCCTTAGTCTTTGCTGCTATGCCGACAAGTAACACCTACCAG
>JBBQKK010000047.1:0-5447 GCA_038326785.1 Saccharimonadales bacterium (SeqCode) | reverse complement strand
TCGGTAGGAGTGTTGCTTATCTAGGAGAGCCTTAATCTCATTACGATCGGACTTGGTGAGTTTGGTGTGATGTTGTGATTCATTCGTTCACTATACAACAACATATTAACTAATCTACAACAACGATCGAAGTGTTCGGATACAAAACCGCATTTTGCCATGCTGGTGTTCGGATTCATTTCCGCATTCGGGAACCTAACAGTAAGTAAGAGGACAATGTAATGCGGTATTTTAAGGTGTATGAAAAAATCTGACCATCGACCTACGTACGACTTGTTAGTCCAGACGCCGGCTATGATCGCAATTACGCGTGGCCGCGAGATTGTATTTGAATTCGCTAACCCGCTGTATCTGAAGGCAGTTGGTAAAACAGAGACCATCATCGGTAAACCTCTCTTGGAAGTAATGCCAGAGCTCAAAGGCCAATCGATTCTGAAAATACTGCGAGATGTGTATAAAACAGGTAAGCCATACACGGGAAATGAAGTTCTGGTACATTTGGATGTAAAGAATACTGGTAGTGCTCAGGAAAGGTATTTTAATTTTATCTACCAGCCGCTGAAGGACGGATTGGGCAAAGTGTACGGAATTATGACACACGCCGTGGATGTGACGGAGCAGGTCATGGCACGTAAAAACATTGAAATTAGTGAAGCAAAATACAAAAACTTATTCGACTCTATTGGCCAGGGTTTTTGTGTCATTGAGATGATTTTCAATAAGCAGAATAAACCGGTTGACTATCGATACATCGAAACAAACAAGCTGTTTGAGCAACAAACCGGACTGCGGAACGTGATCGGGAAAAATATTATTGAGCTAGTGCCTAATATAGAGTCCCACTGGCTGGAGAAATACGGTAAAGTCGCATTGACGGGTAAGCCGCTCCGTTTTACTGATGGTTCCGAAGCGATGGGTCGCTGGTATGATGTAGATGCCTCACGGGTGGGTGCGCCTGAAAACCACAGAGTCGCTATTCTATTTACCGATACCACTGCAAGTAAGCAGGCAGAAATACAGCAACGGCTTGCGTCGCAGCAGATCTTGGATGTCCTCGAATCCATGGGCGACGCGTTTTTCATGCTGGACACGGAATGGCGTATAACAAGAGTTAACCGCGTACAAGAAAAGATGTCACAAGCCAAACGTAAAGACACGCTCGGTAAAATTTTTTGGGAGGTGTTCCCAGCGACGGCAGAACCGACTTCAAAGTATTGGACCGTTTACCATAAGGTGATGAAAAATAGGAGGCCGTCACATTTTATGGAACACTATGCACCACTCGACCTCTGGACAGAGGTTGATGTGTATCCGACTGTTGGTAGCGGTATATCGGTGTTTTTCCGTGATGTGACACTACGTAAGAAAGCCGAGCATACTCTGCAAGACAGGGAGGAACGTTTCCGTACCCTGATAGAACAGAGCACCGACGCTATACAGCTTGTAAGCCCTGAGGGTAAAATCCTCTATAGCAGTGAATCATTAAAGAATGTAGTGGGCTACACTCCCGAGGAGCTCCAAGAAGAGGGAGTGGCACCTTTCTTACATCCGGATGACACAGAATATTTTAATCAGAATTTAGGAGAACTGGTCAAGAATCCAGGTGGCCAAGTGCAGATGCAATACAGGGTTAAGCATAAGGACGGCTCCTGGGCGTGGCTTGAAACAACTGGAGTGAATCATCTTGAAACGCCGAATATTCATGCCTTAGTTGGAACGTTCCGTAATATTACGGAACGAAAAAAAACCGAAGATGCTACAGAATATCAAAAAAGTTTATTGGAAGCTCAGCTGGAAGTCTCGCCGCTGGGAATCATTATTGTTTCAGAAACCGGCTCAATAGTGTCACACAACAAACGGTTTGCCGAAATGTGGCGTTTTCCCAAACATATCCTAGACAGCGATTTGGATGCCATGGCGCTCAAGGCCGCCCAGCAGCAACTGAAGGATCCGAAACAATTCATCGAAAGAGTGTTGTACTTGTATAAATCTCGAGAAGCCAGTAACGAGTTGCTATATTTTACGGATGGCCGGATATTTGACCGCTACGGATCGCCTATATTTGGTGACGACGGCAAATACTATGGATATGTATGGTACTTCCTAGATATTACGGAACAAAAACATGCCGAGGAAGCCGTGAAGGCCAGCGAAGAGCGCCTGCGGTTTATGGCGGATTCCATGCCTCAAAAAGTATTTACGGCAACTCCTAACGGAGAGGTTGATTACTATAACCCGCAGTGGGTGGAGTATACCGGTTTGACATATAAGCAGATCATGGGTTGGGGTTGGGTGCAGTTTGTACATCCCGACGATGTCGATGAGAATGTCCGTGCTTGGAAGTATTCCCTAAAGACTGGTGAACCATTTGAAATGGAACACCGCTTCCGAGGCAAGGACGGTACCTATCATTGGCACTTCAGTCGGGCGCATGCTATGCGTAACGAGCAGGGTAAGATAATTAAGTGGATCGGGTCAAATACAGATATCGAATCGACTAAAAGGACACAGACGCGTACCAAGCAGCTCGAGGAGTTAGCCGCGACGCTCAAACAGCAAAAGGATCAGCTCGTCGAACTGAACGAGGCCAAAGATCTGTTCATTTCATTGGCCTCTCATCAGCTTCGAACACCCGCGACAATAGTTAAGCAGTATATCGGTATGGTACTTGATGAGTATGTAGGCAAGGTGACAGATGCGCAACGCAAAATGCTTGAGAAAGCGGATCAGAGCAATGAGCGTCAGATAACCATTATTAACGATCTGCTGAAAGTTGCTCAGATGGATGCCGGTAAGGTACGTCTCAGTAAACAATCAATAAGTATGGGCGCAATGATGCAGCAGGTCAGGAATGACCTCGATTCAAAGTTTCGAGAACGTAACCAAAATGTTACCCTGATAATTCCGAAAAATGAGGTCAGCGCCCACGTTGACGAAGCACGGATGCGAATGGTGCTAGACAATCTGATCGATAATGCCAGTAAATACACTCCGCACGGGAAGAATATAGAATTAGGAGTATCCCGAGGACGTAAAACCATAAAGGTTTGGGTGCGCGATGAGGGAGTGGGAATTGCAACCGAAGATATAGACAAATTATTCCGTAAGTTTTCGCGGATCGACAATCCGTTGTCGATTGTGGTGGGCGGAACAGGTCTCGGGCTGTACTGGGCGAAGAAAATCATTGATCTTCACGGCGGTTCGTTACTCGTAGCCTCTATCCCAGGTGTCGGCACAACCTTTACTATTTCAATTGATCGTGAAGATTAGTGCCAGAGGGCTTTAGTACTATGAGAATGATAGCGTACAAGGTCTAAGCAGCTTAAAGTGAAAGTAAATAGGATTGATGGCTGACTATGAAATAATAGATCCTAATGAAGAGTAAATCGCTTCGCTCGATGTGGTGGGTTATTAAGCTGCAGCTTAAGACGTCTAAGCTGTACTTTGCGTGGAACGCTTTTTATAGTATTTACGATGGAGTCGATTCGGTTTTACTTATTTACATCGGAGCCAAGTTTATATCTAGCGTAACGGATGTAGCTATTAAAGGTTCTAACCCTAGGGAAGTATATAAGTGGCTTATATTGTCGCTTATTCTGCAAATTTTAAGCTTGCTACTACGCAACATGCAGCGAATTTTTGAAAAACGATTTCAGCAGACGATGGAACTAACTGTTAACCAGCTCATGATTAACAAGATATACGACCTGAGCCAAGAGCAATTTGAGAACGAGGTCTTTAATACAAAATTGGCTTTAGCTAGAGACAGCGTGTTGTCTATGTGGCGTATTTTTAGTGAGATTTCGTTTGCGACTTCCTCCGTTATCCGATTTATAGGATCGATCGGGGCAATTGTAGTCGTTGCGCCCGTTATTGGGCTTGTCATTATTATTACGGTCATACCTGTCAGTTTGCTCAAAATGAAGCAGAATAGGGCGTACGAGAGTGCGTATAAGAAGTCTGAGCCGTACGACAGAGTAGCGTACCGTTCTAGGTGGATGCTGATAGACCCTAGCTCTATGTCCGAAATTCGGCTTATGAATGGCTTTAAGTACTTGCTAAATACGTGGCGAACCAATCTTAAAAAGTCGCAAGATATTACCTTTGCAACAGATAAAAAAATGATAAAAATAGATCTCTTTACAGATATATTCGAGCCGCTTGTAGCGTTCGTGGCTAATCTTTACTTCTTGCGCCTACTCATCGCTGGGGGTATTGGCTTAGACCGTTTCATCTTCGTGAGAGGTTTGCTAGACCAGGCAGGGAACTCTGCTACGTCTATTGCAACTTCTTTTGAGAGGTTGCACGAAATGTCTATAAATTTGCGGAATTTTAACGAGGTATATGAGACCCCGCCCGCAATACCGAATGGCAAAATGCGCGCGCAGAGACCACTGAGTATAGAGTTTAAAAATGTGAGTTTTGCTTATCCTGGCACAGATGTATTAGTGCTAGAGGATATCTCGTTTGTGATTGTTCCTGGAAGTAAGCTAGCATTGGTAGGCGAAAATGGAGCAGGCAAGTCGACTCTTTTAAAGCTATTACTGCGGCAGTACTTGCCTACTAAAGGGCAGATAACTATCAACGGCATAGACATAAAAGATATTGAACAAGAAAGCTACTATGCGGCGCTTAGCAACCTGAGCCAAGATTTCTTGATCGTGAGCCACCTCACAATCAAAGACAATTTGTTGATGGGTATATCCGATGATGTTTCGGATAAAGAAGTATCAGAAATCACCGACATGGTGGGTGCGAGCAGCTTTATACATAAACTTCCACACAAGCTAGATCAACGCCTTGATACGTCTTTCGACGACGGTACGGTCTTGTCGGGTGGGCAAATGCAGCGGCTTGGTGTAGCGCGGGCACTACTGTGTGGTGGCGACATTATGATACTAGATGAGCCAACTAGTGCTATTGATGCCAAAGCCGAGTACATGATTTTTAATAATATATATAAGGCGCATGCCCATAAAACTACTTTGATAGTGAGCCACCGTTTTAGTACTGTGCGCAGAGCCGAAAAAATTATCGTGATGGAAGACGGCAAAATAACCGAATATGGCTCGCATGAGGAACTACTAAAACACGGCAAACTATATAAAGAAATGTTCGAAGCCCAAGCCGAAGGGTATAAATAATGCACTGAAAATACTAAATAGTAGTAATACGGTTGTAAGTATGGTATAATAGTATCATGTTTAACCGTGACAAAGACCCATCCCGTAACGAGCTTCCTGCATTATCAAGACGCTCATTTTTACGTAGCGTTTTGGTTACGACAGTGGCGTTCAAGGTGTTACCTGGATGCGGCGCAAAGGTTGCGGAGCCACTTGCTACAGATGCTGTAGTACGCTCGGTCTTACCAGAATCACCTGTTTTGCCTGCATATGAGGCATATGGAGTAGAAGAACCAGTAGCAGAGGAAGAACAGCTTGAACCCG
>JBBQKK010000046.1:0-5570 GCA_038326785.1 Saccharimonadales bacterium (SeqCode) | reverse complement strand
TTGTGCGACGACATTGCCTCAATCGGTATTGCCAAAGATTTTGAGCGATGATCGCTACACGCAGCACTTGGAGGTTAGGCGAAAGCAATACGAAAAGCGGGCTGATGAAGCGGTCGCTATATTGAGTCAGAATCCAAATCTGCAAGTAGTTAAACCCAAGGGCGCGTTTTATCTATCTGTAGCGTTTACGGAAGAGTTCATGAAAAAACCGCTCACTATAGCGGCTGCTAATGCTGAAGCACAGCAACTTTTAGATGCAGAGCTGTCCGATATTCCGGAGTCAGCATTCGACAAGCGGTTTTGTTATCAGTTACTTGCGAGCACCGGTGTGTGTATTGTTCCGTTAAGCACCGGCTTTAATAGCCATGTACAAGGTTTTCGCATGACGCTACTGGAAAGCGATGACCAAACATTTAAAGATATTCTTCAAAAGATCCTTGCCGCTACTTCCTAGGCAACAGTACTTTTTTGTTCGTCTGCATCAGGTGATTCATCGGCAGAAGCTAGTGCTAGGTACGGCAATGTGTCTTCGGGCTTAACGCCGTAGTTTACGTTAGGAGCATCGATAAATAATATAATGGCGTGTCGCTCTGGCACAAATGTCGCGCCGGCGGGAATGAATCGGTCGACCCCGTGCCAAAGTGGTTGCAGCTGAGCGTCACGGCCATAAAGTTTTTTATGTCCATATCCGGTAAAGAAATATGCGGCGTCATCGGCGGTGTCGTAGTATGTACGCTCGCCTTTTACGCCATCAACTGCCCCCCAGAATCCAGGCGCATCTGCATATGCTTGAATTGTAGCGCCGCCAATATCAAAGTGAGCTTTGGCTACCTCGCCTAAGTTTTCCGTAACTTCGTACGCGTCATAGCGCAGCAACCGCATAAAACTTAAGCTAGCTGCGCCAGTGGTAGTGTCAGGGAAATATGCTTTGGAAATATTAGGATGAGTGGCCTCGAGTTCCTGGAATTGATGTTTTGCGACAGAAATAAGTGCATTATGAATTTCATAGCCATCAGCTAAAAAGTCGCGAAGAATTTTTGGTCCATTTTTGAACTCATCACCCCAGCGCTGCCTGGCTTGTTCGTTGAAGTGGATAAGGTTTTTTGGATCCTGTATTTGCACGCCAGCACGGCTCAGTTTGCGTTCTTTGCGCACCTGACCAGCCTCGTTGCCAAATCGGCCATCTACCTCATGGTAAGTGTCCGTAAGGACTTCAGGACACTCGCCCAGGCAGATTTCATAGCCTTTTAGTAGTTGTTGGAATTCATCTGGCGATACCGGCATTTCGATTGTGGTAATGCCATGTTCAGCTAGCTGTTCTTCTGCTTCAGATGCAAATAACGACAGTGGTCGTTCTTCTAGGCCGTAAAATTTACGTGCCTCTTCGGGATTCATGAACTGACATGAATCGCCCGGTTGAAATTCCCCCATTTGTGGTTCCCCCATAGCGTTATTTCAATCTTATCAGAGAAAAAGCTATAATGTAACCTTATGAAACGATACAACCCAAAAGACATTGAGACCAAGTGGCAGCAAAACTGGGATGAACAAAAGGTTTACCAGGCAGACTTGCATAGCGATAAGCCTAAATACATAGCGATGAGCATGTTTAATTACCCGAGTGGTGCCGGTATCCACATCGGTCATGCTATGAACTACACCATATCTGATGTGAAGGCTCGGTTTAAGCGCCAGCAGGGATTCGAGAGCTATCACCCAGTGGGCTGGGACGCATTTGGGTTGCCCGCGGAAAATTATGCCATTAAGTCCGGTGTATCGCCGCAAGAGAGCATGGCGACTATTATTCCTGAATATCATCGGCAGTATAAGGCCATGGGTTGGAGTAATGACTGGAGCAAAGAACTTTCCACGCATACGCCAGAGTATTACAGGTGGACTCAGTGGATATTTGTTCAAATGCACAAAAACGGATTGGCGTACCAGGATTCACGAATGCAGTGGTGGTGCGAAAAATGCCAGACTGTGCTTGCCAATGAGCAAGTTATAGACGGTAAGTGCTGGCGCCACGACGGAGCAGACGATCTGCCAGTAGAGAAGAAAGAAGTAAAGCAGTGGTTCTTCAAAATTACTGATTATGCGGACGAATTACTTACGGCAATCGACGACCTGGACTGGTCAGATAGCGTCAAACTAGCGCAGAAAAATTGGATAGGCAAAAGCAAGGGCGCGGAAGTAGACTTTGCTATTGAAGGCAATGCAGGGGCTATAAAAGTATTTACGACTCGCCCAGATACGCTTTTTGGCGCAACATTTATGGTGATCGCACCCGAACATGAGTTAACAACCGAAATTACGACTCCAGAGCATCAGGAAGCAGTTAGCGCATACGTTAAGGCTGCCCAAACCAAAACAGAGGTTGAACGCCAGGCAAGTAATGAAAAGACGGGCGTGTTTACAGGGGCATATGCCGTCAATCCAGTAAACAACGAAAGAGTCCCTATCTGGATAGCTGATTATGTATTGCCAGGATATGGCACCGGTGCAATTATGGCCGTACCTGCGCATGATGAGCGCGACTATGAGTTTGCTCAGAAGTTTGATTTGCCCGTTATAAGAGTCGTAAAAAACGAAGCGACAGATGATGAATGCACATCCGAGGAAGGTGTAATGATTAATTCCGGTGGCTACGAAGGTATGGCTTCCGCAGAAGCACGCGACAAGATTGTAGCTGATTTGGCAGAAAAGGGTGTGGCGACCGAGAAGACTAATTACAAGATGCGTGACTGGAGCGTGAGCCGTCAGCGCTATTGGGGTGCACCCATCCCGATCATTAACTGTAATTCATGCGGTGCAGTGCCCGTTCCTGAAGCTGACTTGCCAGTAACATTGCCGGTACTTGATGATTTCCAACCAAGCGGTGATGGGCGAAGTGCCTTGGCTCGTGCTACGGATTGGCTAAAAGTTGCGTGCCCGCAGTGTGCAGGAGATGCAGAGCGCGAGACCGATACGCTCGATACTTACATAGATAGTAGTTGGTATATGTTCCGCTACTTTGATCCCAAAAATGACAATGCAATTTTTGATAGCGAACTTGTAAAAAAGTGGGAGCCTATTGATTTCTATAACGGTGCTGACCATGCGACTGCGCACTTGCTATACGCACGCTTCATCGCTCGTTTCTTTACTAAAATCGGCATCATAGACGATCCAGAACCGTTCAAGCAGTTCCTGTTTAATGGCAAAGTCACCGCCAGCGACGGCACCATGTTTAGTAAAAGCAAGGGAAACGGAGTCGACCCGTTAGATATCATCAAGCAGGGCTACGGTGCAGACGCACTGAGAACTTATTTGATGTTTGCAGCGCCTCTCGACGTTTGGGTTAAGTGGGACCCACAGGGAGTGCCAGGAGCATACAGATTCTTGACCCGCTTATGGAACCTCGTACAAGAATTCATAGAAGCCGAAGAGGGTGAAACTGATGATCAGGCCGCCCAGCAGTTGCTTCGGGCTACTCACCGAATGATCAAGAAAATGACCGATGACGTAGAAAATAATCGCTACAACACGGCCATCGCGAGCGCCATGGGCGCATTAAACGATGTTTACAAGATGCGGGAGCATATGCGCAGAAATGACGTTTGGAAAGAAGTAGTCACCAGCCTCGTAGCTTGCGTGGCTCCGTTTGCGCCGCATATGAGTGATGAGCTATGGCACCAAATGGGTTTCACTTCAACCGTGCATGTTGATACTTGGCCAAGTTGGAAGGAAGAACTAATCGCTGAAAATATGGTTACAGTCGCCGTACAAGTAAACGGCAAAGTACGCGGCGAAGTGGTTGTACCAGCCGATGCCTCGCAGGAATCTATTGTGGCAGCTGCCAAAGAAAACAAAAAAGTGGCCGGCTACATAGCCGACCACGAAGTTCGAAAAACTATTTATGTACCTAAGAAACTTGTGAGCTTTGTGATTTAATAGATTCTTCTGGTGCCGTGAGATAGAGTACGAGGTTTCCCACAGTTCTATGGGTATCTGCATGTGATTCTACCCAGGGGCTTTCCAATTCTTGGTCATAAACACTAGTCGTTGGTGTGTTAGGTGCTTCGACTATACTGCAACTACTGTCGGGGAAGCGCTCTACGGGATCGCCATAATCGTGAACTTTAAATGCGTACATTCGATTATGTGTTCCGCCGATAGCTAATAATGGATCATGATTACGTTTAAAATTCATGGTAGCTGCTATTATAGCAAATCTTAAGCGTTTTGTCAATCCATATACTTGAGTTTCGAGCCGTTATGCGCTATGCTGTGGGGAAGTTATATCAGATAAAGTCGATAGGAGAACTGTTTAATATGGGAAAACCCAAGAAACGAACATCACCTCGCCGTACCGGTACGCGACGCAGCCACCTCGTGCTGAAGCTTGCTCGTATGGTAAATGGTAAGTCGCCAGTAAAGGCTTATACAACACGCCGCGAATCTGGCAAAAACGCTGTAAGCTAAAGCGCTGTCCAGTATATACTGGAATAGAACTATAAACAGGAATTTAACAATATGGCATCGAACCGCCACCTCGGCCGCATCATTGCACTACAGACTCTGTACGAGCAAGATTTCCGAATTGACTGTAACGACGCAAGTTTTGACCTTGCTGAAGTTTTGGATCGCAACATTGCTCGCTATAAGGCGATGGTTGACGACCGCGAATTCATTGCTGAACTAGTACGAGGTGTCGATGAAAAGCACAAAGAAATAGATCTATTGCTGCAACCCATCGCCCCTGACTGGCCGATCGATCAGATCGCCCGCATGGACCGAATGGTATTACGTATAGGAGCATATGAGTTGCTATTTGGCACTGATGTACCCCCTAAGGTAGTAATCAATGAGGCAGTAGAACTTGCAAAAGGCTTTGGCGGTGAAAACTCTTCTAAGTTTGTAAATGGCGTACTTGGTACGGTACTGAGGCAAAAAGAGGAAAAAGATGGTGCCAAGAAAGCGAAGGCTGATGAAGCGTCCTAAACCCTTACAGGGAATAAAAAAGTTCGTATCCAAGCGTCGCCCTTCCATTAGTGAAGTGGTGCGCGAACCAACCGCCGGCGGTATTATTTATCGTCGCAACGACAAGAAGCAGGTAGAAATTCTGCTAATTCAAGATGCCAAAAACCGCTGGACCATCCCTAAGGGCCATATTGAAGAAGGCGAGAGTGCCAAAGAAACTGCAGAGCGCGAAATTCGTGAAGAAACCGGTTTGCAAGAAATGACCGTTTTAAACTGGTTGGGTAAGATTAACTTCCGGTACCGTCGACAACAGAGTCTCGTTCTTATGACGACCGAAATTTTCCTCGTGAAAGCACTTGGCAAAACAGATGAGCTTAAGCCAGAAGAGTGGATGAATGGCATTAAGTGGTTCCCGGCTGCTGAGGCGTTGGACAAAATTGAATATGAAGACATTGGGAAGATTATTCTACTCGGACTCAAAAAGATAAGGAACGCAGGACTTTAAAAAACGTTATGCAAGATGTTACCGCATACCAGCGCTTTGCGCAGGAAAAACTGGGTGTTTCGTTCGAAAATATTGAACTACTCGTCACGGCTTTTACGCACCG
>JBBQKK010000045.1:0-5992 GCA_038326785.1 Saccharimonadales bacterium (SeqCode) | reverse complement strand
GCCTACGCTAACCACAAAAATGGATGGGGAATAGATATTAACCCCAAAGGTGGCATGGACCTAAATCCTTTTGATACAAATTCAAAAGGCGGCCAAGGTCTAGATATAAACCCAGGTTTCGACGGTGACGGCGTTGACTTAAACGTAAACGACAATCTTCCAGAAATTACTCCCACACCAGCTGGAGGCGAGATACTTCCGGAAGTGTTGGTAGATGTACCAGTTACGGCCGGAGAGGGCACATCCCATATTGCTAAAAAAGCAGCCGGTATAACTTTCGATACCGTTGAACAGTGGAACAAATTCAATGAATTAACGAATCCATTATTCGCAGATCTAGAAGGCGTATATCAAGATGCCGCTTCAGGTGAATATCGTATTCAGAACCCTGGCAACTTTCAGGTTCCGCAACACATCCTAGATGAGATGATAAAAGCAGCCGAACAAGTTAAGACAACTGGCTAGTATCAGTTACAATATATATCGTAATTAGTAAGGATCTCCCGACATGTTTAAGCTGGATAACACATTACTTGAAGAATTAGGGCTCGGCACATTGCCGGCCGAAGAAAAGAACCGCATGCTTGCGCACATTTATGAGACGCTCGAAATGCGCGTGGGTATGAAATTAGCTGAACAAATGACAAATGAACAATTAGATGAGTTCGAAAGCTTCATAGACCGCAATGACGAACCTGGAGCGCTTAAGTGGCTCGAGACAAATTTCCCGAATTATAAAGATGTAGTAGCGCAAGAACTGGAAGGCCTGAAGGCTGAAGTAAAAGTTGCTGCACCGCAAATTGTTGCAGCAAGTGTGCAGGCACAATCTCAGGTGCAACATCCGCAGATGCCAGCTGAGCCGCCACAGCCTAGTGCCGGCAACCCATATGCAGCCCCGCCGCAAACACCTCAGTATCCAACTCCGGCTCAAATGCCACAGCAAAATCCAGATCCAAACAGTCCGCAAACCTAAACTAGCTAGGCTGAATCAAGTGACCATAGCCTGCTAAAAAGGCGCTGGTTTCCATTTCGGATTTGCCAGCTGGTTTTAGGCGATCAATACGCAAGGTGCCTTCACCGCAAGGAATTAATAGTTCCTTGTTTATTATGTACGGAATACCGGCAGAGCCGTTGCTGGGTAGAACAGTTGCTTTGGTTATCACGATATCTTTGCCGCCAAGTGTAGTGCGGCTCTTTGGCCATTCGATGAACGCTCGGATCTCGCGCTCTATTTGCGCTGCGGGCTTACTCCAGTCGATCTCGCCGTCTTTTTTGGTAAATTTGCGTGAATATGTGGGCTCTGCGGAATCGGCTATTGTAGCGTCTGTCTGAGGGACGGGGGAGATTTCGCCCTGAATGTATTTTGGCAACACATCGATCAGTGCTTTGTTGCTGGCTTCAATTAGTGCATCAGTAAGTTCTGGAGTCGTGCAGTCTTTCGGAATTTCATACGGCACCTGAGCGAGCAAAGGACCT
The DNA here is from genome assembly GCA_038326785.1 of Saccharimonadales bacterium (SeqCode). Classification (GTDB taxonomy): domain Bacteria; phylum Patescibacteriota; class Saccharimonadia; order Saccharimonadales; family JBBQKK01; genus JBBQKK01. The sequence continues at coordinate 4,516 of JBBQKK010000045.1, read as the reverse complement.
TCGTCCATGCCGGCAGTGATCAGCATAAGGCTGACCCCGGTGCGTGTCTGTCCGCTCAAAATAGCAAAAGTTATAGGATCTGCGCCGCGCCATTCAGGCAGCAGGGAAAAGTGACTGTTTACAATTCCAAGTGGGAAATAATCGATTACATCTTGGTTGATGATAAATCCGTAGTCGATGACGATGCCAAGGCGGCTGTTGAACTGGGTATTTTGAAACAGTTCTGATACTTCTTTTTTGCCATTGGGCGTGTATGTTTTTAGTCCTGCTTCTTCTGAAAGTTGCAGCACAGGGAAGTCGCCGCGGTGATGGGCGGGCTTGGCCTTAGTAATAACGGCTTCAATCTGGACTCCGTCGGCAATCAACAGGGCAAGCGATGCGGCCGCTACCGGTCCACTGCCGAAGAAAACTATTTCTGAACTACGCATTGCTCCTCCTAAAATCTAAAACAAGTTTAGCTTTTTGAGAGGAGCGGAATGACCAGAAGCCCCTGTTTTTCTTCGACATTCCTCGCTCACCGTACATTAGTATGTTTCGTTCGGCCTGCTCGAAATAACAGTGATTCTGACTCATTCTGCGTAGCCCATAAATATTCTTAGGCATGGCTAGTCCTGCCAAAGTGTTTTATTGTTCTCGATGTCTTGTTGGTAGTCTAGTTTTTCAAGGTGACCGTCGTCATCCAGGCGATAAAAAGCATCGCTTTCTTCGCGGATATGGTCGATAAATACGATGCCATTCGTGTGGTCAATCTCATGCTGGAAAACGCGAGCCAGGAAGCCTTCGGCAGTTGCGCGGAAGGGAACCCCGTCTATATCCAGGGCTTTGACGCGAACTTTGGAGTGGCGCGGGACTTTGCCATAGATGTCTTTAATGCTGAGGCAGCCTTCGTAATCTTCTACGATTTCACCTTCATATTTGGTGATTTCGGGGTTTATAAATACCTGGAACTCACGGTCCTTCTTGTTGTCGAAGTTGTTGCGTACTACGACGACGCGCAGTAAAACGTCAATCTGAACAGCAGCAAGGGCTACGCCAACTTCGTGAGCACGGGAATCTTCCCAGTCGAGTGTAGCGGCCTCCATATCGGCAACTAGTTCACGGATCTCGTCGGTAATAACGCCAACTTTTTTGGATCGTACGCGCAAATCAGGATGCGGAAGGGTGATGATATCGTCTTTGGACTTGGACATTCTAAAGATTATAACAGATTGAAAACTGCTGCTTCAGGACTCTACGTAGCTAGCGCCTTGGGCGTCGATGCAGCGCCGAGGCATGGACTCAATAATTTGTCCGCCGTTGTCTTCACAGGTTTTAAAATCTTGTGCCTGCTTCTCGTCGCCATTCATTAGGTTAAATAACACAAACACGCCACTTAAAATGATGGCTACTACTAAGAATAATTTATATTTCATATGCTTATTCTACAGCAACTTTTTTATGAGACACCCAATCTGGGCTTCCTAACCCCATCGAGAATCCTCTCTCGATGGGGACTCCTATTCGCGCAGGGCTTGGGCACAGCCCAAGTCTCTGGCTGCTCTTCCCGGAGCGCATCAGAGCAAATTAGAGGGGTCTATGTCGTATGTCCAGTTGGCGGGTATGAGCTTGATGACTTCAAGTAGTTCCGTGCGGCTTTTGGAGCGCACTATAATCTGCCACTGATATTTGTTGTTATTCTTTTCGATAAAAGCGGGGGAGGGGCCGGCAATTTCGACTGTCAGTCCACTGGACTGAATTTTTTCAGCCAGAGTCCTGGCGGCTTTTTGGGCGCTGCTACTGCTGGCCCGTGAGCAGGTGAGCTTGAGCAAATAACAGAACGGCGGGAACTTGTATAATTTTCGTTCCAGCACTTGGTTCTGATAAAACGCATCGTAATCCCTGGTGATTGCTGCCTGTATAACGGGTCCGTCGGGGCTAAATGATTGCAATACGACTCGTCCTTCGCGGTGACCGCGACCAACTCGACCCAATACCTGAGTGAGCATTTGGTAGGTTCTTTCCTCGGCCGTGAAGTCAGGAAACGAAAGGCTCGTGTCTGCCATAACAATACCCAGTAATTCCAGCTTAGGTAAGTCGAGTCCTTTGCTGAGCATTTGCGTACCCACCAGGATGTCTATTTTTCCTGACTTGATATCGTCATAGTTTGCCTCGAGTCGGTCAGCTTTTTTGGTGTCGCTATCAAAGCGCATGACGCGGGCTTTGGGGAATAAATGCTGCAATTCCGTGACGAGAGTCTTTGTGCCGACGCTTTTAAATACAATATCCGCTGACTTACAGGCGGGGCAGGCGGCTGGCGCCGATTCATTGTAGCCGCAAGTGTGGCACTGGAGCGTGTGGTGGTCGCCGTGGTACGTGAGCGGCAGGTCGCAGCGCGGGCAGACTGCCTGCCAGCCGCAGCTGTGGCAAAGCACTAATCGGGCCGTACCTCGGCGGTTGAGAAATACAAGGCTCTGCCCACCGTTTTGCAACGCGGTTGCGATGTGTGCGATGAGTTTATTTGAAATCCAGTTGGACCGGCTAAACTCGTCTCGGTCCTTTAGGTTCACTGTTTCTATGACTACTTCGTGATCGCTTTTGGTGGCAAGTTCCTGCATACGGATAATCGGTAGGTTTTTGGACGAGAGGGCATAGTAGTCGCTAACTAGTGGTGTGGCACTACCAAGGATTAGCTTAACTTTATTGAGCTCTGCCAGTTTGGCCGCGACGCGAGTCGTCTGATAATACGGTGCCTGCTCCTGCTTGTATGCGGTGTCGTGGCACTCATCGATAATAATGATTCCCAGGTTATGTACTGGACTGAAAATCGCGGAACGCGGGCCAATAACAACCAGTGGCTCCGTCGCCGTCAGTACCTTGAGCCACTCGTCACGCCTCTGGGCAGGGGTAAGGGTTGAGTGCAGAATTACTACTTTGTCCGGAAAAGCTTCCAGGAAAGTTCGGGCTAGTTGTGGGGTTAAGCCGATTTCTGGAGTCAATACAATGGCCGATTTGTTGTGCTCAAGTTGTTGTTTTACTAACTCCAGGTAGACGCGGGTCTTGCCAGTGCCGGTGTCGCCGTGAAGCAGCATGGTAGTTGCGGTAGATTCGTGGATTGTCGAAACAGCAGTAGTTTGTTCGGCGGTTAATGGGGGCAGTGATTTAGCGCTTGATGGTTTTTGGACGTTAGTTGCGGACTTGGCGCGGCTGGTTTGCGCTAGGCTGTTGGGCATAAATAGTGAAAGCAATACGCCTAAGGGTGCTGGGTAGTAAATACGAAGCCATGCAAACAGATCCATGACATGGGCTGGAAGGGGCACGGTAGTAGCAATTTTTTTGATTGGTTTCGTGGGGAAGGTGGGCTTGTTCACTTCTTTATGGACTACACCTAGTGCCAATCTGCGCTGCAAAGGGACCACAACTATACTGCCGCGGTTCAATCGCTCATCGGCAGAATAAGTAAGGGGAGATTCCCCATGAAATTGCTGGCTGGACAGCCAAACCTCGTAGTAATGCATACTCGCAGTATAAGACAAAACCTAAAGGTTTTCTCTTTACCCCTAAGAATTTTGCAATTCTGAGGGGACCCCGATTCATCGCGCGGAGAAAGGACATTTTCTCCGGCTTCTCTTTTTCCTGAAAGGATAAATTCTTTGGAAGTAAATTCCGCAGAATTTGCTAATACTACAAAAAACAGAATGGCGAAATGTGAAAAATTGTTGAAAAGAGTTGTTGTCTAAAGTATACTTTTTACGTTGTCCTAATTACAATTAAAGCTTATGTTGAGGTGTTCATGTTAGACGTTTTTATCACTTCCCGAGTTCGACGAAAAATCATCGTTGTGTACGCAAAGTACCCTGATTTTAAGACCCACGTTCGTGGCCTCGCGAAGTTAATAAAAGAAGACGCAGGTAACATTCAGCGCGAATTGAAGCGTCTGGAAAAGATTGGTTTTCTTATCTCTGAACGACAGGGAAACACCAAGATCTACCATACGAATAAGCATTTTGCGATTTTTAAGGAACTCCAGAGTATTGTGCTGAAATCGCAGCGCATGAACCAGAAAAAGCAAGCTGAGAACGCGGCCAAGTAAGGATATGGAGCGTTCACGTTCTGTTCCACTTGGAGCTCGCCCTGATACTTTTGCTGGCACCACAGAGTTGGCACAACTTGCTGCTCTGCGGAAAATCCAGCGCGCCGCCGTCGGCCTCGCTAACGTCACCATAGCTGCAGAAGTGGCTCCGTATGAGCCGATAGATATCCCAGAAAACATTATTTTGGGCGAAGAATAAGTTTATATGCGGTGGAACCCTTGTCAAAAAGCCTTCTTTACAGTAGAATAGCCCGAGTATGATACAAGTTACACGTAAAGATTCTAAAGAATCCATGGAAAACCTTCTGCGCCGCTTCACTCGAAAGGTGCAGTCAGCTGGTGTAATTACTCGTGCCAAGCAGGGTCAATACTTTGAAAAGCCTTTGAGCAAAGTTGAACGCCGTAAAAAAGCAATCATTCGACGCGAACGCAAGAACGCCAAAGTAA
>JBBQKK010000044.1:0-6080 GCA_038326785.1 Saccharimonadales bacterium (SeqCode) | reverse complement strand
AGCGGAGAAGGAGAAAGGCCTAAAAGAAGGCGATGTTCGTGTTAGGATGCTTACGAGCCTAAACCCTAGTGAATGTCTGGTGCGACTCAGCGCTGCTGGTTCAATTATGCCGTGTGTCAAGGCCAGGACACTTGACGCAGTTGTTCCGACCGGCTTGGCTCCGACCCAGCAGCTTAAGTTGTATAAGTCTAGCGGTACTTTGCCGGCTAAGTTTCAAGAAACGTCAAATGATGTCGCCTCGAAGCCAGTATTTGAGGCTATGCCGCAGACCATACCACAGCCAGCAGCCGATGTTCCTTCGGTAGACCCAGTACCTACCCAGTTTCTTCATGAGTTGCCGTCTGCGCCTAGTGTGGTAGATCAGCCGCCACTGCAGGTGCGACCAATTAGTAGTTTGGCAGAATTATTAGCGAGTCAATCAGCAAGCCGTAACCAGACGGCATTATAAGGAGACACTATGGACGCTGCAGCCGCAAAACAGATTATGGATAAAATAATAGGGCAAGTTTTTGGCTACCAAAATCCGCTCAGCCTTGAACAATTTCAAGCAAAATTTGCTTTCGATATTCGCTTGCCTCAGCAGGTTTACGATTCAACCACGAATGAAGCGACGTGGGCATCTTCAACAAACCCTGCTAAGTTCATGACTTTTGAAAATACTGTCAATAAACCTGACGGATACTGGGAGCGCCCAAAACGGCCAATAAATTCCATTCAAGATATTTTAGCTTATTGGCAAGAGACAAACGTGATGGCGACTGAACGCTATTTGGATTCGATAAACGTTATGGAGTCAGATGATATTCGTAACGCACAAAATGTATATAGGTCTCAAGACGTGGAAGCATCGAAGAATATCATATTTTGTGACTCAATACGCCCAGGTTGTGAATACCTAGGAGCAAGCCAGCGCTGCCAGTCCTCCGTCTTTTCCATTAGGGTAGAAGATAGCAATCAGGTGTCTAACAGTTTTAGCGTGAACTGGAGCGTTAAAATAGCAAATTCGTTTTTCATTCAGGATAGCGCAAATTTACAGGACTGCATGTTTTGCTCTCATCTAAACTCAAAGCAGTTTTATATCGCAAATATGCCATTTGAAGAAGAAGAGTATAAAAGGATAAAAGATATGGTTATCAGGTGGGTGCTTACCTCGTAGATTATAGGCGCTCATTGCCTACTCTTTGAGGGTGATGATTTTCATTTTGCCGTCGGTTTGCAGGAAGCCGTTGAATACGCGGTTTTGTAGGCGATAAGGAGCAACTAACGGCACTGTCCGGGTTCGCTTTATTTTTTTCGCCTTTTTTAATTGCTGCACAATCAGTTCGCGCTCAGCGTCGGTATCTGGATGAATCATATGTGTGAACTGTGCGTTGTGCCGAATAATACCCAGTCCCACATCTTTTGAAGCAGCACCCAGCCATAGTATTTTTCCAGGCGTAGGCGAGCGGTGGTGGCGCTTCCAAAAAATAGTGTGCTCCAGGTAGTCGGGGTCTGCTACATCTACTACGCCCCAAAATCGTACATGATGGCGATGCACAGGATTGTCGTCCACTGGAATTTGAAAACCAACATCTTGCGCTCGCCCCAGAAGATACAGGGGACTGAACGGGGCATGTGGATAAGGGTGCCGAAAAACTATGCTCACTATCATACGGATTAAAGTTTTTGGAGTGCGATCGTCTGCCATATACCAGCCGGCTGCTTGCATCGCATCAACTACCTGCTGCTTTGTGCCGATGATGCCAATATTTATGGGGTCGGAAGCAAAGCCGTCCGGCGTAGTGCAGTACAAAGGAATGTGCTTGGGCTTAGACACTACACGAACAACACGCAGTATCGAGGGAATCGCCACATAAGCAGTAAATAAGTACGCAATCAAAATGGCTGGTGCGGCAGGCAATCGCCGATCAATGTAGGGATAAAAGTCCATGGCAACAAAATAAGTCACCGCTATGCCAGGTAGCAGCAGTAGCAGTCGCTTGGAGTTTACGATAATTAGTCTCTGCATAACTCTTTTAGGATACAATTTATAGGCTATGCATAGCGAACAAATTGCAGATTTCCAAAATACAGTCTGGGATTATTACCAGCAGCACAGCAGAGATTTGCCCTGGCGCACGACGGGCGTTGACGGGACATATGATCCTTACAAAATTATGTTGTCCGAAATTATGCTGCAGCAAACCCAAGTGAACAGAGTTATTGAAAAATATAATCAGTTTCTTAAGGTTTTTCCTGATATATCTTCATTGGCAGCCGCTAATCTGGGTGCAGTTTTAACACTATGGAGTGGATTGGGATATAACCGTCGAGCAAAATATCTCCACGAGAGCGCAAAGGCCGTAATGCAGGCTGGTTCATTTCCTGTCACTCTTGAAGCTTTAAAGGCGTTACCGGGCGTAGGCCACAATACAGCTGCAGCCATATTGGTTTATGCCTACAACCAGCCTATCCCTTTTATAGAAACCAATATTCGTACCGTGTATATTCATCACTTTTTCGAAGATCAAAGCGAAGTATCTGATAAGGAGCTATTGCCCGTAGTGTCAGCTTCTATTGATCGGCAAAACCCGCGGGAATTCTTTTGGGCATTAATGGATTACGGTACCCACCTAAAGCAAACAGAGGGGAATGTGTCACGAAGGAGCGCGCACTACAGTAGGCAATCTGCTTTTACTGGGTCCCTTCGTCAAGTTCGTGGCAGGGTACTCAAGCTGCTGGCAGTACAGCCAGTTTCGCGAGATCAGCTATTAATGCAGATCTCCGACACGCGCATTAGTGAGGTCCTGCAAGCGCTATCACAAGAAGGTTTAATTACCGAAGAAGATGGTATGTTCACACTGCCATGAATGATGTAGCTTATGTTAAAATAGCTGTAAGGAGATTCATTACACATGAACGTAAAATACAAGCTATTAATCGGTGCTGTTTTAGCAGCTCCATTTTTAATGATAAATGTCACTAGTGCTCAGCAAAATCCAGCAAGAGCGACTGCTCAAAATACCGAGACTACAGAATCAACGCAAACTACTACTGAAACCCAACCGACTGCCGCTGAGCAGCAAGCTGCAGTCAAGCAGCGTATGGATAAGCGCAAGAATGAGGTGAAAGCCACGGTATCTGCAGCCGAAAAACAGCGGATACAGAAGAACTGCAAAAACGCACAGGGAAAGCTTAGTTCACTTCGCGGACGCATCACCGGAATAGAAACAAGTCGAAGCCAAGTTTACGATAATCTCGTTACGCGGCTCAAGAAAGTTTCCGAAAAAGCTGGCACTACAGCTGAAGGCACTGAACTAAATGCACAAATTGCAGAGCTAGAGGAAATGATAACCAAGTTCAAGCTTGATATAGCCGAATACAAGCTACTCGTAAGTGATATGGCGGACTCTAATTGTGAACAAGATCCAGAGGCGTTTAAGGACGCGCTAACGCTGGCTCGAGAATCGCGTAAAAAAGTCCAAGCTGATGCAGCTGAGATCAAGCAGTATGTAAATGAAACAATCAAGCCTACGCTAACTACGATTAAGCAACAAAAAACTGAAGAGCAGGAGGGTACTGAATAATGGATCCGCAAACAACACCTCAACCTACGCCACAACCCACTCCAGCACCCGCGCCTAGCGCCCCAGTAATGGATGTCCAGCGCCCACCGCGACCAGTCGCTCCAGCCCCAGCCCCACAGATGGCCACAGAGCCCACTCCAGCACCCGAACAGCCTGTTGCGGAAGCACCAGTCGAATCTGCACCTACTGCAACGCAGGAGGCCCCTATAGAGCCTGTAGCGCCTAAGCCGGAATCTAATAAGGCTCCATTACCTATGGCACTTATCGCTATCGTCGTTGTCGTAGTAGGTGCTTTATCGGCTATATCAGTATTTGCATACACCAAAACTCAGGCACCTGTCGGTGAGCCTATTGCTTCCCGGCCAGCCGTTACCTCTGCTGCACAGGAAGCCGATGCGGTCTCAGCTGAAATGGATAGTAGCCTAAAAGAAATTGACGATGCGATGGACTTTAATGAGGCAGATCTTAGCGACGCTTCACTAGGTCTGTAACGTTACTTTTTGCTAACTGGCGTTACGACTGCAACGTGCGGGTAAGGAAGCTCTATATTGTTTTTATCAAAAGCAGTTTTTAGTCGACGGAGCAATTCACCTTTGACCATCCATTGCTCGCCACTCATGGTGTCACCCACGACTTTAACGATCATGCCGTTATCTCCGAATCCGTCAATGCGGAGAAATTTGGGCGGACTGATAATCAAACTTTTAAATTCAGCATCATTTGCGAGCGTCTCACCAACATGATTGATGACGTGTTCTAGGCGGTCTATGTCGGTGTTGTAGGCTACTAAAATATCTTCATTGACTCGACTGAAGCCGAGGGTCATATTGGTCGTGACGCTAATTGAACCGTTGGGAATATGGTGTAAATGACCATCCAGGTCACGCAGCACTGTAGTACGAATTGAAATATCTTCCACCACTCCGGACACATCACTGATTTCAATAACATCGCCTACTCGATACTGATTTTCTGTGATGATGAAAATTCCACTCATGAAATCTTTGACCAAGTCCTTTGCGCCGAATCCTAGCGCTACACCAATAAGTCCGGCACTGGCAAAGAGCGCGGTCATATAATGAGGATTGATTTCTCCGATAATCAAAATCAAGGCAATTATATATACGCCTACTCGGACAACGGCTGTGACCAGTGTATTCAAGGTCCGAATTCTTTTTTCGCGCTCCGACTTAGTGGGGTACAAATCTGGTCTTACGGTGTAGTGGAACAGACGGCTAATAATGTTAGAAGCAAAACGTCGGATTAACCACGCACCAATTAGAATCGCTATGATATTAACGAAATGTATCTCAATCCATACTAAGAATTGATCATCCAGGCGCGAGAAACTGTCATTCAAGTTAACAGCAAATATTTCAATCATTATTGATACAGTATAGTGGTAAGGAAGGTGAATATAAAGCTTATGTTATTACGAGATCCAGAAGTTGCCGAGATGCTACGCGCAGGGAAGGTGGGTGTAATCCCCACCGATACGGTGTACGGAATAGTCTGTAGTGCCAGTAACGAGGCAGCGGCTGCGAGGTTATACGCCTTGAAGCACCGCGAAAAGAAGCCGGGCACCATAATTGCAGCAAATACCGAACAGCTGGTGGCACTTGGCCTAAAAGCTCGTTACCTAAAAGTCGTTGAGCATTACTGGCCGGGTCCAATCAGTATTGTCATTCCCTGTGCCACGGCGCTGCAATATTTGCATCAGGGCGTAGGGTCTTTAGCTGTGCGCATACCCGGTGACTCGGACTTATTAAAACTGTTAGAGAGCACTGGCCCGCTCGTTACGAGCAGCGCGAACCAGCCAGGTGAGCCTGAAGCCGGGACTGTAGATGAAGCAAAAGATTACTTTGGCAACAATGTAGATTTTTATGTGGATGGTGGAAATATTTCTGATCATAAAGCCTCTACGGTAATCCGTGTAGTGGACGATATGGTGGAAGTTCTCAGAGAAGGTGCAGTTAAGTTAAATGAATCAGGGGAGATTATTAAATGACATTAGATGAATACCAAAAAGAAGCACTTGTAACTGCAGTATTTACTGATGATAGTTTCATGGACCTTGCTCACTGGGTATTGGGCATCACTGGAGAATCCGGTGAGATCGCAGAAAAGATTAAAAAAATCGTTCGCGACAAAAACGGCGAAATGAGTAGCGAAGATAAGGAAGAGCTCATTAAGGAAATTGGCGATGTCATGTGGTACTTGGCAGTACTTTCTGAACACCTTGGATATAACTTTGACGAAGTGGGTAAGCGCAACATCGCAAAACTACGAAGCCGACAGTCCCGCAACAAAATTCACGGAAGCGGCGACAACCGCTAGTTTTTGAATTCTTGGCGGAGCCATTCGTCTAGGCTATTGCCGCCACCGCCGGCCATACCAACGACCATGTCGCCAGCGTCCAGGTGCTTTTGAATGACTTGTCTTAATTGCTCGTCGCGTTCATACGGTTCGGCAACAGATGGGTCGCTCAAATGCGAGATAAGCTCAGCAGGAGGA
>JBBQKK010000043.1:0-6286 GCA_038326785.1 Saccharimonadales bacterium (SeqCode) | reverse complement strand
TGCTGGGATGGATCGATGTTGTCTGGTTGCATTGCGTTTATGCTGGAATTAACAGAGTAATTATATTACAATTCACCCTGTTGTCCTATCGGCAAAACAGAGGTATGCCCAAAAAATCATGCACTGGAACAGATATAGTGCTGATAGATCTGGCTCTCCCGCACCTTTAAGTTTGAATGATGCCGCTGTGGCGGAACTGGTATACGCGCACTTTTTAATCTTAACTCGTGCCGCTGTGGCGGAACTGGTATACGCGCACGACTCAAAATCGTGTGGGGTAACCCGTGTCGGTTCGATTCCGACCAGCGGCACCAGCTAAGATTTAAAGCCGGATTTGCCGAAACTCAAAAGATTTGCTAGCTTGCGAGCGAGCCGCTCATGCTACGCCCTGTGTACCGCAAGGAGTGAGGGTTCGATTCCCTCCTTGCCCACCAATTTCCAGGCGCACGGGCGCGCATCGAAAGACGCGCCGCTAGCGTGAACAAAATCGTGTGGGGCAACCCGTGAAGTGAGGACTGCCTGTGGCAGTACGCAAGGAAACTCTCCGATGAAAACTTGTTTTCAATCGAGAAATTTCGGGCTCGCAGAATGTGAGTCGATTCCGGCAACCTACCCGGCGTGTTACGAGCAGAATACTACAGAGGTATTACCCATATGTCATGGGAACTGTGTATTGCGAAGGGCTATTTCGGTGATACCTTGCCAGAACTAGGATTGTCGGTAAGTTAGGGCTTTGTACAGATCATAAAACTATCTGCGGCAATACTCATCACTTGGCACCGAACATCCATACACAAGCCTGGCGTCTAACCTAGCAGTTTCATCTAAAGGATAGAGTTCATATTCTAGATATAGTACGTATGGCTTGTTGGTAAGATAAAAGTGTACCGTCAGGGGTTTATCGTTGATTTCGGTGAGCTGTTCTCTTTTATGCTCCAGACAGTATTTCTTTTCACCGCAATCGAGTGCAGCTGATTGTAGCCTAGCGACTTCTTGCTCTCTTTTATATGTTGCTTTCATAATAATCGCCTGAATGGCTTCTTTACCCTGTATGTTCCAGCCTTGACTCGTTAGACTAGTTTCTATGTCATCACTGTACTTGCTTGGGTTTGCCGCAGATGTAAAAGTTTCCTGGAAGAAGCCAGGTTTGTACTCCCATACAAATCCTTCCTTTGCAGCCGAGGGCAAAAGATTTACATTAAAGGTGTAGTGGTAATGAGGCTTGCCCGATAGAGCCCTAGAACCTGGTCCTGCATTCAGTGCAGTCAAGGCATTTTCATAAGCAATTTGTGAATCGTCATGATGAACGAACTTTTTATCAGAATGTCCTGATATAATCCGGTTGCCATTTCGCCAACTCAATACGCCGGCCAGCACTAACAGTGATGCAAAGATTATTGCGCAAATTAAGATTAGTTTTTTATTCGCCACAGGATCAGTATAACCCGGTATTGCATTACTCACACACCATGGGTTAAATGCACTCTACTAGAAATGCATCCGTGCACCAGAACTATTCGATGCTGAAAGTACGAAAGAAGAGCAAAAACGCTACTTTAGACGGTGAAAAACTGCAATACAATCTGAAAGAACCGTTTGAAGCGGTCATTGCATTATCAAAAACTGGGAAATGGTACCACCGGCGCCATTCGAATTTAAAGCAATAAACGTTTTTTGACTGAAGTTACCCGCTAGATAGGCTTAGCTACTTGGTTTTTATGCTGTAACAAATTATTTTAAAATTACTGCTCGGATGCTGCCTGTAGGCTGTCGAATCTATTGCTGATAATACGCATGATACGGTAAGCATGTTCTTTGTCGAAGCTGGTGAAATCGGTTGGAGAGTACGACGCGATGTTCCCCGCCTTCATGGGTGCCAAAAAAAGATCCCTGTCGCCATACAGTCTCACGACATCATCTCGGTAGCTGGTATTCTCTCCATTTCGGCGACTGATAACGACATCACGTCTAAGCGGTATCCCTAGATGCTGCTCGGTGTTTCGATGAATCGCGATCACGTCTACAGGCATACGATCTTTGCCGCCCTGTAGTGTGTAGTCCAGCCGGGGCGATGCGGGCAATAGAACGATATCCCCTCCCTCGCACAAATTTCGCCATCCTAGCCCCAACAGCGTATTTTCTACTTCTAGTCCTCGTACTCTTCCCTGTAATTCTTCGTAAGAAGCAGCCTTATCACTCCCGCGTGCTGTTTGTGTGCGCAATTTAGTTAAAGCAATGTCTTGCCTACGGAAAAGCTTGCCCGCTTCTTCATAACGCTCCGTAACTGCTTTTGCTACAAGCGCGCCTTTTAGTCGACGGGCAGGAACGAAAGATGGTTCAATACTTGTCATAAGTTGAGCTCTTTGTCCGAACACAAACCCTTCTACATCCAGAGTTCTTTGATCGCTCTGGTCGGTATAGTAAGGGGTTCGGCGCGACAGCGCACTAAAAGCCTTAAATGCTTTTTCCGTTAATGGTGCTGTTTGTACGTCGCCGATCCAAGTGCCTGGGTCCTCCATGCTAAAAAGTCCTGGATACGCTGCTTCAAGGCAGGACCACGCGCCGTAATATCGGTATTCGGGCTTATTGCTTTCGAGCAGCTGTTCACCGTACTCGGCTAGCTTATGTGGTGCTAATCGGTCGTCACGCATCTCTAAATACTGGCGAGCTATTTGATGCTCGCCAGCTGTTTCACTGGAGCCATTAGGGCCAAATACCTCTGGCTTGTATTGAGTGAGGGCCATTATAGTTTAATTATACCATAAAAACGCAAAAAAAGCCATTATAATATTGCTCTTACCTGATGTGCGGCCACGGTTAGAGCTTCAAATATTTTTGATGGGTTTTGTATCCACCAAACTGCACAGTAACTGGCCGTTTTAGTTCGCCATGCATTAAACTCTTCCGGCACGGGGGTTGTACTTACCTGCCCCGCATGCGCAATAATCAGCTGATCATGATATTTCAGCACGATACTGGACGGATAGTTGCTTGTTAATTCGTGCAGTGCATCTACCAACTGAATCAGGCTCATCTTGAAAGTTATTGGAGTTACAAAGCCAAGACTCATACAAATTCTTTGCAGCTGAGCCATGGTGAGCACGACCACCGTTTTTGGTCTGGTTAGCATGGGAAGAGGCAGCGTGGTGAAGTAGTCGACTGCGTCACGCGTGAGCACGGTGGGAATATTGGTAGAAGTTAAGAAAGACTCGATAACGATTGCAGTTTCTGAATTGCGCCCTAGTTCACCAGCCCACAGCGCAGCATCTGCCCACTGTGCAGAATCTAGCAATGAAGCTAGGCTGCTTCGTGCAAAACTTCCGCTGGGAGTGCTCGGTACAAAATCGGCATCCACGAAAAACTTGCCTACTGTTTTTTGCAACGCGTCTGGTAGTAAGACTCTCGACACCCCGATGCCTGCCTCCAAGCTTGCCTGATACGCCATTGATGGCACCGCAAACCCATGGGCGTTGCCACCTGCTATGAGCAGTTTGCCCGCGTACAATTTGTTTTCTGGGCGGCCCCAAAGCAAGTCACCAAATAATGGAGTCTGGGGGTCTTGCCTATGCCAGTATGTATTTTCCATCGTGATTCTCTAGTTCGTAAACCATGTTTTTGCGTTCAATTATTACTTTCCAGTTGTTTTCACGGGCCACGGCAAACAACTTATCCGTAGGATTAAATACGATTGGCCTTTCTACCGCCTGAAGCATGCTTATGTCGCCTTCTGAGTCCCCTACAGCGATGCTTCCCGAGTACGTTGCTCCGTGCTTTCGGACCATTTCACTCAATATCAGATGCTTTTTGCCGGCATGCAGCGTAACTTTGCCGGTGAAGTGACCGTCAGCTCTTTCATAGGTGCTACCGACAAAATCATCAAAGCCATAATACTGCGCCAACAAAGCGACAACTTCTGTCTGTGACCCGGATATTGCAAACAGCAAATACCCTTCAGCCTTTAGTTTTTTGATCAAATCCCGGGTATAGCTATATACCTGATCTTTGTATTCTTCGAATACGTCCTGGGCTGCTTTCTCGAAATCCTGGAAATCCAGTTGTAAGATTGCTTTTTCATAGGCATCGACTACGCGCCTCTCATATGCCTTGAATGACTCTGGGCTGCTTCGTCGTTTCCAGTCTAGCCGAGCGGCTTTTAATTCGTCGTAAATCTCGTTTCCCAGCAGCTGTTCTTTGGCTAGTTTGTCTGTAATTGCATGGTAAAGCTGCCAGCGTATTAATGTGCCGTCTATGTCAAAAACCGCGAAAGGTCGTGCCGAGTTCTGCTCCATAATCTAATTGTAACAGTACTCACCGGTGTCTTAGGCCATGAAGCGCCAACAAGACTGCTTCTGCCGATGCTCTCTGCCGGTCGAGCTGATTATTTGTTAACCAACCATTAAAGCCCATCCCCTTGCCCGCTTCCCTAACGCCCGTCTCTATTTCCATTATCTGATTCAAATCTTTACCAGCTTGCAGATGTGGTATAAAGCGTTTCGGCACTGGGTATGCTGCGCCGTACGCTATTTCCGGGTCAGATTCGTCAGTGCAAACCGCTGCGCAGGCACTTTCATACCAGTACTCTTTGCCGTCAATGCTTACAGGGTATACCCCGCCCTCTATGGATACGTAGTAATCAATGCCACTAGCATGAAGTATTCCATCTAGCCGATTAAGGGCCCCTCGGGCAGACTCTTCCTGCGATAAAGGCTGGTCTCTTACGCCGCTTTCAATAGAAATTTTTGCAAGATGAACATTTGCAGCTTCATTAAAAAAACGTGCAAATGCTTCGTGCACTGCCACGGCCTTTATGGGATTTTGTGAGGCGACTAATACTTCCATTATTGTTTTAGCGTTATGCTTACTGGGCAGTGGTCAGAGCCAAGTGCGTCAGGATGAATGTCTGCGGCGACTACTAATGGTTTTAGTGCTTCTGACACGAGGAAATAGTCTATCCGCCAGCCGACGTTTCTGGCACGTGAATTAGCAAAGTGGCTCCACCATGTGTAGTAGCCGTTGCCTTGCTTGAACATTCTGAAAGTATCTATGAATCCTGCGGCGAGCCAATTTTCAAAGCCCATTCGTTCTTCGGTAGTAAAACCTTTTTTACCAATGTTTGGCTTGGGATTAGCGAGATCATCTTCTGTATGAGCAACGTTCATGTCGCCGCAATAGATAACTGGTTTTTGTGCCTGCAATTGATTGCAAAACTCCAGTAATGCGGCGTCCCACTGTTCCCGCAAAGGGATCCGAGTCAGATCGTCTTTGGCATTTGGCGTATAGCACGTTACCACATAGTATTCTTCAAACTCAGCTGCGATGACGCGGCCCTCTCCGTTGGCGTCGCCGTACTTATCTGCCGCAAGGCCATGTTTTTCTGCTATTTCCACTGGGATATCGTTCATGATGGCAATCGGTTTGACCTTGGTAAAAATCGCGGTACCCGAATAGCCCTTTTTCCCCTTGGATGAGTTCCAGTATTCGATGTACTGAGGCATATCTATTACTGCTTGCCCCTGCTCGGCCTTGGTTTCCTGCAGGCAAAGAATGTCAGGATCGTGCTTGGCTACAAATTCCTGAATAGCCCCTTTCTTAATAACTGCACGGATTCCGTTTACGTTCCAAGAATAAATTTTCATAAGATCTAGTATAGCGGCTGCATATTGCATCTGCTAGACTGAATAACAATGTATAAACGCGTACTACTGAAATTATCAGGGGAACAGTTGGCTGGACAGTTCGATGCTGGCATTGACCCTGAGGTAGCACATTACTTGGCGGCAGAAATCAAAAAGGCGCTCAAAGGCGGCTGTGAAATCGTTCTGGTAGTTGGTGGTGGAAATATGGTCCGTGGCGCAGAAATTGCCGGACACGGAATCCGCCGCGTAACTGGTGACCACATGGGAATGCTGAGCGGCCTCATAAACTCAATGGCGATGACCGATATATTTGAAGCAGATGACATACCTACGAGATGTTTGAGTAATATATTTGCCGAGCAGGTTGCCGAAGTATATTCATATCGACGGGCAGAAAAGCACTTAGAGCAAGGCCGCGTAGTAATTATTGCCGGTGGACTGGGACGACCCTATTTTACCCACGATACTGCAGCTGTTAACTTAGCACTGGAATTGAGCTGCGATGTAGTGCTAAAAGCAACCAAAGTAGACGGGGTTTACGATAAAGACCCAAATAAGTTTGCCGATGCAGTTAAATTTGACGAACTTGATTATCAGCATGCAGTGGAAAACGTGGATATTAATGTGATGGACAAAGCAGCTTTGGGGCT
>JBBQKK010000042.1:0-6360 GCA_038326785.1 Saccharimonadales bacterium (SeqCode) | reverse complement strand
GCTATATGGTCAGATGGAATATCCGTACTTGCACCGGCCGTAACCCCAGAAACTTCAGTTTCAGGCTGGACAGTGACTACTGGCGGTGTCACTCCAGCAACAGGAGGATTGTTGGCGGACTTAGCCTCTGGATGGAACAACACCACGCCCCAAAAAAGAACGAGGCCCAGTGCCACAATCGGTACGGGGCTTGAGTGTGTTTTTACCAGCTGCATAAATCTATGTAACTTATTCACAATTTAATTCTAAGCTGGTTGCGTGCTCATGCAAGGAGAAATTATGCATGATAGATACTGGTTGACGGCAGGGGCAATATTTAGCGCTTGCGAGTCATTAGACGCAAGTTAGCAATATAGTGACGAGGGTCTATTCCCTTATGTGTGCGCAAGTATTGCATGTGCTTGTCTATAAATGGGATCTCATTGTTCGGGTATTGGTCCGTGTTGGCGCTAAAACTAGGCTGAGTATTGTAGATCACATTATCTACCATCATCTCTAGTTCGCTCTGAGTTTCGTTGATATCTTCGTCGGTTTGAAAACTGGTTTTCTTCTTGAAAGTTGCCATAAAAAATTAGCCTTTCTTTTCTTGCTTAGGCTTTTTAACTTCTTTGCGACCTTTATCTTTTGACATCTAGCGGGCCTTTCCTCTGAACTTGTTGTTGGATAGTCCAGCAACAAGTTTTTTACACGTTCGCTGCGGAGCGGTGCTGTTGAGGTGGCCTAGTTACTTCTAAGTATACGCTCTCAGTGGTCTGATACCTAATATGTATGGTTTTTGACTTCATAAGTTCTCTTAAGAATAAGTCCAGTTTATGGGCTTTTTGAATGTCCATTTACGAGGCCAAAGGTTACCAGGAGTAGATGCTTCATACAGCTCAATCGGGTTAAAAACGCATGATTTGTTATACGGCATGACTATCCTTCGCTCCTTTGGCATTATTGAACTGCCTGGAAGAACAATAACCTTTATGGCTTTAGACGTAAGCCGAAATTCCCTCATGTTGCATTTGAAATCAGTTACTTGCTTTTGGGTAACGTTGCGGCCTTTAGCTGATACAACACTTTGATGTAGGTGCGGAAATCGTCTGGGTTTACCTCGGCATATATGGTGTTGCGCAGTCCTTCGCGCAGCGCCTTTTCAATCTTAGGACACTTTGCCGCAAACTGTGCGGTAACTTTGACCAATCTGGACCGGTTGTCGGTGCCGCTTTCTACTCTTTTAATGATGCCTTGTTTCTCTAGCACCTTTAGATTGTTGGACAAAAATCCCATGGTAGTACCAAGTTCAACTGCAAGATCCGAAATACGAACACCTTTGCTTCCACCATCCATGATTGTCCCGATCATTAACCAATGCATTTTAGTAATGCCATACGGCGCCAAAACATCATCGCAATATTTCTGCAATGATCGGTGGGCAGCAGCTTGGGCGACGCCGGCTTGGTAGGTGGTTATTTTAGACAAATCAGTCATGTTCCTTAAATTATATATTGACATGGTCATAACATAGGCATACTATCAGTGTATGTTTACTAAGTAAAGTAAACAATCTTAATAATAAGGAGTTCTTATGAAGGACAACAAAGTTATGCTCGCCCTAGTGACACTCGTCGTAGGTGTACTTGCAGGCGTCGGCATTGGAAATGCCATGAATAATAACAATTCTCAATCCGAGGATAAGCCTACGCAGTCTGCTGCTATCACAACAGACACTAAGGCAGCGGGTCTTCGCACCACGTTAAATAATCTGGAATCTGAGCACGTAGATCTTGCCTCAGCCGCCACTCGTGCAGGCTTTGATGGCGATCCACAGTTTGCCGCTGCAGCTGGTTCTCTTTCACGCAACACTGATGAGCTGTCTAAGGCAATTGCAAGTGTATACGGTGAAGAAGCTGGTAATCAGTTCAAAGAAATCTGGGCTAGCCACATTGGCTTCTTTGTAGACTACACCGTAGCCGCAAAAGCTGGTGATCAAGCTGGTATGGACCAAGCCGTACAGAACCTTAATGGTTATGTAGAAGCTATCTCTACTTTCTTGAGCAAAGCAAATCCTAACCTTCCTAAAGAAGCCGTAGCTCAGTTAGTTACCGAGCACGTTGGCCTACTTAAGGAAGCGGTTGATAAGCACGGTGCTGGCGATTACGCTGCATCATACGACGCACAAGATCGTGCACGTAAGCAAATCACCAATAAGATTGCTGATACTCTTGCAGGTGCAATTGTTAAGCAGAGTCCCGAAAAGTTTCAGGACCAATAAATGAAGTCCGAAGGGAAGGGCGGTATACTCGCCCTTCCCGGCTTCTCTAGACAGGATTTATACATATGAAAGCAATCAACAAATTATTTACAATTATTGCAAAGCCATGGATGTTCATCATCTTTGCCGTTATAGGAATGAGCGTAGGCGTAGCTACTACTTTTGTATCCGCGACTCCTACCCAGCAAGATTCAGCCTGCCCCAACCCTTGCGTATTATTAAAAGCCGACGGCATGTACCCCAATGAGCTAGCCGTGCAGGTCGGCGAAACAGTTCAGTTTAATGCAGCCGACGGGCAGAAGCACAATATTTCCGAAGGAGACGGCGCAAGTAATCATTCTGGCCACTCTGACCCTGAGCACCACGACCATGTTGGTGGTTTCGTATCAGGAGAATTTGCAGCTGATGAAGGTTGGCGCGTAACTTTCAAGAAACCCGGTACCTATAAACTCCACGACCACTTTAATCCGAAGCAAAACATACTCGTAGTCGTATACGAGAAATCTACAAGGTAACTATGAATTCGGCTTTGTTGCAGAAGATAGAAATGATGGAAGCGTCACCCGCTCTTCTCACTTCTGAAGTTGACTTTGATTTCAACAACCCCGAGCGCGTTGCACAGGAAATGGGTCACGTTTTTCACTACTTTGGCCGAGTAGAAAATGAAGTCAGCAGCTACTCTGAACAATTAACAACAATGCTGGGTACTGCCCGTGAAGATGGGCCCACTAAAGAATTTATCCAGAACTGGCGTAGGCATGAAGTTCCGCATGGACAAATTTTTGATCAGGCGCAAGAGCAGCTGGGGCTAGAAGCAAATCAGTTCGTAACAGAAAAGGTGCAACCGACGATCAAAATAATTGGCCAATTGTGCTTGCATTCCCCTGCTCTAGAACGAGTTATTACGACCGTTTATTTCTCTCATGGTTCACGTCATGAAAAATTAACTGATAGAGGGTACAGGTTAATGGCAAAGCGCCTGCAAGGCATTGGAGAGATTGCATTTGTGGAAACCGGTATAAAACCAATTTTACGCCAGGAAGCGATGCATCTAGGATATTATCAGCAGGCCCTTAAAGAACATGTGCCTACACTGACTATGCGTGAACGAAAGCTTGCTGCATTTTTAGAGCGGATATTGTATCAGCCAGTCGGAGCTAAGCGCCGCGAACATCGTGCACAGTTTGGTCAGGTTGCTACTACATTGGGAGGAGCGCAAATAGAAGCATTAACTGACCCAGTGCAGGAGGTTTCCGATCGTATTTTTGCTTCACACATTCCTGGTTATCGTAACGATTATTTTGTGCAGAATAAGATTTCTGAGTGCGTAAAGGAATTTGTGCAGGCATCGTTTAAAGCCCAGATAAATGAAACAGGCACCTCCTAACTTCCTCCTATTCTTTGCTTGTTTGTGACATTCCTATCAGATATATCTCGTAGAGCGATTACGAAACCTTATGTATAGTAGAAAGTGCAATACCAAGTTAATAAAGGAGGTTTGCATGTCAGATCAAGGTTTTGCGTCCATGGACGAACAGAAGCAGCAGGAAATTGCTAAGAAGGGTGGCCAATCCAGTGATGGCAACCCAGAGAATCTAGATTCAAAAGACCGCCAAAAGGGCGGCGAACATAGCCATAGCGATGGCGATAGTTCCTAAATAATCCCCCCATACCCCCTACGAGAGAGCCGCACAGAGCGGCTCTTTTCTTTTTATTTACATTTCCCGTAGTCCTTTTTACTCGGACATGGTTTCGCGTATTTCAGAGCGAGTGACTTTATAGGCAGGAAGCCATGACGCAAGAAGAGCAGTTACCAGAAGGATTGCTGCGCAGGCTACCAGTAGATCCAACTCCGGTACAAGCGACACTTCTCCCGTTAAAAACGTAAATGGAAATGCTCGGAAATACGGGACTAAGAACAGCATAAAAATTAGCCCGCCAAGTATTATTCCAAATAGCGTATATAGCATAGCCTTGATTATGTAGGAGAAAATTATTGTATCTGATGTTATGCCAATTGCCCGTTGCGTACCTATTTGCTTGCGTCGTTGCAAAATATCTATATATATCACGATGAAAATAGTAGCCGCAGCCACTCCAACGGCCATACCAGTTACAATGTCATTGATTGATCGTAGTGTTCCTGCCTGTTCCCTTACATTTGCGCCAAGCTGCTCGGAGTCCTGTAGCCGTGCATTTCCAATTATTACGGACAGTTGTTTTCTAACCTCTGATACATCAACCCCGGGCTTAACTTTTATGTGAATGGCTGTTGCCTTGTCTTTAGATTCTGGATTCAGCGTCTCATAATAATTATCGTTTATATAAGCTCTTGTGTCGGCATCATAAAATTTGTTATTTATAATTCCCGAGGATATAAATTCATGTTCTCCGACGTTATAGAGTAATACTTTTACTGGCTTGCCTACGCCCACCCCGCCTAGGCTGGCAGCTGTATCTGATTGTTCCGGTAAACCGGTGCCCGCAATTCTGTCCCCCAGCACAATGGCGTTTTTATCATTTTCATAAAGAAAGGACCCGGATGCAACTTCATTTTTGAATACCTGCTGAAACGAGGCAGTATCAACTGCGAGGACTGTCCAGTAGCCTCCTCTTTCACCATTCTGTATACGATTCCCAACTTGGTATACAGCGGTAGCAGCGTGCACGCTCGAAAGTTTACGGACTTCCTCCAGTAATCGTGCTTTCTCGTTCAGATCACTTTCATTAACTGGGGGCGATATGACTAAATCGCTGGATAGCGTATTAATAATTTTTTCTTGATTCTGTTGTATTGCCCCATGTATTAAGGCAGGGACGAAAAGTAAATTTACATAAATTATGCCGGTAACGAGAACCGGAAGAAAGGTAAGCCCCTTGCGCCCCCTAAGTAACATCCTTTGAGCCAAAAACCATGCCGTGCGAATATTATTTTTCATTACGCACTGCCCTCTACCAGCTTTCCATCCCGTATGTTCAAAACTTTGTCCGCATATCCCCGGTCTTCAATTTCATGAGAAATAAATACTACTGTAATATGCAAATCTGTACTCAGCGACTGAAGTATGCGCATAACCCTGGCTGAATTGCTTGAATCCAGGTTTGCTGTAGGCTCATCCGCCAACACAATGGACGGCTTATTAATGAGTGCCCGGGCAATGGCTACCCGCTGCTGCTCCCCGCCCGACAGTTCATGTGGTCTATACTGTGCTCGCTTCTCTAATCCTACTCTCGCCAGAAGCTCCATAGCTTCAGCAGTATGCTGATGAATGTCTCCACCTATCTGTACTTGCGGTAGAATAACATTCTCTATCACTGTCAGTTCTGGGATTAGTGCATTATCCTGGAATACAAAACCCAAACTATTCAGACGTATCTTGCCCCGAATTTCTTCGGACAGTTCGGCAGTGTTCATTCCCCCTATCCATATTGTTCCACTGCTCGGCCTATCTAGCAAAGCCAGTTGTTTCAGCAGAGTTGACTTACCTGAACCACTTTTGCCGAATATGCAGGTGACGGAACCTTTATAAATTTCAAAG
The DNA here is from genome assembly GCA_038326785.1 of Saccharimonadales bacterium (SeqCode). Lineage (GTDB taxonomy): Bacteria > Patescibacteriota > Saccharimonadia > Saccharimonadales > JBBQKK01 > JBBQKK01. Next base: position 564 of record JBBQKK010000042.1, on the reverse strand, counting down.
GAAACACCCCTCAGAGTGTGAAGCTCGGACCGCCCCGACGTGTAATGTTTGCTTACATTTTCTGCAATTATTATTTTTTCTCGCGTCGTTATTGACACTGATGGAGTAATTATAGACATTTAATTTAAAGCATAATCTAAATAAGCCAGCCCAACAACCATTACTGCCTCCGGCCGATAAGCTCTATGAATGAGCTACGCTAGAAAAGGCGCAGTAAAAAAACACAGCGGTAGCAGTAGTTCCTAGAAAATCATCCTATCTCGTCCAGTAAGCGGCGCACAGAGCGGCTCTTTTCCTTATATGTATACAATTAGCCAGCGTTTTTAATTCTCGTAAGGGTCATGCGGCTCAGAGTCATACATATCATCAACGCCATCATTGTCACTATCATCGTCACTCGTATAAGGGTCGCTGTCTGATGATTCGTTTACTCCGTCATTAGGATTGTCTGGATCGGGATCATATCCATCTAATTTCCCGTCCATGTCTCTGTCCCGGTTTCTCGGTGAACTGTCATAGTCATTTGGCAAGCCATCGTCGTCCCAGTCATCATCTTCGGGCAAT
>JBBQKK010000041.1:0-6550 GCA_038326785.1 Saccharimonadales bacterium (SeqCode) | reverse complement strand
TGAGAAGGAGGGGTCCCCGTAAAACCTGTTTTATGGGGCAAAAGTAATTATGGGACAAACAACCATCCTGGGCCGCAGGAGACTCTTTACGGCCCCTAAATCTAAAGGATACGACCAGTTAACATGGGCGAAGCGTGATTCTGTTATTATGAATCCGATGACCGGCAAGCCAGTTTTTGAACAGCTCGGCGTCGAATTCCCTGAAGGCTGGTCTCTGAACTCAATTAACATTGTTGCGCAGAAATACTTTACCGGTACTCCAGGTGCCGACGACCGAGAGAGCTCTTTGAAGCATCTCATTGACCGCGTTGTAGACACAGTCACGCGACAAGGTGTTCAGGAAGGTTATTTTGAAACTGACTCTGAAGCGGAAGACTTCCGTGAGGAGCTTAAGTATATTCTTGCTACACAGCGAGCAGCATTTAATTCACCTGTATGGTTTAACATCGGCGCACCAGAACGCTCGCAGCAGGCAAGTGCGTGCTTTATTCTGGCAGTAGAAGACACCATGGAATCAATCCTCAACTGGTACAAGGAAGAGGGAATGATTTTCAAGGGTGGATCAGGTTCAGGGCTAAACATCAGCTCTATCCGTTCATCCTACGAAACACTTGGTAAAAGCGCAGGTACCGCATCTGGTCCACTGAGCTTTATGCGTGGAGCAGACGCTTCCGCAGGTGCTATCAAGAGCGGTGGAAAGACTCGCCGTGCAGCTAAGATGGTTATCTTGAATGTTGATCACCCAGACGTCGAAGAGTTCATTTGGTGCAAGGCTCGTGAAGAGCGCAAGGCACGTGACCTCCAGACTGCTGGTTGGGATATGAGCCTCGACGGACGAGACATCCACTCTGTTCAGTACCAAAACGCTAATAACTCCGTGCGTGTTACTGACGAGTTTATGGAAGCTGTTGAAAACGACGAAAACTGGGATCTGAAGGGCGTAAAGACAGGCAAGACAGTCAAGACTGTTAAGGCCCGTGAACTATTCCGCCAGTTTGCTGAAGCGGCTTGGGAATGCGCAGACCCAGGTATGCAGTTCGATACAACTATTAACGATTGGCACACCACGCCAAACGCAGGCCGTATTAACGGTAGTAACCCATGTTCTGAGTACATGCACCTTGATAACTCAGCATGTAACTTGGCTTCACTTAACTTACTCAAGTTCCTTGAAGACGACGGTACATTTGATATCAAAGCATTTATCCACACAGTAGAGCTGATCTTTACAGCCCAGGAAATCCTCGTTGGATACTCTGAATACCCAACTGAAAGCATAGGCAAAACAGCACGCGCATACCGCGAACTTGGAATCGGTTACGCAAACCTTGGCGCACTATTGATGGCGCTCGGCCTGCCATATGACTCTGATGAAGGTCGTGCACTAGCCGCTGCTATTACTGCACTTCTAACTGGTCAGGCGTATGCTACCAGTGCTCGTATCGCCGGTCGTGTTGGTCCATTTGCTGGATTCCACAAAGACCGCGATGGTGTGATCCGCGTACTTAAAAAGCATCGCGAAGCTGTATCAAACATCGATGCGAGCCTTGTATCTGAAGAGCTTCTAAGCGCTGCTGCAGCCGCTTGGGACGAAGCAGTGGAACTTGGACAGGTGAATGGCGTTCGCAACTCACAGGCCTCTGTACTTGCTCCTACGGGAACCATTGGTCTTATGATGGACTGTGATACTACTGGTATCGAGCCAGACCTCGGACTTGTTAAGGTCAAGAAGCTAGTTGGTGGTGGTATGATGAGCATCGTAAACCAGACTGTTCCTCGTGCTCTAAAGGCATTAGGCTACAAGAAGTCACAGGTTGATGACATCGTTAACTACATCGACGTAGAAAAGACTATTATCGGTGCACCACACCTAAAGACTGAGCACAAAGCAGTATTTTCTTGCTCAATGGGCGACAACTCAATCCATTACATGGGCCACGTCAAGATGATGGCAGCAGTGCAGCCATTTATCTCGGGTGCGATCAGCAAGACTGTAAACATGCCAGAAGACGCAACTGTAGAAGATATTGAACAGCTACACATTGAATCGTGGAAGCTTGGACTGAAGGCAGTTGCCATCTACCGAGACAACTGTAAAGTTGCACAGCCACTATCTATGGCCAAGAAGGAAGTTGCCAAGACTGAATCACCAGCCGAAGCCGTTGCTGAAGCTATCAATGACAGATTCATAGTGAAGGGTGCTGTACGACGTGAATTGCCACGCATACGAACGAGTCGTACTTACAAGTTCCAGCTAGCAGACCTAAAGGGCTTCTTCACCGTCGGTGAATACGAAGACGGAACGCCTGGTGAACTATTCATCAATGTTTCCAAGCAGGGTTCTACGCTGTCAGGTCTGATGGACTCATTCGCGATTAGCGTGAGCCATGGACTGCAATACGGCGTGCCTCTAAAGAGCTATGTTAAGACGCTTCGTGGTACAACATTTGCACCATCAGGAATCACTGATGATCCAGAAATTCGTACTGCTGGATCGATCACTGACTATATCTTCCGCCGCTTAGCACTAGACTACTTGTCGTTCGATGACCGACTTGAGTTGGGACTAGCTTCATTCGATGATATGCCAACAGATCAGACAAGCTTGCTGACTGACGATGCAAATCAGCCCGAAGTTACTCTGTCTGCGCCAGTAGCAGAAGTACAGCCTGCGCCAGCCGTAGTAACTGAGTCAGTAAAGCCTAAGGCTGTTGCTGATGACGCAGCACCAATGTGCTTTAACTGTGGTAACCAGACCCAGAAAGCCGGTTCGTGCTATGTATGTACTTCATGCGGCTCCACAACCGGTTGTTCATAAGAAAACCATTCGCGGCCCCATTCGCCTGATAATCAGGGAGTGGGGTTCCTCCGGATAGGTTTTCTCATCGCTCCGGGCAGTAAACTGCTCGGGCTGCTCTTTCCAAAAAAGCAAATAAAAATAGTTCGGAATAAATCCGAACTATTTTTTATTCATATCACCACAATAACGAAATATGATAAATTTATGAATCTAGCTGTATTACTAGAGGGTTAATTGACATGGGGTGATATAAACGATAAGCTATATGCCTGCACATATAAGGAGGGTTTTACCTTGAAAGTTGCACTTAAAGCGATTGCTCAGTTAGCTGACGTGGACCTCAATGAGGCTACAAATGTTATTCGTCGCAACCCACTGCTCGACGAAGAAATCCATATAGACGAAGAGTTAATTAATCTAGAAGAAACAATTGTTTCCAGCCGAGTAGCATCCGAAAGCCTACGCAATTACCCACGAGTACGTAAGCATTTATTAGTAGAGCAGCGCGTAATGCTCAAACACTGCTTCGGCCAAATTACACGTATGACTCAAGGAAAGCGATTGCCACGACGCTACAACGAACAGGACATAACCTTCGCAACCACACGACTAATCAGGCTTATTGTTGGCGAGGCTCTGAGGGTAGGGAAGGCCATAGACGAAGATGTCATGGAAGCAATAAAGCCGTTTTTGACTATCCGCCAGCGTATCGAACTTCGGGAGTGGGGCTCGTTTAGCCTTGGTGTTTACCTGGAGATGGCTCGCCGCAAGCTGACCAACATATGGCAGACTAATTGAACCAGTAGCGTATCTTTTCAGAGAAGAGATATGTAATTGGTTCATGAGGCGGTTGTGGTAAAATTGGGTTAATGAAAGCTGTTATTTTATATCGTCCAAATTCGGAACACGCGCGTGTGGTAGAAGAGTATATGCATGATTTTGTTCGGCGTAACCCTTCGGCAAAAATGGAATTACTCAGTTTGGATACAATAGAGGGAACAGACAAAGTCTCGCTATACGGAATTACTCAGTATCCTGCCATTCTGGCCATGAAGGATGATGGCGCATTGATGAAGCATTGGGAGGGTGTTCAATTCCCCCTCATGAACGAACTCGCCGCCTATATACATGGATGAGGCACCCATTCTGGGCTTCTCATCTTACCCCGTAAAACAGGTTTTATGGGGACCCCTATCGCGCGGTGCTTGGGCATAGCCCAAGTCTCCGGCTGCTCTTCCCGGTCTGAGATAGGTTGTAGTACTCCTTGAAATAAGCTATAATTTTGTTGTCAAATCCGCTGGAGCAGCTATCAACTGCAAGGAGAGGGAAGAACATTTATACTTCGCGTTATCGGCCTTGCGTTTGGATGTGATACAAGGAAGAAATGAGTAGCAGACCGAGTCGTACTTTTGTACGGCGAGGGAGCAACGGAATTTCTGACGAAGTAGCACGCCAAAAGGGCCAGCAGAGTTTCAGCTCTGCTGGAAGCAGGCTGGACCGACGCAAGTGTCGATAAGTAGAACCCTTCGGTAGGACCCGTAAGATCCCATAATTAAGTCCCAAGCACAGGATGGTACCGTCGATAATATCGGCTCCTGGCATCAGTAGGGACTTTTTGTTTTTTTAACGACTAGGAGAGAATATGAAATTCAAACAAGGCACACGCAGACGAGCGCTCGAGTACGAAAAAGAGATTGCAACGTACTGGAAGAAAAATAAGACATTTGAAAAGTCTATCGAGCAGCGCCCTGAAGATAATGCGTATGTATTTTATGATGGACCTCCGTTTCTAACAGGTACGCCTCATCATGGGCATTTGCTGATCTCTACTGTCAAAGACGCTGTTGCGCGCTATCAGACCATGCAAGGCAAGCGTGTGGAGCGCAGGTGGGGTTGGGATTGCCACGGGCTTCCCGCAGAAGTGTTTGTAGAAAAACAACTAGGCATCACAAGCAAAAAAGAAATTGGCACCAAGATCAGCATTGGTGAGTACGTAAAAGCTTGCCGTTCTGCCATGGTGCGCACGGGAACTGAATGGGAAGATACTATTGAGCGACTAGGCCGCTGGGTAGAATTTAGGGGTGCTTATAAAACTATGGACGCGGAATACATGGAAAGCGTCTGGTGGGCGTTTAAGTCGTTACACGAGCAGGGCAAAATCTACGAAGGCGAAAAGATCTTGGTCTATTGCACAAAGGATGCAACGCCAATTTCCAAGTCTGAAGTGGCGATGGAGAATAGCTATCAGCTCGATACCGATCCGAGTGTTTACGTATATTTCCAGCTAGAAAATTCAGATGAATACATCCTGGCTTGGACTACAACGCCATGGACATTGCCCGCAAATGTGGCAATTGCACTCAATGAAGAATTAAATTATTCACTCGTAGATTACGGGGGTAAAAAGGCGTATGTAGCGACAGATGCAGTCGAAAAAGTCTTTACCAACGAGAAGCATCAACCGCTTGAGTACAAAGTTTTAAAAACGGTCACTGGCAAAGAATTAGTTGCCCGGCGCTACCATCCATTGTTCGAAAATCGGGGTCCTCAGGCCCATCGAATACTGCCTGCTAGCTTTGTGACTGCCACGGAGGGTACAGGATTTGTTCATGAGGCTCCGGCCTACGGCGAGGAAGACTACGAGCTCTGTAAGCAGTTCGGTGTTCCGATTCATGCCATCGTTGATGAGAACGGCCACTACACGGAAGGGCGCTGGCAAGGCCAGAACATTTGGGATGTAAACAAAGAAATTGCCAAGACGCTTGTTGCCGAAGGTAACGCGCTGAAGGTGACTTACATTAAGCACGAATATCCTCACTGTCATCGTTGCGGCACGAAGCTTATGTACCGCGCACATCCAAGCTGGTTCATGGATATTCAGGGTCAGAAATCAGAGATGTTAGCAGCTAATGATTCGACTAGCTGGGTGCCCAAGCAGCTGCAAGAGGGCAGGTTCAAAAACACCATAGAGGCAGCGCCTGATTGGAATCTTTCTCGCGACCGTTACTGGGCTACGCCTATCCCGGTCTGGCGCGGTATGCGCAATGACGGAACAGAGGTCATTAAGGTAGTAGGTTCATATGAAGAATTTGAGCAACTAACAGGCAAGCGGCTGGACGATTACCACCTGCCAAATGTCATGGATGTCGAATTTGAGTACGACGGCGTAACCCTTCGTCATATTGGAAAAGTGCTCGATTGTTGGTTTGAAAGCGGTTCGATGCCGTTTGCGCAGTTCCACTATCCATTCGAGAACAAAGAAAAGTTTGAATCAAGTTTTCCTGCAGATTTCATCGTAGAGGCAATTGATCAGACACGTGGATGGTTCTACTCACTGACTGCTGTTAACGTTGGGCTATTCGGCAAGTCACCATTTAAAAACCTTATTTGTACGGGCTTCATTAACGCGGCTGATGGCAAAAAGATGAGCAAGAAGCTAAAAAACTACACGGATCCCGTGGAGCTTATGAACCAATTTTCTGCTGACTCGTTTCGGTTCCTTATGCTCACTACACCCCTGGTAAATGGCGAGGATTTTAGCCTAAAAGACAGGGATGTGGCGGATGTGGCCCGAAAAATCAGCATGATCTGGAATATGTATGACTTCTTTACGCTATATGCCGATGTTGATCAGTGGGAGTGGGATGGTGATTTGAGTGATCCTTCACCAAAACTATCCAATCCGCTGGATAAGTGGATCGTCTCAAGGGTTCACGAGCTTGGCATAACTGTCGCGGAGGGTATGAACAC
>JBBQKK010000040.1:0-6826 GCA_038326785.1 Saccharimonadales bacterium (SeqCode) | reverse complement strand
CTACTGCGTTGCCGATCAATGCGCTGTGAATAGTAGAGGGCACTGAAAAATAGCGATCATCATTAACGTTCTCAAATGCTTCAGCGACCCAATCCAGCAGCTCGTCCTCTCGTGGCAGAAGTTCCTGATATGAAACAAAATCGCTACCAATGCCAATGATGCTGGTTTCGGTTACTGTGTAGTAGTCGTTCTCTTGGATAACTACCTGTGCGCAGCGTAGGTCAACGTCACTGAAGTCTATCTCTCCAAAGTGGAGTGCAAAAACTTTTCGGTCGTCAAACTTATTTAAAATACGTGAGCTGTATTGGGCGCCCCTAGTAGTTTCATTGGGTATAAAAAAGCCAGAATAGCTGTTTATTAAATCTTCTGCTTTTTCGGTAAGCACTTGGGCGTTGCGTATTCGTTCCTGAGTTCGTGAATATAGTCCATCCAGATGCTGTACGTTTGCCGAGGCACCCGTTAGGCCTACGGTGTAATCTGGGCGGGCATTTACGACATAAAGGGCAGAACGCATTACAGCCTCTAGTCTTTCGGCTGTGATTTCGGTTTCGGGATGATCGTGGCGGCCCCATTCCATAAGGTTATTATGACATAATTTTATTTAGTAAACAACAGTGCTCTGTGCTATAATATGAGGACGCCATTTGTGTGGCGAAAATGATACGGGGCTGAATTTTAAGCTCGACGTTGGACTTTATCAGTTAGATCAGCAGGCCGCTTGCTCAGCGTGAGGCTTGCCCCACAGTAGTCGTTGCAATCGAAATTTTTCTATTTTCTTGCGAAAGATATTATTCCGAATAAGGCATATCTCTTGATATGCTGCGTGAGGAATGAAGTTTTGCAGCTGAATAGAGAAAGTTTTTAGATTAAGGAATATTGCGGGGCAAGCCTCGAATAGTGCAAACCTCAATAATTGCAACACGCGATTCATTGATTGCAGAGCTTAAAGCTACCTTCGGGAACGCTTTTGCTCCTGCAACCGTTACAGCTTAATTGTCTGTAACTGCACCTATAGAGACGCCAGATATTGGTAGTGTGCATTATATTTTCTGGATAGGTAAGTGCTATCGTCCATAGTGCTTTTCCGAAACTTTTAGGACTTTGGAGACTGACGTTTTGGTTGTTTAACCGTCAGAATCCGAGAAAATTTAAACAACCTATGCCTGTAGGATAGACTAACTAGCTAAACTAGCGGACGCGGGGGCGGTACCCGCCAGCTCCACCAAAGAAAGCGCCTCATCAAAAGATGGGGCCTTTTCTTTGGTGAATCACTAGGGGCGGGTACCGCCCGAGAGGGTGAGAACAGCCTGTGGCTGTTTGAGTTTTCCTTGCTTGGCCTCGAGCACAGCTTCAGCTGAAGCGAGAGTTGCCGCCAGGCTCAATAGCCTGTACCCGCCAGCTCCACCATAAGGGACTTTTCGGTAATCGAAAAGTCTTTTTTGTTTGTGGGGGCATAAGTTGTAAAGCGATATATATAGCTGTTCAAGAAAGAACTATCATGCACAATCAGCAATATTCAATAAACAGAAGGGGAATCATCGTGGACAGAGATAATCAAAATAGAGGTGGAAGTGCTGTCGTAATAATTATTATAGTAATACTTGCTATTGCACTTGGCGCTTGGCTGTTAACATCAGCAAACAGGAACAATGGGGATGTAAACGATACGAACAATACGTCTGAACCAGCTGGAACCCCCGGTACTCCAGGAACCCCGGGCACGCCAGGAACGGATGCTCAGCCCGGTACCGATGCAGCACCAAGTACAGAAACAGCTCCTACGGAACCTACTCCTACGAGCCCGGACCCAACAACCGCCCCTCAGTAAGTTTAAGAATTTTCTTTAGATGTAGGGATAACGTCAGGGTGCGGCCTGACGCCTGCTCTAGACTTAAAGACACTCGATCTCGGTCGGGTGTTTTTTTGTCTCAGGATTAATTTATGGCAAGATATGGGAATGGATCTAGACATAAATACAGAAAGCTTGTTGATGGAGCTACAAGAATCTGCGGAAGCGGACGCTTTACTAGTCGCCGGGGTGGCTCCAGTCGATGCATTGACTGTGGCGGGGGCTGCATGCGTTCGCGCGTATTTCGCGGAACGAAAAACAAACTCAGATGCACAAGTGCTCTCTGAATGGCACAGTTATGTGGAGGAGCAGTGCTCCACACGATATAGCGAGCTTCGTAATGATATGCCCCATGCAAGTAGGGAAGAGATAAACGCCACTGACCAGCTACTAGCGCTTAATGGATTGCGGCGGGGGATTAAGCAGGTAATGGGTGAGCGATACCGGACTATTCAGGCAAGCAACCGGCGACCTGTCACTTGGCCAAAATCTACTATGGCTTCAGTACGATTTTAAAGGCTTCGTAGTCATTCTTTTGAAAAAGTTCATATGCGTGTGCCGCTAGTTTAGCCAATATCCAGTTGGCGAGCTGAGAAAAAAATATAGACACGAGCGGTACAAAGAATAGCTGTGAGATAACTTATAGATAGATAAGAAGTTATTAAGGAGAATGGAATAGTAGCTTGATAGAAAGGACTATAGAACATGCCTCCAACTTCAGCAGATAACGAAGATAACCGAATGATTGATCCACTACCAGAAGACAACGCAACGCCCTTTAGCCCGCCGGACTCTCCGAGTACTGACCCTACCCAAGTCAGTCCAATAGAAAACCCGAGCGCCGAAATTGATGATACGCATCAGGCAACTGATACCGGAATGGAAGCAGCAGAAGTATACGACGAAGGAATTTCAGGCGCAGCCGAAGCTACGGAACCTAACGCAGGCAATGCGGTAACGGGCTACAACCCTGATGATGACAGCAGAGTAGAAGAGCAAGCTTTATAAAAGGAGGTGTCTATGGTGGAGTACATGAAAGGTAACCAGCGCATCCCGTCCGAGGGTGTGGTTGATGACCGCAACACATCCGACAGCCAGCTGCATGGTGCTGACCATGACGCAAAGCTGTCCAAGTTGTCGCAGTTACATTACGACAAATATATTGGCAAATAATTTTTATACAATATATTTCACTACATTTTAAGGCGAATGGGCTTGCTATAATACGCTAATGATTAAAAAACTATTCGCATTTACACTTTTGTTAACCCTAAGCATGGTAAGTATTATGGCCCCAGCATCTGCAGCCCCAAAGCAGTCCGCGAAAACTCCACCTAGCTATGGCATAGATATCTCCTATCCGCAGTGCGGCAGGCGCGTACCGACAGACCAAGCATTCGGTATTGTGGGCGTTAATGGGGGGAATCCGGGTAACCAGAATACGTGCTTGAGAGACCAGCTGATATGGGCAAGTAAATCATCTGGCGCAGTGTCTGCACAGGCACCGGTGCAGGTGTATATTAATACTTCTAATCCTGGCGATGTACAGTCACAGATGAAGCTTTCTAAATGGCCCAAATCTTCAAGCAGTGCTAATCCATATGGGTCTGAAAATTGTACGATAGCGAGCGAAAGTAATCAGGCGTGTTCATGGCAGTATGGTTGGGATCGGGGAGAGTATGCGGTCAACTACTTTAATTCTCAGGCCCCGACCGGAATAGAGGCGAAAAACATACCTTGGTGGTTGGATATTGAAGAAGCTAACTCTTGGCAAGGGGAATACCAAACCAATCCAGACGTTGAAAATTATGATAACAACATCGCCGCACTAGAAGGATGGGTTGCGTACCTTAGGGGCGAGGGAATTGGAAAAGTAGGTATCTACAGCACAAATTATATGTTCAATAATATTGTAGGTGGTCGCATTTCAGACCAAAGTAACTTATATAAACTTCCGACTTGGTACGCATTGGGGCCGACTACCGTATCCGTAGCGACATCCGCATGTAATTCACTATCCTATCAACCTCTGACGCCTGGTAGTAAGATTATTCTCACCCAGTATGTTTCCAAAAACCTTGATTACAACTACTCATGTCCAGCCGCAGCCGATGCCACCGTGTGGAATACCCCCACACCTGTTACAACTCCGTAATCTAGTTTTTGCGAGCTAATTTACGCTTGCGATAAAGCGCGGTCAAAATACTGTTTTGTACTGCAAGAACTGCAAGACATAGTGCTGAAAATGGTAACCACTTATTGATGCCAAACAGGTATTCCAGGACGCTAGCTAGTCCATAGCTGGTAGCAACTGCAGTGGCTGTGGCGATCCCCACTCCGATTAAGAAAATGCGGCCCCGACGCTTAACTAGTTGGTGACTTCGTGCAAAAACCTGTGCGTAGCTTGCGTTAGGTTCAAGGATTGCGACGATTGGCGCCAGTGCAATGTTTATGGAAGCAATCATAAGCCAAGCGACTGCTGCGACTGATACGTAAGACAAGACTTCGAGCGTATAGGCCAGGTCAGTACCGACTACTTTTAAATAAATCATAGCTGCCGCTGCCGAAACTAAGGCCGGGCCAAATAGTAAGGCCGCCATGATAACCCAAGTGGTGGTTACTCGGGTAGTTAGCTGCAAGCTTCGGTTAGATGTGGAGCGTAATGATCGGTTTATTTTGCGGTTTGCTCCATCGGCTATAGCTATTGTTTGCGCACTGAATAATCCCGCTGCAATCCAGCTGAGAAGTACACTGCAGACACCAAACGCCATAATTGCGAGAATCGTTATATTGAAACCGCTTAACTCTGACAGACTGAGAGCAGTTTGCAAAAATAGCAGCAAAAAATCTGCAAGCGTAGATACGGCTGCATAACCTATGACGAATAAGGCCATAGTAGTGGCTATAAATATGTCTTCGTTCTGTCGTACGGCGACCTTTGCGTCGCGCACTGCCGTCGAAATATAATATTGGCTACGTACATAAGTTCTGACCTGTGACTTAGCGCGACGTATTTGTGCTCGTACAGAGCTTATTAGGCGTCTACGAGTCATTAACATGCTCTTCTGCATGGTTTTACCATCCAGAAGAGGTGAACGTAGAGGCTTGAGCTGCGTGAGGATCATGTGAGGCTATTTCCCATCCATTAAATAGGGTTCTCGTCCCTATACCTGTTTATACCCTAATTATAGCATAAAAGTAGATAATTAGCAAGACTATTGTGTGCTAGTTCTGCGGTGAACTGTTGTGGCTCCTGGAGCGTAGCCAGCTGCTTATAGTAGCCTGAGCCAAGCTTAGTAGTGCAATTGTCCCTAATATGGGATTTGGGCCGGGCATTGTTACCGCAATATAGGTTAAAAGTATGGCTAAAAAGGCACTGATGTTATGAAATATGTCCGTTACGCGAGTCGCAAGAGTCGACGGAATTGCATTAATTAAAAGTTTGTAACTTTCCATGCGTAACATCTTACAAAATGCCGGAATTTGTCACAGCTGATATTTTCACGACTTGATAATCATTGACAGCAATTACATATGATGCTAATGTAAAATACATTGTTTTAGATGAATCCGAGCCTTGTTTAGATAGATTACTCGATTTCATTACAGCAATCGAAGTAAAACTAATAAATAAGATAAGGATTCTTTTTTATGCCCTCATATCAACCACGTTCGAATTTCCGAACGCGCAGTACAAGCCGTCCCCGACAAACTAGCTACCGTGGTACTCGCGGCACAAAGCCAAAGCGCGGCCAATATATTGACCCATCACGTTTCGTGCAAGCTGCACGTCCTACTGAAGCAATGGAATACACGGCTCAGCACGAGTTTAACGATTTCGAAATGCACGAGCTACTTAAACAAAACCTGACCAACAAAGGTTACGTAACACCATCACCAATCCAGGATCAGACGATTCCTATGGGGCTACAAGGTAAGGACCTAATTGGTATAGCTAACACAGGTACTGGTAAAACAGCCGCCTTTGCTATCCCTGTCCTTAACAAGCTAATCTCTGATGTTTCATCTGCGGCGCTTATCATTGCACCAACCCGCGAACTTGCTCAGCAAATCGATCAGGAATTCCGTGCGATTGCTAAGGGAAGCGGTCTGCATGGCGCATTACTTATTGGTGGTACAGCCATGGGTGGGCAGCTGCGCGATCTGCGCTCTAGCCCTCAAATTGTAATTGGAACACCTGGCCGTATTAAGGATCACCTTAATCGCCGAAGCTTAGACTTGTCTCAGTTCAACATGGTTGTTCTAGACGAAGTCGATCGCATGCTAGACATGGGATTCATCAACGATGTTACAGAGATTTTGGAAAATCTTCACTCTGAGCGTCAGTCATTCTTCTTTTCAGCAACACTCGACCGTAAGGTTAATGATTTGATCCAGACTTTCTCAGTCGATCCAATTACTATTTCTATCAAGGCTAGCTCTACTGGTGCAAACATCGAACAGGACGTTGTCCATTTTGCTGGTCATGACGACAAGCTCGATCGTTTACACGATATTTTGAATAGCACTGAAGTTGAAAAGGTCATCGTTTTTGATGAAACTCAGCGAAATGTTGAGCGCCTTAGCATGACACTTATTGAGCGCGGTTTCAAAGCTGACGCAATTCATGGCGGCAAAAGCCAAGGTCAGCGACAACGTGCGCTAAACCGATTCAAGAAGAGCGAAATTACCATTCTAGTTGCTACAGACGTTGCTGCCCGAGGAATCGACGTATCCGACATTACGCATGTTGTAAACTACACTGTTCCGCAGACATACGACGACTACATCCACCGAATTGGTCGAGCCGGTCGTGCCGGCCGTAGCGGTACAGCACTGACTTTCGTAGCTCGCTAGTTACGACGGACCATATTAGAAATAAAGGCGCGAACACCGCCTTTATTTTCTTTTTGGGCAGGTGAGTTGTCTGTTTCGTTTGAAGCGCCAGCTTCTTGTGGTTCAGGATTGTTTTGCTGA
>JBBQKK010000039.1:0-6988 GCA_038326785.1 Saccharimonadales bacterium (SeqCode) | reverse complement strand
GATGGTCAACGAAACGCGCGTTTTATTAATGAAGCCGACAACGCTCATGAACAACAGTGGCGAGGCGGTACAAGCCGTTAGCCATTTTTATAAAATACCACTGGGCAACATATTGGTCGTGCATGATGAGCTCGATATTCCATTTGGGCAAATCAGGACTCGCATCGGTGGGTCCGCGGCAGGGAACAACGGCATTAAATCGACTATTCAGCACTGTGGCGAGAACTTTGGCCGTGTCCGCATTGGCATAAAAACAGAAACCAGAATGGATGCAGCCGACTTCGTACTGGCTAAATTTACAGCTGAAGAAGCAGCAGAACTGCCAGCCCTCAAAAAAGAAATAATCGCTATCCTGACAGAATACATCCACGGCGGTCAGCTGTTTGCTGAAACCCGCAGCTTTTTGGTATAGCAACTTATTGTTGATCTAAATATTCTTCGAGCTCCCTAACCAATCTCAAGCCATGGTCTTGCATGGTGTCTTCTGTAATAAGCTCTGAGGTAATGGCAAGCCGCGCTGCTACACGCCCATACTGCGGAACCATTTGCCCTCTTTCGGATGCAGTAATTCTGTCGTCATCAGCTCGCAATTCGTCCAAGCGGTCTAGTTCGTGCAAATTGGCTTCGTGTTCATGAACAATGTCGAAGTCGGTCAAATCAATAGGACTCTGGTAGCCACTATTTTTAACCTCTGCTTCAGATAAATATACTTTTTCGCCTTTTATGTCCAAGTCGTAAACCTCCGATAGATACATTGTCATAGTAGCTTAATCGGATTACTAAGTGTGATAAATATATAATAATAGCCTGAATTAAAATGAGCCTACAGAGGGGGTGGGCACCGCTGTAGGCTCATTTTAAGGCTCGATGCACTCGAGCCTTAGATACACCCTTCAACCCACCCCAGCGAAGCGTCGATGTCCAAACTCCATAAAGACTCGCGCCGGACCAAAGGTCCATACTGACGTACTCACTGACCCACATTGATCTGGGGGTCCTTCTATTGCACCGAAGTATAACAAAAGGGTTGATAGTTAAAGGGGTTAGTATGATTTAGAGCGCTTATTACCGGCCAGGCCGGAAGCGCTATAAGTAAGTGGAGGGTAACAACTTATTATGGCACGCTCTAAATCAATCTAACAATTAGATCTAACAAATTGTTAGAATTGGGGGTATAAGGTACGTAAACGCGATTAGGCGTTGCACTTATAATCATGCGCCGCATAGATTATCACGCTTACAGATTGCTATTCTATCAAATAAATGTTCTTATGTCAATACTTAAATAGCATTTGGGTGTTTTGTCAATACAAGCATAAGGGGTAATTCATTTCTGAAACACTTGTGAATTACTGCTCTGGCGCGCACGATGAATAGCTATACTACAGGGGTGAAACCAATTCGTATACGCTCCACTGATTCGCAATTTCCTACGTACCTGCGCGAAATTCCTAAGCCACCTAAAGAAATATATTTGTTGGGCGATATCGGACCCATGTTGACTCAACCCCGCCTGGCGGTGGTCGGAACCCGTAAAGTCACGCCATATGGTCGCTACGTCACAACTAAATTAGCAGGGGAAACGGCGAGCAGGGGAGTGGCTATTATCAGTGGTCTGGCGCTTGGAGTGGATGCTATTGCACATAAAGCCGCTCTGGACTCAGGAGGGGCGACTCTAGCGGTGCTGGCGAGTGGTCTGGACCAAATAACACCAGCTTCAAATTTCTATCTAGGGAAGCGCATCCTGGAGCAGGGCGGAGCAATTATAAGTGAGTACCCTCCCGGTACACCTGCTCGTCCAGAGCATTTTATTGCGCGTAATCGTCTTGTGTCTGGAATTAGTGATGCAGTGCTGATAACCGAGGCAGCGGGCAAAAGCGGAACCATGCACACTGCAAACTTTGCGTTAGATCAGGGAAAGACCGTATTGGCCGTGCCGGGAAATATTAATAGTCCTTTGTCTGAAGGTACAAATAACCTGATCAAGAGCGGGGCCGTGCCCGTAACTGCTATTACCGATATTTTGCATGCACTGGACTTACCGGAAGCTGGAGAGCTGCAGCAACAAATGTTTGGCAACACACAAGAAGAAACTATTATCATCAATTTGCTACAACAGGGAGTAAGTGACTCAGCGCAACTACTAGCTCGCAGCCATCTGGTGGCCGCGGTCTTCAGTCAATCATTAACTATGCTTGAGATTAGCGGCAAAATACGGTCGCTCGGTGCGGGACACTGGGCACTAAATTAATTATTGCAATATGGTTATTACTGTGGTGTAATCGGTTTGACCTAGGAGATACCTTTGTCGCACCTTATCACCTTCAGGGAGTGATCATGCAAAAATACCGCAGTTTGTTCATCGTGGCTAACGGCTTGACGATCGCGTTCGCGCTTCTGTCGTTCGCAGTCAGCTTCGTCCTAGACGATTCATCTATCAACTCGGGCCCGCTGTTTGGTCTGATGTCCGTATTCTCGGCCATCGCCATCTGGGTTGTTACCCACACGGTCACTGTAGCATTTAGTGACAGGAGTTTTGGCACAAAAGAGTTTTTGTCTAAGCTGCAAGGCAAAGTAATCGGCAATGTCTTTTTTGCTTGGTGGCTGAGCCTTATGGGGGTAGCTATAACTAAAAGCACGCGAGCAATCACCAGTGTTGCTGGAATCTTTATTATTGCAGCGGCAGTAACGTACATGATGCAAGTAATAATGGGGGCAGATGACTCGTGGGTTAGCAATGACCAAGATGAAACGACGTCACACGAGCGTAGGTAATAACAGCAAGTTAATTCCAAGGAGGAAACCCTGGTTTGTCCAGGTCATAGAGTGTTGAGATTATGGTGGGCAACCATCGTGCGATCATCCTGATCACATCCATCAGTCTCCACTCTATGAAAACGCTTCCACGACTACATTGTTGTGCTGACGAGCTCAGATAAGAGCGAAAAGCGTTACAATAGGGCTATGTTTGGCAGCCCTAAATCAGCAAAGTGTAAAAATAAAGTACGTTATTCCAACGATGCCTCTGCCCAAGCTGCACTCAAGCGTATAAATCCGTCACATGCCCTCAGCAAGCCCACACGCGCCTACAAATGCCCTGATTGTGCCGGCTGGCACCTGACATCAAAACGAGCCTAAGTCGTAGCCCTGACTAATGCAGCAAGTCTTGTAACCCAGGAACCGACACCTAATTCACGCATAGCTTTTTTGCCGTAGTAGCGGATTTCGGAACGTTCATCGCGGTCCAGACCTTCTTCCGCTAGCATACCTAGTACATGCTTCGGCTCCAGAATCCACTTAAGTTCTCGCTTACTAATATCGTAAAAATCGCATGCCATTAAAACAACCCCTGAATCGAGCGGCAGACCAGAATACGCATAGGAGCGTATGGTACTTTCCAGCACTTCGTGTAACTGCGTTCTATATCCATGCTTATCGCCATCTAGTAATAAGTTTTCTAAATCGCGAGCTTCATCTTCAAGCTCATCACTAAGGGGGAATCCCGACTCACTGAGCGCGTCTGCAGACTGCCGAATTTGATCAAGCTCGGTCAATATTAAACCTGACAGCATGCCGTTGTAGGCGTGCACATACATATTATCGCCCCGCGAGTCTGGCTCGTTGGGGTCGTAGTTTGATAGCTCCATGCTCATAGTTGCGTAGCATAATCTCCTTAACCAAATCAGGCAAGGGCAAAAGTTTATTTGCATTATTATATGCGGTGGCTTAAGCTTAGCGTTTGTGACTTCACATACAAAAGGTATACTTGAGGATACATGCCAAAGAATCTAGTTATTGTTGAGAGCCCTGCAAAAGCCAAAACCATTGAGAAGTACTTAGGAAAAGACTTCACGGTTAAGAGTAGCTTTGGTCATATTCGTGATCTCCCTAAAAAGGGACTTAATATTGATATTGAAAATGACTTCAAGCCCACCTATCAGGTGAGTGCCGATAAAAAGAAAGTTATAGCCGAACTTAAGAAGCTGGCCAGCACCGCTGATGACGTCTGGCTCGCAAGTGATGAAGACCGCGAAGGGGAGGCCATTGCGTGGCATTTATGCGAAGCACTCAAGCTCGACAGCACCAAAACTAAGCGCATAGTCTTTCATGAAATCACCAAGCCTGCCATTGAGCACGCCATCAAGCACCCAAGAACTGTGGACCAGAACCTCGTTGATGCCCAACAAGCCCGCCGCCTTCTGGACCGAATCGTTGGTTATGAACTTTCTCCTGTTTTATGGAAAAAGGTTCGACCAGGCCTATCAGCTGGACGCGTACAATCTGTTGCTGTTCGGCTAATCGTAGAACGCGAGCGAGAGATCCGCGCGTTCGAGGCAGACAGTAGTTTCAAGATCACTGCAGTATTCCTGCCAGACGGCATTGAGCTTCCAGCGGAATTAAACAAGAAGTTAGCTGACAAGCAAATAGCGTTTGAATTCCTGGACGCATGCCGAGAAGCGACATTTACTGTAAGCGACGTAGAACAAAAGCCCGGCACCCGTAATCCTGGAGCACCATTTACGACCAGCAGCCTACAGCAGGAAGCCGCCCGTCGACTTGGTTTCAGTGTTAAGCAAACCATGACACTAGCGCAGCAATTATATGAAAGCGGAATGATTACCTACATGCGTACTGATAGCACTACTCTATCTGGCACCGCCATCGCGGCCGCTGGCGACTACATCACTGAAACATTTGGCAAAGAGTACCACCAGGTCCGTCAGTACAAGACGAAAAACAACAGCGCGCAAGAAGCTCATGAAGCAGTCCGCCCAACCAACTTCGCAAAACTAACGGCAGGCCGAGACAAAGGCCAAGAACGACTGTATCAGCTAATTTGGCAGCGAGCCGTGGCAAGCCAAATGGCTCCTGCAAAAATTGACCGTACCGAAATGTCTATAGCAATCAGCACTCGCGACGAAAAGTTCCTCGCAAAAGGTGAAGTACTGCGCTTTGACGGTTTTCTTAAAGTGTACGGCGGCGGAAAAGACGACGTAATACTGCCTGAAATTTCCGTTGGCACCGACCTAATTGCCGGAAACCTTACCGCAGCAGAGACGTTCACCCGACCTCCAGCCAGATATTCTGAAGCAGGACTTGTACGCAAGCTCGAAGAGCTTGGAATTGGTCGCCCGAGCACCTACGCTCCAACAATTAGCACGGTTCAAACCCGCGGTTATGTGGAAAAGAGCGACCTCGAAGGCAAAGAACGCCTAGTCCAGAAGCTAACGCTCGAAGCCGGAGAAATCACCGAGAAGGAGACAACCGAAACTTACGGGGCGGACCGAAGTAAACTATTACCGACGCCACTTGCGGAAGTAACGACTGACTTCTTGGTCAAGCATTTCAGCTCTATCGTTGATTACGATTTTACAGCCAAAGTAGAACAAGAATTCGACGTTATCGCTGAAGGCAAAGATTCCTATACCAAAATGCTCAAGGAATTTTATAAGAATTTTCATCCACTTGTTGAAAAATCTGCCGATATATCCAGAGAAGAAAGCACCCAAACGAGAGTACTAGGCCTTGACCCTAAGTCCCAGAAACCTATTATGGCGCGCTACGGCCGATTTGGCCCAATGCTACAAAGGGGAGAAACAGAGAGTGAAGATAAGCCAGATTTCGCCCCCCTCCCAGCGGAATCCACTCTGGACACCGTGACGCTAGAGCAGGCGCTTGAGATGTTTAAGCTGCCTCGACTTGTTGGCAAAACGGCCGAGGGCCAGGATATCAAAGCCAACATTGGCCGCTTTGGTCCGTACATCCAGATTGATAAGCTCTACGTATCGATTAAGCCGCATGATCCTATGAAAATTACCGAGGAAGAAGCCAGGGAACTTTATCTGGAGAAACTAGAGACTGAGAAGAATAAATACATAGCTGAATTTGACGGTGGCATCAAGATCCTCAAAGGCCCATATGGTCCTTATATTACCGACGGAAAGAAGAATGCACGCATCGCTAAAGACGCCGATCCTTTGGCCATTACAGCAGAGCAAGCAAAAGAAATGCTCGCTAAAGCACCCGCTAAAAAGAAATTTGTACGCAAGCGCACTGCCAAAAAATAGCACCTCAATTTAGTTTCCGATTGTATATCTCATATAATGTATTGACTAATCCCACAACTAGCTGTTAAATAGGTGCACTATTAGATTGAGAATCGTTCTTTAATACATACAAGTTCTACAAGAACTGCGGCAACAGTGATCACTTGTGCTCCACATAGCCCTCCCGCCGAGGCAGAGCACTTGACAGTGAGGACCGAGAGCCATCTCTCCTTACGGGTCACAATAGCCCAGTCCCGCATAGGCGCACACACCTAACTGTTCACCAACACACAGGTACGTTCGACGAATGCACACCCCTAACCGGGCGCGCGTTCTCCTATGCGGTGAGGCCTACAAGGACTGGTCCGGATCTGAGTATGAACACACTCATCATCGAGCTAACTGCTCAGATCCGGACCGCAAGTCTAAGACTTTTTTCTCTAATAGCAGCGGTGTTTATCCGTCGAACCCCATATTTATATATACCCTTCGACACTACACACCGCTTTTTACATGCCTAAAAAAAGCAAAATGCATTAGTTTTTCCACAATTTTACTACCGTGCAAACTCATTTCATGGTGATATTCTTACAAAACATATTAAGCATAAACGTCTATTTGATGCTACAATATATAGAAGCCGTGAAAGCTTGACTTTTAAAAACATATGTTTTAGAATTATACTAATTACAAGATAGGGAAGCATAGATGACTGAAGGCGTCAAAACCATCCTCGATATTGAGAAAGTAACCCAAGCGATATTGTCCACCATCGATCGCGAACGTGAGCGCGAGATCATTTCACGTCGTTTTGGTTTATTTGATCGTCGGGAGACGCTAGAGCAGATTGGTGAACTGCTTGGCATTACACGTGAGCGTGTTCGTCAGTTAGAAAAAGCCGTTGTTGCGCGCCTAAAGGCTCAGGCAGAGCAGGGCAAACT
>JBBQKK010000038.1:0-7044 GCA_038326785.1 Saccharimonadales bacterium (SeqCode) | reverse complement strand
CGTTCAATAGCTTTAAGCTCTTTGTGCTTAAAAATAGGAACATATACCAAGAACAGCCAACCAACAAGTGTTGTGAGGTAAAAGATCGTCAGGGAAGAATAGCCACTATTAGTCATTATTTTTAATAAGATTGTGTTGGCTGCATAGAACAATGTAACAACTATACTTAGTTGCGCTCCCGGGCTGGTAGCAAGTCGCACCATGGGCTCGTACCAGTTCGTTCGCTCAGGTTTAATGCTAACTATGTAGGCGCCCAGCACGATTGCCAGAACTCCGATAATCCCGAACCTGGGTGGGGTCTCGTTTAAGAATGCGCCGGCAAGGATAAGGGTAAATAGCGGAACCATTGCATTGAGCGGTGCCGTGTACGATAATTCCTCTCTTTTTAATGCTTCCATATTTAGGGTAGTTGCAAGCAGACTGGCGATAACGGCCCCGATTAATACGACAGGAAGTTCAGTCACCAGATTCTTCATCTCGGAAAATTTGAAAAACATAAAAGGTGTTAGTGCTATCACTATCATGGAATAAGCGACCCACATGTACATAGCACTACTAACACTTTTCGCAATCTTCTTCCGGAAGAATCCGGAGTACGACTTACCCACAGCCCCCAAAAGTGCATAAATAAACCACATGAAAACAGTATATATTAAAATTTTTGGTTAGAATGAATGGCGCTGGCGAAAGCAACATGCTCTGGGCTAAATTTCCGTTTAATGTCTATATTCTTGGACGTTAATAATAAGTAGGAATCTTTCGCTGGGCCTCCTCTAATTCTAATGCAAATTTCGTTATTGCTGTTACAATCTACGCATATGGAAAACAACTCGTTAACACCAAACAAGCAGTCAAGTTCGTCAGCATCTCCGATTACAGAACCTCCTAAATATTCAAACGTGCCGATAAAAACAAACGAAAGCAGGCATAATCCTGTTCTTTGGATTTTATCTATAGTTGGAGTACTTGCCATTATTGGATTATCAACATGGGGGATTAAGCAAAGTTCGGGTCTTGCCGAAGCTCAAAATCAAATATCTAGATTGAGCGCAGATAAAAAAAGCTTGACTGAAGAGGTGGAAGAGAGCAGAAAAGTATTAGAAGAAATCAAGGAAAGTACTGGCGAAATCAACGTTGAAAAGTCAGGCGCTCAGGCAGTTTTCTTCAGAAGTGGGCAAGTTTATTTTGGCAAAATTACTCGGATTACAGAAACCCAGATAAAATTGGAAAATATTTATTACTTAAAATCGAGCCGGGTCGGTAAGACGGATCTAGATAATCTGCCAGCTGACGTGACACTTGTTAAGCTAGGTTGTGAATTACATGGCCCCAAGGATGAAATGTTCATCGAGCGCAAAGAAGTTGAGTTCTGGGAAAATCTTAAGAATGATAGTCAGGTGTCGCAGGCAATCGCCACGTATGAAGAAGCGTACCCTGAGGGCCAAAAATGCGCTCCTAGGACATAACTTGTGCGGACGCGGTCCTGCCGAGGGTTTCATATTTATTGCTAAAACCCACCTATAAGATTATTCTTAAGGTAATTAATAGATCGGGCAATGAAATGAAAATTAGTAAAAATCAGCAGGGTTCATCATTAGTGATAGTTGTTGCTGTCATCTGCTTGGCTGCGGCTTTAATTGGCATAGGCATGTATATGATGAATAAAAATCGTACTGCCTCAAGGACAACATCTCCTATTACAGATACGACGAAAGCAAATCCCGAAACGCAGTCAGGGTCCGAACAGACCGAAATAGAAACAGCAAAAAATCAATTACAGAGCCCACAAGGTGCCTTTGGCATAGCTATACCGAAAGATTGGAATTATCGGTTCTGTAGTAGCTATGATGGGATTGTCTTCTTGGTCCCTGGAGGCGACGGAACACAGAACTGCGTACAAAGCGACGCAAAATATCCCGAGGACGGATGGAGAGTATTCGGTAAGGTCGTAATAGCGGTTGGCGAAAACGGCTACACAAGACCAGACGATGCCAGGTCCAGTGAAGTATCATTAGCGAATGGGATAACGGCTGTAAAAAACGTTTACAATACCAGGGATAAATCAGTTGATGAAACGGTTACCGTAACTGAATATATTATTCGCAGTAAGAAATCGACTATTACCGCGAAGGCGTTTAGTAGTGCAAGTATAAGCAAGCAGTACCCAGAAATAGATCCAGATGTAATGATCAAGCAGCTCGAAACTGCTCTAGGCACACTTATATTCAACTGAATCAGGTCAACTAGCTAACTAGTCACACCACTATGGATACAAAAAAGACCCCAGTAAAGAGAAGGGGTCTTTTTTGTACATTAATCGTATAACTATGTGTAAATCTAGTTCGTTTTGCGTGCAATTTTGATCAGCTGAACAATCCCGTAGCCGACGAGTGCATAGACTGCGATAGCGACAAGTGCTTCGATTTCGAAACGTGATTTCCCATACGCTACTTCGTAGCCGAATAGTCCGAAGAATGGTGCCACGAAAGGATAGCTGATGCCATACACGAGGTCTGCAAACGCATTGGCTCGGTTTGCCCCTAAGAGCGACAAAACAAATCGAGCTGCTAATATTGTAGCGATGAATCCCACGATGAAATAAACAACTCGTACTGCTGTGGATTCGTTTGAGCGATTTGCCACTGCTTCCGTATTGTCTGACGTAGTTACTCGCTTGGTAGTTCGTACAGGAACCCCGCCTTGCGATGTTGTTTGCTGTACTTCTTGTATTTGATCTGCCATATAATTCGTTTCCTATATTTTTAATTAACTTAAATTT
The DNA here is from genome assembly GCA_038326785.1 of Saccharimonadales bacterium (SeqCode). GTDB lineage: Bacteria > Patescibacteriota > Saccharimonadia > Saccharimonadales > JBBQKK01 > JBBQKK01. The sequence continues at coordinate 4,265 of JBBQKK010000038.1, read as the reverse complement.
ATTACTTAATCCTGTTGACCCTGATTGCTCTTATTCGTTGTGCTACCTGCCTGAAGTTCTGCCTCATGACCGGGCTGTTTTCGGTTAATACTGTCTCATCCTGTTTCGCAGAGTCATGAGATAGTTTGTCCTTGGGCTCACCACGATTTTTCAAATAACGTTGTGATCGTAGCTTCAAGCTCATAAGGGGCTTGAGTCTTATCGAAGATATTGAGTTGTACTTAATCATCTAATCCTTGCTGTTTTAGAAGCCGTACGCCTCCCATTAGGCTTAAGTATGTTCTTTTATTGCATAATTAGCTAATCGGTTTGCTGGCATCCCCATATTTGAACAGACTATGGAAGCATCATAGTGTAAAATTTAAAGAGATGATTATAGACCTAAGCATACGACTCAATAACGACACTCCGGCATACCCCGGCGATCCAAAAATCAATATCAAGCAAAGTAATGAATTCACCGTAAACGGCTACCAGGACCATAGCGTCCTCATGGGTACGCACACTGGCACGCACATTGATGCACCTGCACATATGATAGAAGGCGGTAAGTCGCTTGATCAGTTTATGGCTGAAAAGTTTGTGGGCCGCGGTCGATACGTGCTGGTCAAAAACAATGTATTTAGCCTAGAGGACGTAGTAAAAGCTGATATTTCTGAAGGCGACATCGTGCTCTTTAATACTGAGATGAGCTATCGCTATAACGACCCGGTGTCCTTTGAAAATTACCCGGTAATGAGTGAAGAAATTGCCCGTTACCTAGTAGAGTGCAAGGTGAAGATGGTTGGCGTAGACACCTGTAGTGTAGATAACGACCCGAGCTTTCCCATACACAAGATCCTGCTCGGAAAAGATATCTTGCTTATAGAAAACCTTACCAATGTGGAGCAGCTTTCCGGGCTAACATCAACTATTTATGCGTTGCCACTGAGACTTAATTTAGATGGTGCGCCGGCGCGTGTCATAGCGGATGTACGCTGATGAAAAAAGTACTTATTACTGGCAGCGGCGGAGTAATTGGTGGAGTACTCAAAAAGGGCCTGCCACACGAAATTACTGATTTTGATTTACCGGATGGGGACGTCCGGAATTTTGATCAAATGCTTAATGCTGCCCGCGGGCATGACGTACTGGTACACCTTGCTTGGAATACTAAATCCGAAAACTGGCTGAGCGATAGCTTTGATGCAGGTAATGTCGAAGGTACGTTGAACGTTTACGAAGCCGCTCATCAAGCGGGCGTCAAAAGGGTTATAGTTGCTAGTTCGGTCCATGCTGATGATTTTGTGGGGCACCACATCGCGGGTCCGATGGCTCCCTACGCTTTACCGACACCGGATAGTCTGTACGGCGCAAGTAAGTGTATGGCGGAAGCGGTTGGTCGCTACTACGCCAGTGCTAAGGGCATGGAAGTGGTATGTATCAGGTTTGGCGGTGTTAACCGCGAAAATGTACCCCCAACGACACCTCCATCAGAGCGGCAAGTTTGGTTTAGTCACGAAGACTGTGCCAGCCTCGTAGATGCATGCATCCAATCTAGTGATGTGCCCGAAAATTACGCGATTGTTTATGGCATGTCCAACAACAAAGACCTCATCCATGACTTGTCTAATCCGTTTGGCTGGACACCCAGATAACGAGCCAGGGCAATAGCGGCTGGAGTCAATGGATACAAACGGGCGGGTAGGAGCTGGTTTGGCTCAACTACTTTTTGGGCCTATTCTTAAGCAAATAATTGCACAATCTTTTATATCTGTATGCTGCTACTTGGTATACTCATAGTAAATGGAAAAAAGAAAAACGCTTGAAAATGTAGGCAACAGCTTGCTTAGGCCTACGGGCGCATTGCTGGGGATTACCCTACTAGCTGGGACCGTGGCGGCAGCGGAAAGGGGGTTTCCGGAAGAGCCGCAGCAAGTGATGGTGGAGCGAAGTGATGATTCACCAGAATTTGCCGGTCCCGAAGTCATCATCCCAACAATCCCGAACTCCGTTCCATATATTGAACAAGAAGAAGCGGTTGCTACCAGTATAGTCACGGAGCCGGCGCCAACAACCACGCTACCGTTGGAGTTGCCACAGAACCCGACTGCCCCCGTAGCGCCACCAGTCGTAACTACAGTACCCGTTACTGCCCCTGCTCCCGTTCCGGCTGCCTTGGTGTTAGACCAAAGCACGTCAGATTGCCCGATTGGATGGAGCAAAGCGAGCGAGGACGTTTGTTATACAAAACAAGCCGGCTTTCATGTGGTACAAGTTGATGCGAGCGATCAGGCTGTTTCTATCTGTCCGGCCTACACCAGCGAACCTGGGCGCCTGGGAAGGCTGGATAGTGCTGCCCAACGGCTAGAATCGGCCGTGGCGATTAACTCGTCTTTTTTCTATGACAATGGCCGTGCGCTTGGGCCGCTTGCATGTGCAGGCCAATGGCTTAGTCAAGACACATTCCCGCAGATTGTTTTTGCCTATTACAACGACGGTGCGGTCACACTGCAGCCGACTGAACAGGCGTTGCAGGCAGATGTAACAAGGGTACGATTTGCCGTATCCGGATCTCATGCATTGGTGCAGGGCGGTCAGGTCCAGCAAGATTTTGGAAAAGATAATCAAGATGGTGTTCTATACAAACCGCATGCCCGAACAGCCATCGGCATGAACGAGAGCAGCCAGCTGTACATGGCAGTTACAGAGGCTGGCAATAAAGTAACCATGCCGGAAATGGCCCAGTTCATGGGCAGCCTGGGAGTTCGTGAGGCACTCAATCTGGATGGTGGCGGCTCCAGCCAAATGCACGTACAAAACCAAAATTTAGTCGATAGAGCAGAAAACGAACGAGCAATCAGCACGGGCCTTTTCGTGATCCCGACTCGCTAAACTACACTCTATCGGCAGGTCAGATATAAGTTTCAGCTTATAGTCGGACCAGGTCACTAATTCACGTCACATGAACCCCGAAGGTTGTAAGCTAATATTTTACAGATGCTACTGCTGGTAAATTACTTATGTAATTATGAATTCCGTGAATTTAATCTATCCTTCAATTACGGGGTCGAGGATTTCATCGTCATCGTTTTGGTGGTGGCGGTGCGGCAGCCATATTCCGGAAATTATAGCCGCGCCTGCAACAATGGCAGCGGCGATTAGCGTAGACTGCGATAAGCCATCCATCCAGGCTACCTTAGCAGCATCAGCTAAAGCTGTGCCGGGTTCGCCCATTCGGCCCGCTACGGCCAAGGCGCCGGCAAGGGAATTGGTAGCCAGTTCCTGCACTTGGCCCGGCAATGCGCTGACGGCGGTGGCGATATTGCGTTCGTAGGAAGAGCTAAGCACCGAACCAAGCACGGCTATTCCCAGAGCTCCGCCCAACTGGCGTGTAGTATCGTTCATGGCCGACCCCATACCGGCACGGTTTCGCGGGATGGCCGACATTAACATGTTGGTCGCGGGCGTCATTGTGAGCGACATACCTGTCATCATCACCAGCATACTGCCGATAATTAGCGGGTAGCTCGGTATAGTCGGCCATTGTGACATGACGACAAATGAAACTGCTACCAAAATTAAGCCGGTAGTTACTGTCCATCGGGTACCAAATTTCTTTACAATATTCGGCACAAATGGCGCAGTTATCATCATGAGTAACATGATTGGCAGGGTTCGCAGAGAGGATTCCATGGCGCTGTAGCCAATGATTAGCTGGAACAACTGGCTCAGCGAAAAGAATATGCCGAGTAGAGCAAAGAACACCAAGGTAATAGATAGGGCCGAAATCGAAAATGCCGGAACTTTAAATAGTTTCATATCTAGCATTGGATGCTCAAGGCGCAACTGCCTGCGTACAAAAGCGCCGAGAGCCAGAATACCGACCAGCAGGCTCGCCCATACGGCAGTATGCGCCAGACCCTGGGATGGAGCTTCGATAATGCCGTATACCAAGCCTGACAGGCCAACAACTGACAACAAGCCGCTCAACCAGTCCACCGGTGTTTGCCGCTCATCGCGTGAATCTGGCGTCAGTATTTGACTGATGACGTAGACGACGACTCCGACTGCCGCACTAAAGAAGAACACCGAATGCCACGAAAAGTGCTCTATCAAAAAGCCGGTAATAACCGAACCCAAAGCTATTCCACCGCCGGCCACACCACTCCAGATTGCGATGGCGCGCGCCCGTTCATGCCTGGGGAAAACATTTTCGATTATGGACAGGGTAGTCGGCATGACCATGGCGCCACCAATGCCCATGATTGCTCGTGTAACAATAA
>JBBQKK010000037.1:0-7056 GCA_038326785.1 Saccharimonadales bacterium (SeqCode) | reverse complement strand
GATAAATTACTGAGAATTATGATTTTGGTACGGGGTGGTTTTTTGTCACTGTATTGTTCCAGGAACTGTAGGCCATTCATTTCTGGCATCATAATATCCAGCAGTATTAAGTCAAATTCTTTGGCTTCACACTTTTCCAATGCAACGCGTCCGTTTTCTGCTGCTTCAACGTCGTACGGTTCGGTAGACAGCATTAGAACGTAGGCTTCACGTATTAGGTCTTCATCTTCAACTATTAGTATCTTACGCATGCTTTTTCAACTCAATGTGAAAGGTAGTTCCTTCATCTACTTTAGAAGTTACACTAAGGTTGCCGCCGTGGAGCTCTATAACACGCCTCACCCAGTACAAGCCGAGTCCGCTTCCGCCGACTTTATCGGAGAATTTGTTATGAACTCGGGAAAACTTTACAAACAATTTGTCTAGATCAGTTTCTTTGATGCCAACGCCGTTGTCACTTACTTTTATGCATACAGCGTCATCTTTGGTCGATGCCTCAATAGTAATCGTCCCGCCGTCTTGAGTATATTTGGAGGCATTATCAACCAAATTTTCGATTGCCATTCGTATATGGCCGGGGTCCATTTCTGCGGAAACTTTGTCTTCGAGGTCTACTTCACATATTTGGTTGCGTGAACTGAAAACATCCGTGTAGCCTTCGGCAATGCTTCTTATCATCGCACCTATATCTGTAGACATCTTTTGAAGTGTGACTCGGCCAGAATCTATCTGCGCAACTTTGAGTAGGTTGTTAACGGTTTCAATTTGTCGCTCATTGCTCTCGAAAGCCTTGGAAGTGAATTCGCGCTGGGTTTCAGTCATTTCTCCGGCGAAGCCTTCTAGAAGCATTCCTAAGTATTGTTTTATGCTGGTTGCCGGAGTGCGTAACTGGTGCGAGGCAAGCGATATAAATTCATCTTTGGTGCTGTTTAGCACCTCTAATTCTCGTTGTTGTTTCTTTAGGGCTACATTGGCTTTTCTAATTTCATCTTCTTGGTTTTTTCTCTCGGTCAAATTCCTCGTAACTTTACCAAAACCTACCAGCTTACCTTTATCATCCCGCAAGGCGGTGATAACAACATTAGCCCAAAACTTGGTGCCATCTTTTCTTACTCGCCAGTCTTCATCCTCAACGCGTCCATGTTTAATTGCTAGTTCTAATTCTTTTTCGGGCTTGTGGGCGGCTTTATCCAGTTCGCTATAAAAAATAGAGAAGTGCTTGCCAATAATTTCCTCGGCAGTGTAGCCTTTATTCTTCTCGGCCCCTTTATTCCAAGTTTGGATGTAGCCTTTGTCGTCGAGCAAAAATATAGCGTAGTCCTGTACGTTTTCTACAAGCAGTTTATAATTAGCGAGTTTGCTAGCATCTGTACCTTCAGCCACGGCGTCGCGTACTAATACTTCATTGCCAGAATCAAGTTTATTCAATTTTTGTCCCTTTGCGTTTGCTATATACCAATCATATAGAAGCACAGAAATTATAAAAGCGAGATTTTTATCATAAGTTCCATGTAGATATCAAAATATCACTTTTTACTTGAATTTATATACAAAAAATTTAGGATAGCGGTAGTAAATTGTTTAGCAAAAAAGTACTATTGATGTAACTAAATATTATCGGGGGAAACATGGATTCATTAGAAATGCAGGCACGGGCAAAGAAAATGGCAATTTGGGTAGTTGCTGCGATAATTCTGCTTTGGCTCATTTTTGCCTCCACGGTAACAATCGGCACGGGTAAAATTGCCGTCATGACTCGTTTTGGTAAAGTCACAGGCCAAGAGTTAGGCGAAGGTTTTCATTTTAAAAACCCGCTGGACCGTGCCAACGGATACGACATAAAAGTATTGAAGGAAGAAACTAATGCGAGTGCCGCGTCCAAAGATTTGCAGGATGTGAACTCCACTCTTGTCATCAACTATAGGCTTGAGGCAGGAAAAATAAGCGAAATTCACCGTACTGTCGGGCCGCTGTATAAAGAAAAGTTGATCGACCCCGCCGTGCAAGAAGTGTTTAAGGGTGCCGCAGCAAAGTACGACGCAACACAATTAATTACGGATCGTCCTGCGGTTAAGGCAGATGCATTTAACGAGCTAGATAAGCGACTTAAGCGTTACGGTATTATTGTGCAGGACCTATCTATTACTAACTTTAGTTTCAGTAAAGAATTTACGAATGCCATTGAAGCCAAGCAGGTTGCTGCCCAAGAAGCCGAGCGTGCTAAGTTCAATCTTGATCGAGCAAACTTGGATGCACAGGCACAGAACGCACAAAAAACTAGTTTAAGTGCCGAACTTCTGCAAAAGTACGCAATCGACAAATGGGACGGAAAGATGCCTCAGTATCTTGGCGGTAATAGTGTGTTCAATATTCCTTTAGCGCGCTAGCAGCGTTACTTAGTGCTCTTTGTAGCCCTCGGTAATTATGCGCTGAAGCTCCTCTAGCTCTTCTTGGGTCGTTCTTCGCTTGTTATCTGAGTTGTGGGGTTGATTATTTTCCTCTCCCATAAAGCTCCTCATATTTCTTTAGTTGATCCATCATCTCATTGCAGCTGCGGCCGTGCAGCTATATTTCTGGCAAGGCATTATAACAACATTTGCTATTATTAGTGTGGAAGGGAGGAAAAATTATGCTTCAACAATCTTCCACGCAGCGATACTACATTCGTGACACCGAAACTAACGAGTTATGGTGTTTCGATGTTCGTTTTATCGGCGGCATCAACCATTTGATCTAGTGGTTTGATGTTCCTAGAACTTTTGTAACTGTTTGTTAAAAACGCCGTTGTGATAGGGGGCGTTTTTTTTATTGTGACTAGAAAGTCGTTGTCTCATTATTTTTTGCGATGAGATTTGTACCCGGCCTTGTAAAGCAATAGCGAAACCGTGTATTATTAATTCAACCTAAAAAAACAAAAATAGGTAAAACAAAAAATGATTGATACAAAACACATCCAAGAACTGATGGAGCGTGAAGTCTCGCGCCAGGAATTTTTGCGTTATGTCGGTGTAGCTTTTTTGAGCATCATCGGTGTAAGTAACCTAATCAAAAATTTGAATCAGCCGCTGCATTTGCCCGTGGCTGCCCCGAAGCAACTAGATAATAAACTTCCGGGCTATGGCATGAGTGCCTACGGTCGGTAGTTTTTGAAAGTTTCTTAGGTTACCATAAGCATATGAAGCGGATTTCGCTTACTTTAATCGCAGGGCTACTGTCTATAGCTTTTTTCGCGTCGACCGTGTCTGCGCAGTATGGCGGTGGTAATTTTGGTGTCTGTGCGTATGGCCAGGCTTGCCCGGTTCCATCTGTGCCAGTGCCACCCCCTCCCGTGGTTCAGCAACCTCCTGCAGCCGTCCCAAATGGTACTCCGACTCCAGATGTTTCTACCGACCCTGTGAAAGTAGTGTCGGATGTTGATAAAGACGGAAATCTTGAAGAAGCTAGAGACACCGACGGAAATCTTGAAAATGGCTACGAAGAATATTACGACCCCGATGGATCGTCGACAGCAGTTCTGGTCATCAACGCGTCTAACGGTAATAAATTTATAATCGACAACGATGGTGACGACCGGCCAGATGTCTATTGGGATCCAACTAGTGAGTACACAACTTCGGTGGCAGTGCTTAGCGATAATACGGGAGTGGGCTGGTTTTACCGCGATAGTGATGGGGAGGCGCGAGTACATTATGTGCAACGATTTGAGCGGGACACCAATGGACCTACGGGGGCGGGCATTGCTGCTGGTAGTGACGGCGATTCCGGCGAACGCAGACTAACTGGCGACAATTTCGGCGGCGAAACGTATAGGCAAATAGGTGAGCTTATAGTGAAGGTTCCTACTCCTGTTGCATACGGCTTTCCTTACTTACTGCTCGGTATCGTAGGGATACTAATAATCCGACTGATTTTACAAACCCGACAAGAGTTAACCCGCGTATCTGCGGTTGTTGAGCGAATTCGTAAGGAAAAAGAACTGAATAGTGAAAAACAGAATTTTTTGATGCTTAGTTCTCATTACATGCGCACACCCATGACAGTGATTAAGGGAAATATAGAGTTACTGCAGTCTCTGAAGACTCTCAACGATGAAGGGGCGGCTAAACTGCAGGCTATAATTGTGCCTCTGCAGCAAAAAATCGAAGCGCTTCTGTCCCAGCTTTCAAATGATCAGGGGTTGGCTGCCATACAGGCACCAGTACAAAAAGAAAGTGTTGCTACAAAGAAAATTTTATTTTCTCCGCAGGTTCTGTTACCTGTGCTATTTGTTGTAGTAATAGGGGCCATAGCGCAGTTTATATTTGTGGACTTTCAGGTAACAAAGCCAAACGTTATCGATTTTTTGGTTCAGATTGGATTGGTCGTGCTTTTGGTGCAGATTCTCGTCAGCAAAATTCGAAGCCACATAATCCACGCACAAAATAGGCAAGAACAAGACGACCTACTAGAAAAACAACGCCAACTGGATCGCGCTCGCTCCGAGCTAGTCGACGCGGCAGCGACAAAGCTGCGTGAAGATGTAGTCAAACTGGAAGACTCGTTGCAGGCATTTACGCTGCAGGGAACTGACATCAGCAGGGTCAGAAAAGGTTCTGATCAGCTAAAGGCTGTCATAAATAAGTTTGTCTTTGCGGCCGGGCTTGAGGCTGGCCAAGTATCGGCAGAAAAAGAACAGTTCAACAGCAGTGAAATAATCGCAAACTCTATGCAGGCGATGCAGGAGGCTGCTCAGAAAAAGAACCTCAGTCTACAAACTACGGGTAGCGAACTAATGTTAATCCAAAATAAGCCACTTATGAATATTGTGCTGTCGTCACTCGTAGATAACGCTGTTAAGTTTAGTCAAGAAGGCACTACTGTTACCGTTGCATCGGAGGCAACCCCTGATAAGTTTGTGTTTACGGTGGATAATCAAGGAAAAGAGATTGACCAGACTAAGGTGGATCATTTGTTCAAGCCGTTCTCTCGCCTAGAAAGTGCCGAGACGTTTGACCAGGAGGGCCTTGGATTTAGTTTGTATCTAGACAGGCTGATTATGATGTATCTAGGAGGGGAAGTCGGCGTGCAGCCAATCCCGGGCCAGGGTACCAAGGCGTATGTAACTGTACCCGTGTTGGCCTAGCCACGGCGGTGTTGTTTAACCCTTATAAAAGGGTATAATTAGCCATAAGCTAAATATGAAAAAATAAGGGGTTAGTGTTGGCTCGACAACCAGTGCCAGGAACTGATGCGGGAACATGGGGAGACGTCCTCAATGAGTTCATGTCCGTCGCGCATAACCCAGACGGATCATTGAAGACGAGTGCAGTAAGCGGCTCTACTCCTGCCGCCACAACCACATCCCCCGGTCTTGTGCAGCTGACTGGTGATCTAGCTGGCACTTCATCAAATCCCCAGATAGCCGCAGGTGCCATTGTAAACACGGATATAAGTGCCGGTGCGGCTATAGACCAGAGTAAGATTGCAAACTTGACTACTGACCTCGCGGGCAAATACTCGCTACCGGCTGGTGGCATACCGATGGGTGATCTCAGTAGCGATGTGCAGACGGCAATCGCGAGCGGAAGTACCGTGGCGGATGCCACGACTAACAGCAAAGGAATCATACAGCTTGCTGGAGATCTTGGTGGAACCGCCACAGCTCCGACCGTGCCGGGCTTAGCAAGTAAATATACATTGCCTGTTGGTGGCATTCCGGAAAGTGATCTTTCTGCTGACGTGCAGGCCGCATTGACTGCAGGCGGGTCCGGAAATGCCACAAGCATACAGGGAAGAGTCGTGGGTACGGCTGCTCCAAATAATGGGCAGGCATTGATATGGAATGAAGATTCGGACGCCTGGGAGCCTCAGGCACCAGCAGTGAATTCTGTTACATTCCCGGCGTTTGATTATTTATCGCCCTCAATTGCCGCTAGCACCAACTTCACTGTTTCTACTCCTTGGGCAAGTGCCAGCGGCACAGTATTAATTCGACAGATTCGAATTCAGGTTACCGATCCTACCGCAGTATTCGATTTGAAGATACTTAGACAAAATGATTTTTCTGCCGGGGGGCAAAATGCAAACCTGGCTTTTTGGGTTCAAAGTGTGAGGGGCGCATGGATGCGCGAATTTATTTGGGATTATGAAGATGAGGACAATACGAGCCAAGTTCATTTATGGCTAGCAAACAAGAGTGCCGTGCCATCAACAGTAAGAATACTGTTCAACAAGCGTGTAGCACAATGATAGAATAAGCATAATCATGAGGAAGAATAAATGACATACGAAGAAAGAGTAGCTGCAAGTACACCACCAAGTGCGCAGAATAATTCAGATGGTGATACATGGACAGACCCAAGAACAGGAGTAACATTTAAATTATTCAAGAATGGATCAACAGCGCAGTGGTGGCCGGATGAATGGCTAGAAGTTAAGCAGAAGACGGACGAAGAAATAAAAAGTAAAAGTAGCAATAGAACTGGGGGCTTCTAATGCCAATGTTTCCGGCCTCAATTGGCTATCGAATGATGTACGACAATGATGGATCAGTAGGTTTCTATTACATCACCAGTGGAAGCAATCCTACGATCATGACACCTGCCCAACGTAGTGTACTCAACAATGAAATAACTGATACCGCTATGGATTACGGTGGTAATCGTTATTGGACGGGCGTCATTTTTCCGGAACTACGTGATATAGAGGGTTTTTATCTAAATATGATTGGCCCTCCTACGGTTATAGAAACGTCTGCAGACACCACGAATGGCTATGATGGCACTTGGGTCGCACGACAGGTTAATCCAGTCTATTCTAATACGAGCGCGAACGCTCACTGGCAGGCTGGAGCTCGTTCACTAAGTGTGAGCTCAGTAAAGGCTATACGTCATGATGGTTATGAAAACCAGTATAACTGGCACATTTACGGACGGCCTAGTCCCGGTCAGAACCCAAATCGACTAGTTATGTGGGACCCTGTTTTAGATCAGGAGCTGGGCCCAAATTCCCTCCACCCCGGTGATCGTGGTGATGTAACTCGTGGGCTGAGTTATGATAAGCAATTTAGAATTAAAA
>JBBQKK010000036.1:0-7921 GCA_038326785.1 Saccharimonadales bacterium (SeqCode) | reverse complement strand
TAATGGGCAACAATTACCTGCAAATTTTCATAGCACCTATTATGCTATCGCCTGATGAAGCGATAGGTACTGTAATTCTTGTACAGGACGTCACCGAAGAAAAGGCCTTGCAACGATCTCGGGATGAATTCTTTTCCATTGCTTCTCATGAACTTCGCACTCCATTAACTGCAATTCGCGGCAATACATCGATGATCCACAGTTTTTACGGCAAAGAGTTAGCGAAGGCACCGGAATTGGGGGAGATGATCGACGATATTCACGCTTCTAGTACAAGGCTGATTGAAATTGTGAATGACTTCCTTGATGTTTCGCGCCTTGAGCAGGGTAATATCGAGTTTGCTATACAGCCTATTGATGTAGCGGAGATTATTCAAGCTGTCTGCGAAGAGGTGAACAGTATTAGTAATGAGAAGTCAGTGGAAATCCTAAATAGGGTGGAAAGCCCTTTAATAGTACAGGCAGATGCCAACCGTGCTAAACAGGTAATGTATAACCTTATTGGCAATGCCCTCAAGTTTACCAAAGAAGGCGATGTTACGGTATCTGCAGAGATTTCGAACGGCTTTGCAAAAATACTGGTCACAGACACCGGAAAAGGTATTCCGCAGAGCAAGCAACACCTGTTATTTCATAAGTTCCAACAAGCTGGGACGGACATAATTACGCGCGACACAAATGGCGGCACCGGACTGGGATTATATATTTCTAAACTACTTGCCGAAAAGATGGGTGGCACCGTTTCGCTGGAGCATTCAGAAGAGGGAAAGGGCACTACCTTTTCTGTGACTTTTCCACTTTCGCCAAAAAAATAGTCAACACAAAAGTTGTCCGCATGCGTAGCCATTTCCAGGTTCACGCCCGGGTATGAATTAGTTAACAGTATTTAGTATCTGTGTAGCCTAAACTTATATCATAATCAGGAGATATGTATGTATAAATCTTTAACAGCTGTTGCACTTGTCTGCACGCTTAGTCCTTCGCCTGCAAATTCTTCGAGCGATCTGATTGCAAAGCATGTTGCAGAAGAGTTAAAAGATCACAATGTTGAAACCGAAATACTTCGTGTAGTGGATTTTAATATTAAGCCCGGAGTCCAAATAGACATGGGTGACGGCGATGATTGGCCTAAGCTGCGCCAAAAAATTATGAACGCGGATATTTTGCTTATCGCTACGCCCATCTGGCTAGGGCATGCATCCAGTGTGACTCAACGGGTTTTGGAGCGGCTGGACGCAGAATTATCCGAAACTGATGATAATGGTCGTTTGCAAACTTACGGCAAGGTAGGGGTCGTGGCTGTGGTCGGAAATGAAGATGGAGCACACAAGGTCACAGCAGACGTTTTTCAGGGATTAAATGATGTTGGCTTTTCTGTTCCGGCAAGCGGCTCGACGTATTGGGTGGGTGAAGCTATGCAGGCCACCGATTATAACGAATTATCCGAAGTTCCCGAGAAAACTGCGGCAGCTACCAAAAGCCTAGCTGCAAATGCCGCTCATTTAGCTCAGCTTCTTAGCGCCAAGCAATATCCGCCGGTCGATTAAAATATCCGTTCAATCTATCCCGGGAGTGTTTTTTTCTATATAGTTATTTGCATACAAATAGCACCAATAAAATAATTCAGGAAAATTCATGATACTTAACTTCTTACTTATAGTCGTAGGGCTGGCATTGTTAATTATTGGGGCAGAGGGATTGGTCCGAGGCGCCTCGTCTATCGCCGCAAAATTTCGAATCTCGCCTCTTATCATTGGATTGACCATAGTCTCATTTGGAACATCCGCCCCAGAACTAACCGTGAACATCGTCTCGGCTCTTAATGGTTCCCCGGATCTGGCTATAGGTAATGTTGTCGGCAGTAACATAGCCAACATTCTACTTATTCTAGGTATCTGTTCAATGATCGTGCCGCTCAAAGTCAAGAGCTCTACGGTCTGGAAAGAAATTCCGCTGGCGCTTTTGGGAGTATGTTTGCTGTTTGTCATGGGAAACGACGTACTTATCGATGGGGTGGCTTTTAACGCCGTTACCCGTACCGATGGAATAGTGTTGATGTCACTGATGGTAGTTTTTATGTATTACATTGTTGGCATGGCACGCGGGGAACGCTCTAAGGAAGTAAAATCTGAAGGCGGTGAATCGATAGAACGATATCCGGCATGGGTATCGACTTTAATGATGGTGGGCGGTTTGGTGGGACTTGTATTTGGTGGTCGACTGCTTGTTAACGCGGCAGTTAGCATTGCGCAGGCAGCAGGCCTTAGCGAATCACTGATAGGACTTACTGTAGTGGGGATTGGTACCTCATTACCGGAACTTGCTACTTCAGTTGTAGCTGCTTTGCGAAAGCAAGCAGATATCGCAATTGGAAACATTGTCGGCTCCAACATATTCAATATCTTTTGGATCCTAGGCCTTACGGGTACGCTATTGCAGTTGCCATTCAATGCAGCGGCATCCGTAGACGTCCTGGTATCAGTTGGAGCAACAGCCATGTTGTTTATATTTATGTTTCTCGGAAAGCGTCATGAGCTCACCCGGCCCCAGGGCGCAATTTTCCTCGCGACTTACATAGGTTATATTGGCTTCTTAATACAGCGCGGCTGATTTTGTTCTAAAAATTGTAATTCAAATAGTGACATCAGCTGCTGGAATTTTAAACGTGAGCGGTGTATCATGAGTGTGCGTATTTGGTTCTATTTACGGAGCACTGTAAGAGGCAATTGTTTTGCAACAAAAGGTTAGTGGCGACTTTGATCATATGGTATTGCTGTATAAAAACAGTGAGACCCTTATTAATAAAATCACTGAATATATCCTAAATGGTTTCGCCAAGGGTGAGCCTGCAATTTTAGTGCTAAAATCAACTCATAAATTATTGCTTGAACAGCAATTAAAACTCAATGGGTACGATTTGAACGTACTCAACAGCACAAAACGATTATTCATATTTGATGCCGACGAAACTATGCAAAAAATTTTAGTTAATGGCAAACCAGATACCGAAAATTTCAAGGAACTTATTTCTTCTCTATTTAGTCAGTTCCAGTCGCGGCCCGATAATATTCGCGTTTATGGTGAGATGGTTGCGGTTCTGTGGTCTCAGGGTCATAAACGCGCCGCTTTAGAACTCGAAAAACTGTGGAACGATTTTGGTAATGACTTTAAGTTTGATCTTTTTTGCGCATATTCGCATACCGATTTAGATGACACAGATTTTGTGACAGTATTAGGTGATATCGACCGTTGTCACTCTCGCGTTGTTACGCCGCAAACCCAACTAGGGTAACTTCTCTTACCTCTGATATACTTGTGTAGTGAAATTACTCAATGGCGCAGAGCTAGCTGGTTACATCAAGGAACGTCAGGTGCACCAGGTGCGTATTTTGAGGCAATCTCAAAACGTAATTCCTAAGCTTGCGATTATTAGAACCAATCCCGACCCTATTGTCGATAGCTATATGGCTATCAAACAAAAGTACGGAACAGAAATTGATGTAGAAGTAGATGTTCATACAATCGAGCAGGCAGAGGCAATGCGTACTATCAGTCGCCTAAATACCGATGACGCCATACATGGCATTATCGTACAGATTCCACTACCGACCCCAACCCAAACTGACGAAATTTTAAACGCTGTTGTTTCAGGCAAAGACGTTGACGGGCTAGCTTCAGAAACAAGTTTTGATGCACCCACACCTACCGCTATTCACTGGCTTTTGGCCGGATATAATATTGACCTCAAGAGCAAAGAAGTAGTGATCATTGGCCAGGGGCGACTGGTCGGCAAGCCGCTAGCTAAATTATGGGAAGCTTCCGGGATTACTTTTCAGACAGCCGACGCAAAGACGAAAAACCTTGAAGAATTAATCAAGTCTGCTGATGTTATTGTCAGCGCCACTGGCCACCCGGGTCTGATTACGGCAAATCTAGTAAAAGAAAAAGCGGTAATAGTAGACGCCGGAGTATCGACGGATAAAAACGGACTTATTGGCGATGTCGCACCTGATGTGCGCGAAAGAGACGATATAAAGATTACACCAGAAAAAGGCGGAGTCGGACCACTGACGGTCTGCGCTCTGTTTGATAACGTAATTCGTGCCGCCCGTATTAGCTCTAGTAATAACTAGCCATGCAACTGATTCAGTACAGGCAATACATCTTCAGGAATGCTGTGCGGCGCTAACGCTCTGAAGTCATAATCTGCGGGCAGGTCAAACTTGTATTTTTGTAGTTCGCTATATTGCTTTTGCGCAATACGCATCGCCGCTCGACTTTCTTTTATCTCTCCTATACATTCTAAAGGTTTGTCTCCCTCTATCCCCAGCAATTGCTTGTAAATTGGTTCAAGTTTTTCATCCAAAAGGAGATTTTTTCCACCCCACAGATCTTCAAGGCTAGTCCTGGGAATAAACGGGGTAAATATCAAAAATACAAAGGCACACTTTGGGCATACGCCACACCACCACATTGTTTCTTCTCCGTGCCTGTATGCACGATTGCAAGAACTAAATACATCATAGTATTTGCCGAAGGCCTTACTGGCAAATATCTCTGCAATTCTCAGCTCTGATAACTGTCGTAGCAATGAGTAGTATCTGACGGAACCCGTAAAACGATGTAGTAGGTATGCCTGGAAATCCTTTTCAAACTCCAGTGACTTTGAGTACTGATGATTAACTGGTATACCGTCATATACAAGTGTTGGTTCACTTGCGGAGCTTTCGTTGGATACTACAATATCTTGTTTGCCTGTCAGTACGGCTACTACAGTTCCAAGCGCACCGAAGAGCGCCGATATGGGTACGTGGCCATTATATGCGTCTTTGCTATTAAATTCGGAAAGCTGCGGGTCCCAGTGGCGCTCAATCCATGCATGTGGTCCACCATTGCGCTCTATTTGCGGGGAAAGCTGCGAGCGATGGTTGACTGACCATGTCATTATGTCGTCGTTGCCGCCTAGTAGCTCTACGGTGGTTAATGAGTCCTTGCCACCCCCTACCGCTACTAATTTACCTGCAAGGGAAGTATCCGCTGGCGGCACTATAATTATGGGTGCGTTGACAGGGAAGCGTATAGAAGTACGGGGATCTAGCTTATTTACGTAAAAAAACTCACCGAGCCCTTTTTGGTATGTCTTGCTGAAAAAGTCTGCGCTCTGCTCATCCATCTCGCCTTGGTTGATTACGATTTCAGGAGGTAGATAGGTTTTGTAGTAAGACACTCCTGCCATGAAAAAAACGGTCTGACATGCTACATCTAATAAAGAATCGTTTATGTTATTTGTAAAATCAAAATTAAAAACAAAAGTTTCAGTGAAACAAAGTGCATCATCAATCCCATAGTTGAGCGATAAGGTTTTGCTCGCTAGATTAAAGTTATAATTCTGAAAAATGAACTTCTGGTAACGGGTCATAGTTTGGTTATGGATTCGTTGAATTTTATTCCGCGATCTTCAAAATTTTTAAACATATCAAAGCTGGCAAAGCTAGGTGATAATATTACGGCATCACCATTTTCGGCATTCTCAGTAGCTTCTTTCACGATCTCATCCATAGTTGTAGCAGAACATCGTACGTAAGCTTTGAAATTTATTTCTTCGAGCGTACTTGCTGTTCGCTCTGCGGAGGCCCCAATCAAAACGACTTTACGAATATCCTTGGCGGCCGCTGATAGAGCTTCTGCTAGTTCCATCAGATCCAGACCCCTGTCATAGCCTCCTATGATCATGACTTTTTTGCCGGGAATTGCTTTAATAGCGGCCATTGTAGCTCCCGGGCCGGTTGCAAAAGAGTCATTATAGTAGCGAACACCGTTTACTGTTTTCCGGTATTCAATGCGGAACGGCAATCCGGAGAAGGATTTTAAGGCAGAACTTATAGCAGAAATGTCCTGTGTAATTTGCCATACGGCCGTTGTTGCGGCGCACGCATTCTGCCAGTTATGCTCGCCTAAAAGTTTTAACTCATCGGTAGCGCAGATTTGATGTCCCGCAATAACGATCTTGCCATTTTCTACTATCGCGCCGGGTTCGTTAAAGTATGGTATTTGCTTACCTATAGATGCATCTGCGATACTTACTGAATTATCATTTTTTGCATAGTACACCGCGATATTGTCTTCGGTTTGGTTCATGAATAGTTGCTGTTTGGCAGCGATGTATTCATCTAAGTCCTCATGCCAATCAAGATGTTCAGGTACCACCATCAGGCACACTGCAATATGTGGCGAATGCTTCAAATCAATGAGCTGGAAGTTAGCTAGCTCAAGTACCACCCAGTCAGTGGGCTTTATATCATCTTTGAGCATTTCTAGTGGCGGAGTACCTATATTTCCTCCCAGGTGCACTCGGTTGCCGGCTGCCTCGAGCATTTTCGTGATAAGCGTGCTCGTAGTGCCTTTGCCTTTGGTGCCGGTTACACCAATGATGTTTCTAGACGGGCACACATGAAAAAACTCATTTGTATTAGAAGTAACTTTTTCCAAAATATGGGGGCTATCAGCGTTGGCTGCCACAATCTCACGGGGATGAAGGGCAGGGGTTCTAACGAGTACATCAAAAACGTCTAGGTTTTCCAGATAATCATCACCTAGTTTCCCGGTGGCTCCTGCCGGGATATTAATATCAGTATTGCGGTCACAAATCGTAATTTCGTGTTCACCGTTGTTCCAATAATCAAAAGAACTTTGTCCTTGTCCTGCAAATCCTAATATAGCTATTTTCATACAAGCTATTGTAACAGTTTAGGCCACTGTGAGGGTCTGGTTGGCGATTTCTAAGAGCTCTGAGGGGCCAGTGTTGGCCTTGATGAGGTAGCGCTCAAAGTGTAGTTTACTGAGGATATCTGGAGCTTCAGATTCGCTGATATTGGTGGTAATGATGACTTTTACGTCCTTGCCCCATTCGCTCTCACGCAGCTGCTGAAGCACCTGGTCGCCGCTTAAGTTAGGAATCATGAGGTCTAAGAATACTAGTTCTGGACAATTGTCCTTAATGGTAGCCAGGGCAGTTCCACCGTCACCCACGAGTGTCACCTGATGTCCGCCACTAACCAGCGTTGTTTCATAAATCTCTGCGAGCATTTGGTCGTCCTCGACCACAACGATGTGTGCCATATATGGCAATTGTAGAAGATTAACAGCAGTAACGCAATTGTTCACTCTGTTAAGCATGCGTTAATTTTTTATGCTGCCCAGTGGCTTTATATCGCGAGTTCGGCTTTTACCATCTCGGCTACTTGCCGAGGCGTCATTTCTGCCTTAACAATAAAGCGCCGGACATTCAGTTCTTTCAGAATTGGCGGCGCTTCTTGCTCTCCCATGTTGGTGAGGATTATGACACGAATGTCTTTTCCCCAGTCCGTGTTCCTCATTTGGACTAGCATTTCCTCGCCGTTCATTTCCGGCATCATCAAATCCAGCAGAATAATGTCCGGCTGCATTTTTTCTGCAAGCTCTAAGCCCAACTTTCCATTTTCTGCTGTCTCTACTTCATAATCTTCCGCTTCGAACTTGATGCGGTACATCTGCGAGATCGCTACATCATCTTCAATAATTGCTATTTTTATTGGCATAGTTGAATCGTACGAGAAAAAAATAATAAACTCAACTATTTTGCGTGCAGAGTGGCTGTTCCGAGAATTTCGTTTACGATATCGAGCACCTGGCTAGGGGTGTGGTGGGCTTTTACTATGTAGCGGTCCACATTTAGGAATCTAAGCGTATGTGGCGCTTCGTCCTTACTGATATTAGTCAGCACTATTACTCGGGGCTTGCCGCCCCATTCCGTAGCACGCATCTTCTCAAGCATCTCATCACCACCCATGATGGGCATACGTAGGTCCAGTAGGACCAAGTCAGGGCAGAACGATTCCGCGAGTGCCAGGCCTTCAGCACCATCGTGCGCTTCTTTGACATT
>JBBQKK010000035.1:0-7991 GCA_038326785.1 Saccharimonadales bacterium (SeqCode) | reverse complement strand
GCTTTTGAAGAGCGAACAACGGGCTTAGGTTTTGCCAAGTTCTTGTCTTCCAGCTCCGCAAAGAGCATTTTACCTGCGAGCGTCTGATGAATCTTGGTCACTAGTATCGCCACACTTTTCCCACGCAATGTAGCTGCACCTTCAACTACCACCATAGTTCCGTCCTCGAGGTAACCTACGCCCTGTTTACCGGTATTCCCTTTTTGTACAATTGTTATAGTTTTTTTCTCTCCCGGAATACCAACGGGTCTCAGCGCTAACGACAACTCGTTCACGTTCAGCACGGTTATATTGTGCAAGTCAGCCACTTTGTTCAAGTTGTAATCTGTTGTATAAAGACCAGCATTCATTTTTTTCGCGAGCTCAACCAGCTGATTATCCACTTCCATGCCATCACGAGTGTCAGATTCGTCGATTATTACCTCGGGGTGTTCCCTTGCCTGTAGTTGCTTGGCCACGTCTAGGCCAAATCGCCCTCGCTCACGTCGCTGAGGATCTGCTAAATCCGCCAAAGATTGCAATTCCCTGATTACAAATCCCGGTATTATTAACTTCGAGGGAATAAACCCTGCATTTGCCAGCTCGATTATCCGGCCATCAATCAACCCACAACTATCAATGATTATTGAGGGTGCCTTTGATGTATGCTGTGAGGATTTTTTTACTCGAGTTACTGCTACCAAAATAATAAGTAGCAATAGTGTCTGAAAGATTTCCATTGCTATAAGCGTAGCATATGAACCCTTGCGTAGAAGCGCTATTTAGACAGAAAAGCGTTCAAAGCGGATCGTATATCCCTCATTGCGTGATAATTCGGCTGTTTTTTAGAGTCGCCACGA
Organism: Saccharimonadales bacterium (SeqCode); assembly: GCA_038326785.1. Lineage (GTDB taxonomy): Bacteria > Patescibacteriota > Saccharimonadia > Saccharimonadales > JBBQKK01 > JBBQKK01. Next base: position 7,152 of record JBBQKK010000035.1, on the reverse strand, counting down.
ATGATTGGCCCGATACTTGCATCAAATCCCAGCTTTGATGCTTCGGCGATGCGTTTCTCTATAAACGGTACATGTCTTATTTCGCCAGAAAGCCCCACTTCGCCAAATACAACTGCGTTCTGTGAAAGCTGCATCCCTTTGGCAGCTGATGCAATCGACATACACACAGCCAAGTCGGCAGCTGGCTCACTGAGACGAATTCCACCAACAACATTTACAAAGATGTCGTGATCCGCCAAGTTCAGCTTAGTTCTGCGCTCAAGCATTGCTATCAATAAGTTTAGACGGTTTAAGTCCATTCCGCTTGCAGTGCGCTTCGGATATCCATAACTAGTTTTGTTGACCAATGCTTGTACTTCTACGAGCAACGGTCGGGTGCCCTCCATAGTAGCCAGTACTACTGAACCGTCAGTGACTTGCCTTTCTGCTAAAAGAGCAGCAGATGGATTATCGACTGGAACAAGACCGTTATCTTTCATTTCAAAGATTCCTGCCTCGTTCGTACTTCCATAGCGGTTCTTGATAGCTCTTAACACCTTAAAGCCGCCATAACGGTCTCCTTCGAGCTGCAGAACTACATCTACGACGTGTTCTAGTACCTTAGGACCGGCAATGGATCCCTCTTTAGTAACATGGCCTACGAGAATCAGTGCGCTATTTGACTGCTTAGCAGCACCCGTCAATAACTGGGTGCTGTTTGTGATCTGGCTAACACTCCCCGCTGCAGAGGCAATAGCATCGCAAGCTATTGTCTGTATGGAATCAACTATGACAATGTCATACTTGGCTCCTGCAACTGTTCGCGCAATATCATCAGCGCTGGTACTAGTGGCTAGCTGTAGCTTGTTACTAGTTGTTCCTAAGCGATCTGCGCGCAATCCAATTTGATGAGCAGATTCCTCTCCGCTGACGTATAAAATCTTATAATTATTCGACAGTTTGTGTGCAATTTGCAGCAAAAGGGTGCTCTTTCCTATTCCCGGTTGGCCCGCAATGAGCGTAACGCTACCAGACACAATTCCGCCGCCGAGGACGCCATCTACGTCGTCAATTCCAACGGCCATTCTTGGGTGGTCTTTGGCGAGCGATTTCGTAACACTCACACTAGTAAGGGCCTTGCCGCCCGAACTAACATTATTTACGCTGCTTATTGGTAGCTGCTCTTGCAAAGTATTCCATTCACCGCATGAATAACATTTGCCACTCCAAGTAGGGCTTACAGCTCCGCAATTACTACACACATATTGCACCGCATCTTTTTTAGGCATAAGTAAAGTGTAGCAAACTATTCAGCTTGCATAGTTCCCGGTCTGGAATCAATTGCCTTTATAAGCTCATTTTCTTCTACTGCTATAGCATTGCGAGACGCTACCACTTTGTTGTATTCATCAATTAGCTGTCTGGCGCTCGCTACATCTACGTTATAACGTCGAATGCGCTCATTAAAGCCGGGTACGGATGCATTGTACTCGTCAACTCGGTTAGTAGAGCGCAAGCTGTCTAGCCGTGCCCGTTCCGCCTGCAATCCTTCTTCCTGTGACTTCAGTGATGACTGGAGCGCATCAATCTGAGATTGCAATGTCTTAAGTCTTTGATCATACTCATCAATTTTTGTCTGGCGCTCGGTAAATGCTTGCTGATATTTCTCTGAAAATACAACTACTGCAGAGCGGTCTTTAAAATATTTCGCATAGTATTGCTCCAATTCTGCCGGTAAATTTCGGACCTCTGTACCAAGTATTGAGTGAAGTTCATTAGGAACAATAGTAGCATCGCGCTCACGGTATCGTTCAACAGTATCTAAAACTCGTTGATCTTTTACATCAGCAAAAGCGGAGGCCACTAACGCATCTATTCGCTTTTTTTCTTTAGAACTCAGCCGATCATAAGCTGCATGCAACATCTCATGTGCTGCTGTTACTTCCTCAATACCACTTAACCGCTCATCAGTTACATCAAATATATATATGCCTTGATGTTCAACATAACAGCCCAATACAATACTTCGCTCACTGTTTGTACAATGCGCATTGAACGAATCTTTATCCTCTAAGGTTGGGTGGTACACATAAAATACATGCCGACCATAGTCAGTCATCGAGGTGGTATCCGCTAAGGCAACAATGCCGGGTGACGGCGTATAGTCACGCAGTCTAATCCAATCGTAAATTGCCTGGCGCTGCCAGAGAGCACCAACGGTAGCCAGCAGAAAGGCCAAGGCCAACAGAAAAGATACGCGACGACTAGATTTTTCCATATTCACTCAAGTATATATCAAGCTAGAGCTTTGACGCTACTGACTCTTGCTCATTAGCATATACGAGCTGGCGATCCTTGACGGCCACCTCGACAATGTCACCTTTTTGCAATTGGTTGCCTAGCAGCCGAAGCGCGATATGGTCTTCAATTGTGTCCTGCAAAAGCCGACGCAATGGTCGCACGCCATTTAGTGCGTCGTAACCTTTTTCTAGTAGATCTGATTTAGCCTTGCCAGTAACTTTCAATCCCAGTCCATGTTTTACCAATCGGTGACGTAATTCATCTAATTGTAGGTCAAGAATTTTCAGTACATCTTTTTTAGTTAGTGCGCGGAACACTACGAGCTTGTCTATACGATTGATAAGCTCTGGACGCATCATTTTCTTCAGCTCATCTAAGACTTTGCCTTTGTTTGCTTCGTGCAACTGATCTAAGTCTTTTTGGTCTCTGCTGTTTGATACATGAAAACCAAAGTTAGCTTCTTTTTGGAGTTTCTCTGCCCCAATATTGCTGGTCATAATGATGATCGTGTTCGTAAAGTCGATTTTTCTACCCTTGGCATCAGTAAGTACACCGTCCTCTAGTATTTGCAGCATCATATTGAACACCTCAGGATGAGCTTTTTCAATTTCATCGAATAGCACGAGACTATATGGCTGGCGGCGAATTTTATCGGTTAGCTGGCCACCTTCGTCGTATCCTACATAACCTGCCGGCGCACCGACTAGCCGCGATACCGTATGGCGTTCAGCAAATTCACTCATGTCAATCTTTATGAGCGAGTCATTGCTGCCAAAGAATTCCCGCGCGAGCACCCGCGCCAATTCCGTTTTTCCCACGCCAGTTGGCCCTAAGAAAATGAATGAGCCAATTGGGCGCTTGCCGCTACCAATTCCAACACGGTTACGGCGCACTGCCTTAGAAACAGCAGTTACGGCTTCATCTTGGCCTATTACGTACTTACCTAGAGTCTTTTCCAGATTCAGCAGGTATTTAGCTTCAGATCGAATTACTTTCTTGACTGGCACTCCAGTAATGCGAGCCACGACTTCCGCTATGTCTTCGCTAGCCATGACCAAGCGATTGGTAGTTTTGCCTTTGGCATTCAACTGTTTTAGTTCTTCATTAATTTGAGATTCGCGCTGTTTGTACTGCGCGGCTTTCTCGTAATCTTCTGATTCAACGGCATCTTCAATACGCCCACTAACGAGCTTCAACTCTTTTTGTAGCTTGCGCACCTCCGGGGGAGTCTTGCCCTTATCGACGCGCAAATGAGCCGCGGTTTCATCCAAAAGATCTATTGCCTTATCGGGCATAAATCGATCATTTAGGTATCGCTTAGATAGCGTTACCGTATCTTCAAGTACTTCATCGCTAATTTTCACACCATGGAATTTTTCATAATGCTTTCGCAGCCCCTTTAGAATAGCCAAAGTCTCGGCAGGTGTAGTTTCTGGAACTTGTATTGGCTGGAAACGACGCTCTAGAGCTGCATCTTTTTCTATGTGCTTAGTATATTCTACGGTAGTAGTTGCACCGATTACTTGAATTTTTCCGCGTGCCAACGCAGGCTTCAAAATGTTGCCCGCATCCATAGCACCTTCAGCAGCACCTGCGCCAACGATCAAATGTAGCTCGTCTATAAATACAATGGTCTTTGTATCATTCTCTAGTTCTGCCATTACCTTTTTGAGTCGCTCTTCAAACTCGCCTCGATATTTAGTTCCCGCAATCATGCCGGCTAGATCAAGCATCACTATACGTTTATCAAGCAAGCTATCTGGTACATCCTCGGTCACTATCCGTTGGGCAAGTCCCTCTACGATGGCGGTCTTGCCGACACCAGGTTCACCAATTAATACCGGGTTATTTTTTGTACGTCGGTTCAAAATCGTTACGACGCGCCTAATCTGGTTTTCGCGTCCCACTACTGGGTCTAGTTTTTTATCGCGGGCCATTTGCGTTAGATCCGTACCAAAGAAATCGAGCGCAGTTTTGCGTGATTTCTTGGTTTTGCGACGGCCTTCTGAGACACTTTCTCCGCTGTCATCATATTGCTGTCGATTAAGGAACTGTTCGAGCTCGGATACTAGTGCATCAACGTCGACATTCATGTCGCGCAGCAAAATTGTGGCACGGGCATTTTTTTGGCTTAAGATACTGTAGATAATATGCTCGGTTCCACAGAACTCCTGGCTGAAGTCCTGAGCCACATCGTAGGCCATCTTGAGAGTAAGTTTTGCTGTTTCGCTCAAACCTTTAGCGCCCATATTTATAACGAGAGTTTTGGGAGTCAAGTTCAGCGCTAAACGAGCTTTGTCCAGAGATACTCCAACACCCTCCAGCAGCTTCGCGCCCATACTGGTATCTTGTGCTAAAACACCAAGCAGCAGGTGCTCGGTTCCAATGTACGCGCTACCAAAGCTTCGAGCTATGGCATCGGCGTGTTTTAAACTTGATAATGCATTGTCGGTCAGGTGGTTCAAAAATTCTTGAAAGTCGGGTGAATTCGGCATCATATTTTACCCTTCTAGCGAGATCTTAAAGTCGCTTCTTATATTATAGCAAGTCTGGCACTCGTCATGCAAGAGTGCTAATCGTCACTCTGGTGTCTTTTATCCTGAGTCCTTTAAAGTGGAAAACGGTGCACATACACACCGTATTCCTCTGTAACTAAGCCGCTGAACGGCAGTAATGTCAGACGACTATTCTTCTACGCCATGTTCTTCAATAGCTTCGAGCAAAGATGACTCTAGCTGTTCTTTCTTCTTAAGCTTTTGTACGACAGGTTTCGCTTCAGTCACAGGTGCTTCTGCTTGTTCGGCCATTATGTCAATGTCGTATCCTGTAAGCTTACTGGCAAGACGTACGTTTTGTCCGCTCTTACCAATCGCAATACTTAGCTGATCTTCTGGCACTGTAACTTTTGCTCGCTTACTTTCTTCATCCAAGGTTACTTTCGTTACCCGAGTAGGACTAAGAGCGTTCGTGATGTAAGTAACCGTATCTTCCGCCCAGACAACAATATCAATTTTTTCCTGCTCACCAACTTCAGACATAACCGCGTTTACACGTGTACCATGTCCACCTACAAATGTACCAACTGGGTCAACACCTGGGACGGTGCTGTACACAGCTATCTTGCTGCGCACGCCAGCTTCACGAGCGATACCCTTGATTTCAACGGCACCACTTTCCATTTCAGGAACTTCAGCCTTAAACAACCACTCAATGAATGGCGTGTTACCGCGAGAAACAACTAATTGTGGGCCACGGAAGCCGCGCTCAACATCTTTAAGGAAAACCTTTAGGCGTTGGCCTGGGTAATATCGTTCACCTTGAATTTGTTCGCTCATAGGCATGATTCCCTGTGCCTTGCCAAGTTCAACGCGTACGATTCGACCTTCCACACGGGAAACGATACCGTTGATAACGGTGCCAATCTTATCTTCATACTCGTTCATGATGATTTCGCGCTCTGCTTCACGCAAACGCTGCAATACAACTTGCTTAGCTGTTTGTGCCGCAACACGTCCAAAGTTTTCTACTTTCTCGTGTACTTCCACCATGTCACCAACAGCAGCATCTTTTTTAAGCTTCTTGGCATCCGCAACATTAATCTCGAAGTTCTCGTCGCCCACAACTTCAACAACCTCCTTGCTAACAAATGCATCAACATCACCAGTGTTGCTATTCATGCTGATTCGAACTTCCTGCTCACGATCACCGTAATCACGACGGTAAGCCGCTGCAAGCGCCTGTTCTACAACTTCCTGTACGGTGTCTTCGGGTAAGTTTTTTTCTTCTGCAATTGCCTTTACAGCCATTGCTAATTGTTTGATATCTAAATCCATTCTATTACTCCTTCTTTCTATTAGTTAGTACATCGATATGCCATTCAGTTGTAGTGACGAGAATGTGGTTTCTCTGACGCAACTATCTGCGGAATTTCTGTCCGTGTCATTCGCCTCGTAAGTACAATACACCGGATATTAGTCGTCTTTGCAGTTACAGCATCTCTTGTTTGTGAATGAAAAAATCCGACCACGCTGGCCGGATCGAACATTCAAATCATATCCCTTACATCGCTCGTTGTCAAATGAGAATTACAACACATAGCTCGCGTTTGCTCTGGTAAACTATAAGCAGTACAGGGTTTACAGAATTATTTCCATCTAAGAAGGGGTACAAATCGATGAGTTCAAAATCAGTGACGCGACTATATAAACAATTTCAGCCGAAGCACTATATTCTGGAACTCACACCTAATAAAGAAAACAAGACTTTCACAGGTACCGTCATTATTACCGGGCAAAAGGTTCAGCGTCCGAATCAGCGCATTACGCTTCACCAAAGTGAGCTTAAAATTACCAGCGCTCATATTACTCATCACGACAAACGGAGCGATAAAGAAATTGAAGTGGAGCGCATCAATAATCAAGAAACGTACGATGAAGTCCGATTGCATACGAAGGAAACACTTTATCCCGGCAGCTATACGGTTAGACTCGAGTTTCAAGGAACTATAACCCGGCCCATGAATGGCATGTATCCCTGCTTCTTCGAGCATGACGGTCAGGAAAAACAACTAATTGCGACGCAGTTTGAGAGTCACCACGCCCGTGAAGTATTTCCGTGCATTGATGAACCTGAAGCAAAGGCAACATTTGACCTTATATTGAATACGCAGGCAGGTGAAGCAGTTCTTGCCAATACACCGATCAAGTCTCAACATACACAAGAAAGTAGCGTCAGGACAGAATTTGAAACTACACCTTTAATGTCCACCTACCTACTTGCTTTCGTTACTGGCGATCTGGGATATAAAGAAGCCTCCACTAAAGACGGCGTCATTGTGCGAACATATGCAACTCCAGACAATGTTGAGTTCAC
>JBBQKK010000034.1:0-8089 GCA_038326785.1 Saccharimonadales bacterium (SeqCode) | reverse complement strand
TCCGCTATGAAAAAAGAGAAAACATCCTGGAAACTCCTGTTGTCAGGCAACTGTTAAGCATGAGCCGCCTGGTACTCGCACTACAAAACAATAATCAGCAGGCCGCCAATGCTCTCTGGCCGGAAGTTTTGAGCTTTGACTTTTGGAAACTGCCCACCAGCACCATTTGGAAGCTATCCTGGGAAATCAATGACAAAAAAGACGACACAGCTAACTGGAGCAAATTGTTGCTCGAAAGTGACGTTTGTCGCGCTCCCGCTTTGTTGCTCCTTAACTTAGCAGGGCAAGCATCGCACGAATCATGCGAAACTATGCTGGATTTCCTTACTGGAAACGAAAGTGTTCAGACCGGGGAAGAAGACAATCCGGTAGTATATTCACCGCTTAAAGAATTTTATACCAGCTCCGATGTACTCAATGACAATCCTGAAATCTTTTACCAGACTCTTTCTCATCTGCGAGTACTGCGCACAAAACTGCGAGATCATCAGGCAACCGCAGACAAAGCATTGACGCTCAGTGACTTGATTAGTTTTGTAGAAATGTACGAAACAGCTCAACAAAGAATGGTAAATACGAGCCCATATAATCAACAGTCTGACGCAGTCCAGCTTATGACGGTCTTTAAGGCTAAGGGCCTAGAATTTGATCACGTTTTCTTACCGTGTTGCCACGATGATGTATGGGGTAGCAGTTCAAGGGGTAGCAGTAATCGATTGACCCTGCCCGCAAACCTGGCGCCAATTCGTCATGCTGGAGCAAACGATGACGAAAGACTGCGCATTCTTTTTGTTGCACTAACTCGTGCAAAATACGGGTTACACCTAACTAGCTACCTGCAGACCTATAGTGGGAAAACTACAAAACGGCTCAAATATTTCAATGAACAAGATGGGGGCAACGGATCATTTAACTGTATGATTTTGCCTGATGGTAAACAACAGGTAATAAGTGATGGACATGCAGCTCCCCAGCTCCAGCATTTTGAGTTAGATTGGCGTGAACGCCATTACAAAGGTATCAATACGGCCCAGTTACGAGATCTACTAGACGAAAGAATAAAACGCTACAAGCTAAGTCCGACGCACTTAAACACCTTCACCGACACAGAGTATGGCGGCCCTCAGAAGTTTTTTATGCATACGCTACTCAGATTCCCTCAAGCACCGGGAGTAAATGGTCAATACGGAAACGCGGTACACGAGACTCTGGAATCGCTGCAATATTACGTCGACAGACACGAAACTCTACCAGACCTCAGTATCGTTATAAAAACGTTTAATAAGCAGTTGGAGCGTAAACATCTGACGCCGGAGCAGTTCAAGCTTGAATCAGAACGCGGCGAAAGCGCTTTAGCACAATATATTCAGCAGCGAGGAAAAATTTTTGCAAAAGGCGACAAGGCAGAGCATAGCTTCTCGGGCGAAGGAGTCATAATTGGTGACGTCCATATGGGCGGAAAAATTGACCGAATGGAAATAGATAAACAGAGTAAAACTATCACAGTAGTCGACTACAAAACGGGATCAAGCTACAACCGTTGGGAAAAAATTGCCAAACTACACAAATACCGCGCGCAGCTGTATAGCTATAAACTCTTAATTGAAAACTCACATAGTTATGCTGGCTATGCAGTAAAAACCGGGCGCCTGGAATTCGTAGAACCTGATCGTGACGGCAGGGTAAACACGTTGGAACTAACTTTTGAAGATACAGAGCTGGAGCGAACCAAACAGTTGCTGCAAATTATGTGGCGAAAGATCCAGGCTTTGGATTTTCCAAATGTCAGCGACTATTCAAAAGACCTGAAGGGTATTCAGGCCTTTGAAGACGATTTACTTAACGGTATTATTTAGAATACTGGCTGATTCTTCGAGAGCACATACAAAGTACCGAATTGTCGCATCACCTCCGCGTGCAAAATTCGGCTGAAATCTTCATCGGAAGCTGCTGCTTTTTGTGCCATGCGGACCATAGGGGCAACGTCTGCCTGAAAAGTCTGAATTTCAGAATTGTCACGATCATTGCTCGTTCCTGCAACTGCGTTTACTCTAGTAGCCTCTTCAAAGTGACCATGCCTTTTATTTTCAGGATCAAGATCGGGGCGGGTATTGTCACCCTTTAGCTGCTCCACCACCCCGCCTTTGGCGTTTACGGTTTGTTGAATTTGGTTAGCGTCCCATGTCTGCCATTGTTCATCTGTAGCAATCTGCGCATATCCTTCTTTGGCAGAGCGCCAATGCTCGGCGTTAAAGTTTTCGCCCAAATGACGCTGAGCCTGTGCAACCCATTGGTCATCTTCACCGTATTCTGCACAAGCTGCGGTAATTTCAGTTGCTTTATTAACTGCACCACAATTGTCCCAATGAGCCCCTAAAAACTCTTTAGTTTGGACCAAAAAGTTTGCGGCTTCTTCAACCATGCTGCCCGGACCATTAGTCTTAGCCTCATTGCTAAATCCGTTCCAGCCAGCAGCTACTGCAGCAAACAAGAAGGTATATAGGTTTCCACCGGCCACCTTTTCTCGTACTGGCTGTTTTTCTGTCGCCGGGCGACCATCTACGCAAACCACATGTGCATCTTCTACTTGTTCCTGAACACGGTCAGATGCTTCTACTACTTGCTCTAGGGTATATTCACCCGTTGGCTGAATATCACCAATACCTGTGGCAAATATTTCCACTCGCTCGTCTACAGGTGGCATTTGTGATTCTCCTAGTTCGTGCTTTTGCATTAATTAGTCTCCTGACTATATTAGACTCAGTTATTTTTTAATTAAAGTTAGGCTTTTGCCGTGCCGACCTTAGGCTTAGCAAGAGCTTTGATCATAGGAGGGGAAACAAAAGTAGTTATGATGACGACGAGTACGATAACGGAGAATATCTCGTTCGTGAGTACGCCTGTTGCTTTACCGGTTGCAGCAAAGATAAGTCCGACTTCTCCGCGCGGCACCATAGAGGCGCCAACAAGCAATTTCTCACGACGATTACCTTTCGCTGCGATACCTGCAACCATTTTACCGAAAATCGCAAAGACTGAAATGATCGCAGCAATTAGATATAGCTTAGGCTGCAACAGCGATCCGAAATCTACTTGCATGCCGGTATATACGAAGAATACTGGTACAAAGATAAGGCTAATACTAGCCACCAAGTCTTCCAGGTGCGTATCTTTATGCTTGTTGATAAGTCGTAACACGGCCTCCCTATCTTTTGTAGCCTTGAAGTCCAGGGCCTTAAGATCATGCACAATTTCTGGGTCAGCAAAAGAATGGAAGTGTACTTCTTCGAGCAGCAGACCAGCTGCAAATGCGCCAATAATGGGCTCAAGTCCGAATAACTCGGCAACATATCCAAATAGTAGCGCAAAGCTAATGGCAAATGTCAGCTTCATGGCAATACCGCTGTAGAGCTTGCTGAACATTTTGGATAAAGGCTTAGCAAGCAGTGTACCGACTATCAAAGATCCAAATAGAAAGCCGAATGATTTAAGGGCAATTATTGCCACAGACGCAGCAGTAACAGTTCCGCCGGTCGCCAGGGCAGACACGACGGCCAAAACAATAAGACCAAGTACATCGTCAATAACTGCAGCACCAATTACTGTTTGAGCCGCACGGGTCCGAAGGATGTTCAAACTGCGGAAAACAGATGCAGTTATACCCACGCTTGTAGCTACCAGAGCCGCACCCAAGAATATTTTTGCCGTTGGATTTGCATCAGCAAAAAATATAGGGGCCAGCACGTACGTACCCAAAGTAAAAGGCACGACCACGCCGATGAGCGCTACTGCCAATGCATTAACTCCTACTCGTCGCATTTCTGATATTTTAGATTCAAGTCCAATAGAGAATAAAAGTAACAGTGCGCCGAAGCTTGCAATAAACGCGATCACTTCATTTTCGGTTGTCTGACGAATAAAGTCCCAGCCAAAATAACCGGCTGCGGAGAGTGCGACACCTGCAAGTAATTCACCAATAACCGCAGGCTGGCCAAAACGATTTACAAAATTACCAATCTTACCAAGCACCAACACCATCGCAAACATCGCAAACACTATACCGAAATGCACGGTATGACCGGCTTCTTCGCTGGCGTGAGGTTCAGCCTTTTCCGCAGCTCCGTGAGATTCAGCTGTTTGTTCTTCCGGGGCGTAATTTTCCTGGGCCGAGTAGCCTGGATTAGTTTCCGCCGTAACTTTTGAAGTTGGTAATACAGTGGCTGTTGCAATCATTAACAAAAAGCCAAAAACACCAACCGTAATAAGCCGCTTTAATGAGCGCTTCATGAGACTCCTTATTAACACTTTAGAATTTTTTGAATATACAATAGATTCTACTCTGTTAAAAGGTGATTGCAAATTTTTTCTATTTACGGCGAGTACGACGTAAACCTGCGACCTGTAGTCGAACTGCCTGTCGGTCCACCAGTTCTTGGGCGCGCTGCAAAGATACTTCGTCTTTTGCTTCGGCTTTCAGCTTTTGCGCACGTTCAAATGCAGCTTTTACTTCTGCTTCATTTATCTCATCTGCATGGTCTGCTTCGTCAACTAATATACGTAGCGTATCGTCAGATACTTCAATAACACCACCATTGATAGCATATACGTCTTGCATGTCATCCAGATCAGTAGGCTTTTTGCGAATAGTGAGTACACCAGGAACGGCAATGCTCACTAGCGGCATGTGCTTTGGCAATACGCCAATCAATCCTGACATAGTAGGAATTTGAACTTCGTAGACGTCTTCAGAAAACTTTATTCCGTCTAATGCGACTAGTTCGAGGCGTATCATTATTTCTCCGCTACAACCTGATCAATAGCACCCTTCATGTAGAAGGCGCTCTCTGGCTTATCATCATGTTTTCCATCTAGAATTTCACGGAATCCTGCAATCGTATCTGCAAGCGACACGTACTGACCGGGGTGACCGGTAAATACTTCGCCAACAAAGAATGGCTGGGTCAAGAATCGCTGGATGCGGCGAGCACGCGCAACTGTTTGCTTATCCTCGTCAGAAAGTTCTTCCATACCAAGGATGGCGATGATGTCTTGCAAATCCTTATAGCGCTGCAATACACGCTGGACTTCGCGGGCCACTGTATAGTGTTCATCGCCCACGATTTCTGGGTCAAGAATGGTGGAGCTGGAATCCAGAGGGTCAACAGCTGGATACAGACCAAGCTCTGTTAACGCACGGTTAAGTACGATCGTGGAGTCAAGGTGAGCAAATGTCGTAGCTGGGGCAGGGTCGGTAAGGTCGTCAGCAGGTACGTATACGGCCTGCACAGATGTAATTGAACCCTTACGAGTGGAGGTGATGCGTTCTTGCAGCTGACCCATTTCCTGAGCCAAGTTTGGCTGATAACCCACCGCAGATGGTAAACGTCCAAGTAGGGCAGAAACTTCAGCACCAGCTTGTGTGAATCTAAAAATATTGTCTACAAAAAGCAGAACGTCAGAGCCCTTGTCGCGGAAGCCTTCCGCGATGGTCAAGCCGGATAGTGCTACGCGTAAACGAGCACCAGGCGGCTCGTTCATCTGTCCGAATACGAGGGAAGTGTTTTTAATAACGCCTGACTCTTCCATTTCGTGGTAAAGGTCATTACCCTCACGAGTACGCTCACCGACGCCGGCGAATACAGAGTAGCCACTGTGGAATTTGGCGATGTTGTTTATGAGCTCTTGAATAAGAACGGTTTTACCGACACCAGCACCACCGAACAAACCGACCTTACCACCTTTGGTGATAGGAGCAATCAGGTCAATGACTTTAATACCGGTTTCCAGGATTTCGACTGCGCCCGACTGATCTATAAGAGCAGGTGCCGCTCGGTGAATAGGAGCTTTTTGTTTGAATGTGCCGCCTTTACCGTCAATTGGCTCGCCGGTAACGTTAAACATTCGGCCCAAAGTTTCTTCGCCAACAGGAACACTGATCGCAGCGCCCGTGTCAGTGACTACAGCACCACGTGCTAGCCCATCGGTTGAACCGAGCGCAATAGCTCGAACACTGGATTCACTTAAGTGCTGAGCAACTTCAAATACAAGTTTCTGACCGTTGTTTTCTGCTTCCAGTGCATTGTAGATAGCGGGTAAGTGTTCGCCTTCAAATTCTACGTCAACCACCACGCCAACTATTTGACTGATTCTTCCCTTAGTTTTTTCTGCTGTCGCGTTCGCCATAATTATTCCTCTCCTATTCTTGATTGAGATATTCTGCTTTCAAATCTACCAATATGATCCATCTGCATGTCCCGAGCCAACCAGTCCCTGTTGCCGCGGGAAGCTAATTTGTGCGTCACCTGTCGTAGTGCGACGTCACGGGTCAGCCCCAGGGCAACGTAGGTTGCATACATTGCTGCTTTGCGCGCAGCTTCCCAGCGAATCGGAGCGGTATTGCGGTTAATACCCGAAAACTCCAAGGCATCATCTACGATTTGATCTGCCGCTTCGAAAGATTCACGCAAATGGTCTAGTTCAGTAGCTTCACCTGCAACTATTCGGCGCTGCATTAGACGCTCTGACATAGCCGGAAGAGGAGTTGAAACCAGTTGTGCATGCTCGATGCTCTGTTCGGTCATTGTTGAATCGCCTCCGCTCCGCCGGTGATTTCAGCAAGTTCTTGGGTAATAGCTGCTTGTCGGGCAGTGTTAAATTCGAGTGTGAGATCACCGATAATATCATTTGCATTATCTGAAGCGCTTTTCATTGCCATCATACGCATAGAATGCTCAGATGCAGTGCTTTCCAGCAATGACTGCCATAGCTGCACCTCAAGTAAGCGCACGGCAACATTATCCAGCACGTCAGTAATCGACGGCTCAAATGTTACATCTGCAAGTGACGATGCTTCTTCTGTCACGTCATATCGAGCAGGCAACAGTGATAGTGCTGTCGCCTCCTGCAATATATTGGACTTGAGCTCGGTATAAAGCAGCTTCACGTCATCAACTTGTGCAGTCTCATACATCTCCACGATTGTCGTTAGCATCGGTCGAATATCATTCGCAGTCGGACGATCACCAAAAGCCGGATATGCAGCTGCCAAATCAACTCCCTCAAAACGTCGTACAAAGTTAGCACCCTGCTTACCGATTGTGATGACCTTGCTCTTAACCCCGTCTTTTGTATCTGCAATAAGAGATCGAGCCAGCAAGCGAATAATATTGGCATTATACGCTCCGGCTAAACCGCGGTTACTAGTAATCACAATGTAGAGTCGAGTCTGCACTTCGCGCTTGGTAAAAAGTGCGTGATCTTCAACTTCAGTAATTTCGCTTAGCCTTGTTAACAGGGAGTATGCCATTTGTCGATACGAGCGACTGCGCTGCGCGACTTCCTGTGCACGACGCATTTTACTGGCTGCAACTAACTCCATCGCCTTAGTGATCTGGCGAGTGTTTTTTACGGAAGTGATGCGGCGCTTTAGCGCAATCTTGCTCGACATGTCTTACTTCTTAGCCTTCTTTTCTTCAATAGGATGGTAGCTAGCGGATACTTTGTTTGCAGTATCAATTATTTTCTTCTGCATAGTTTCGTCACCCTCGGCACCCGAGTTAATATGCTCAACTAGCTTCTTATCTTCTTTCAAATCACGAAGCAAGTTTGCTTCTACAATCTTAATCTTGTCGACTGGTACTTGGTCAAAACAACCGTTTCCTGCAGCAAGCAAAATAGCGTACTGCTGCCAAATAGCCATTGGACTATATTGTGGCTGCTTCAAAAGCTCTGTAAGGCGCTGCCCACGTTCGATGCGGTGTCGGGTCTCTGCGTCTAGGTCTGTCGAAAACTGGCTAAATGCTGCGAGTTCACGGAACTGTGCCAAATCAATACGAAGTGACTTGGCAACGCTTTTAACAGCTTTAGTCTGAGCTGCTCCACCAACGCGGGACACAGACAAACCAACTGAAATAGCCGGACGAATACCCTGATAGAACAGGTTGGTTTCCATGAAAATCTGACCGTCTGTAATTGAAATCACATTGGTTGGAATATACGCAGAAATATCACCTGCCTGAGTTTCGATGATAGGAAGGGCAGTCAGTGAACCGGCACCAAGCTCGTCATTTAACTTTGCGGCACGCTCTAG
>JBBQKK010000033.1:0-8293 GCA_038326785.1 Saccharimonadales bacterium (SeqCode) | reverse complement strand
GAGCGATTGCGATCTAGAATTACGCTGGATCGATGCAGAAAGTTTGGAATCCGAGGACGCTGACCTAGCTGCTGCCTTTGCGGGATGTGACGGAATATGTGTCCCCGGCGGGTTTGGCACGCGAGCATTAGAGGGCAAAATAAACGCCGCTCGCTACGCTTTAGAGAAGAATATTCCATACCTGGGCCTTTGTCTTGGTTTGCAGATGGCAGTTATAGCGGCCGCACGAAACGGCGGTCTCGCAGAAGCAGCATCGGCCGAAATGGACGCAAAAGCCAAGCACAAAGTCGTCCACACCATGGAAGATCAAGTAGGTAAAGAAAACACCGGAGGTTCCATGCGACTTGGCGACCAGCCATGTGAACTTGCTCCCGGCAGCCTCGCAGCTAAAGTCTACGGCACCACTAGTATTACTGAGCGGCATCGACACCGCTATGAGTGCAATAGTGATTATGTTGATCAGTACGAATCATGGGGAATACGCGCCAGCGGCATCAATCCCGACAACAAGCTTGTGGAAGTTATCGAAGGAATCAACCATCCGTTTTATATGGCCAGCCAGTTCCATCCTGAGTTCAAATCACGCCCAAACCGACCGCACCCTATGTTCACCGGATTCATCAACGCTTGTAAATAGATAACTAGTTAGGTAGCATAAGTACTATGGACAACCAAACACAACCAAGTGGATTACCGAAAAAGATTTTACTCGTAGAAGACGACAATTCACTCGCAGGGGTATACGAAACTCGCTTACAAGCTGAAGGTTTCGACATTCGGCGCGTAGCAAACGGGGAAGAGGCTCTTTCTTCCGCGCTAGAATACAAGCCGGACCTTATTGTGCTTGACGTTATGATGCCAAGAGTTAGCGGCTTTGACGTGCTCGATATTTTGCGCAACACGCCGGAAACGAACAATATGAAGATTATAATGCTAACTGCCCTCAGCCAGGACTCAGACCGCGAACGCGCAGAAGCACTTGGCGTAGACGACTACCTCGTAAAATCTCAGGTAGTGATCGCTGACGTTGTAGCTCGTATCAAACAACATCTTGGCCTAGCCTAATATATAGCCCGCCAGAATCATTTAAAAAGTCCACAGGGGTGGACTTTTTAAAGCATAAGTGCTATAATAAGTCTCATGTTAGAACGCCCTGATGCCAATAGTAATCTGATGGAAGAGCTCTACGATAGCGCAATACCTGAATTGTTGGCTACGAACTGCCAGACAATAAAGTATGCAAGCCATATGGCAGGGACAAATCACGCCATAGACCGTGCAGAGCTAGAAGTAACTCCGGGCTTCATGATAGGCAAAAACCGCAACTTACTGGTTGACCCGGGTATACAAAGGGAAATTGCCACCGAGGTTTTAACTGGTCTTCATGAGGCAATGGGTGGCTCAGAAATTACAGAGTATGCTGGTATTAGTGATGTAGTTCTCAAGTACTGGAAATTCGAGGATGCAGAGGATGATTCTAGGCACTGGATTGTGGTTGAGGAGCATGACATTTCTGGCGAAAACACCAAAAAGGCGCAGGTGTTGGCCTATTTATTGCCAGGCGAAAAGTGCCCTCCAGCTTACCAAAAATTATTGGACAAAAAAATTGATACGTACGGCAATGAACTATCTCAGACTGTAGACTTAGTCAAAAACGAAGCCGAACATACAAATGCTTACAAGAATAAACCAGTAGAACGAGTAACAAATATACTTCGCAAACTAGCAAAGCCGCCTAAAAATAGTCCCTCAAACCGCTGGTACTGATACCACTAGATTGACATTAAGGCATAATTATGCTAATCTTTATTAGATTAGTCTAAAACAAAAATATGCCAGCACCTGAACAACATCCGACGCAAGAGCTACAATCACAACTCAGTGATCAGCTTTTTGCTGCTGTACGCACGCAAGAGAATTATGAGACAGCAGTCGTACTGCCGAACAATCCCGTAGAGATTGATACAAAAGAGCCCCTTCGCTCGGCTGTTAATGAGTCACAAGGCATATCACAAGATCTTTTGGCTGTAGTATCGGCGGGCAACTCTTTATTTGGCATTATCAAAATACAGGTTGCAGAAAGCGAAGTTACTAAATTCTTGGTTTCTAAACTCAGTAAAGAAACCGAGAGAGCTACTATAGTAGGTATTTTCGGTGAAGGCCAAACATTTACCGTAGGGCGCAGTCTTCAGCCAGAGCTAGATGACTTAGTTTCTCGGGACCATTTCACCATGAGTTTCGTAGAAGGCAAGTTGCTATTAGCAGACAATGATTCGACTAACGGTACTGAAGTTGTGCAAACAAGCGGCATCAACCAGGAGATCAACCAGTCACAAGAACCAGCACCCTTTGCCATCAAATCAGTCAGGAGAATTATTAACCGATTTGGAAAACATGCTCAGGCAGGGGAGGAGCTACAAGCCGATCCACTACTAAACTTAAATATATGGGCTCCAAAATCCGCAGACGTTAAAGAACTAATACAAGACACAGAAAAAGAACCTGTTTCAGAAGCTCACTCGCTACTTACCGAATTAGTAGCGGACGGCCATCTTGTTGCCGAAAAAGAACGTGTACTGGCAGAATTAGCTGCGTCGTCTGAAATGCAGAGAATACACGACTTGACGCAGGCTGACTTGGCAGCGCAATCAAAAATGTATGCTGCTAAAAGGGCGGGTAACCATCAGGAGGCTCAAAAATTAGATGCAGAAGCAATGGCATTTTACGAACAACTGAGATCTCTTCCTCAGGAGCAAAGAAAGCAGTACGATCAGTTAATGGGCAGACTAAAAGCAGTTGATATTTATCATTCGCGCAACGTTGAGCCTGGCAGTAAAGAAGCGCAGGCTGTATACCATATGCTCCAGGAAGCTCCTAAAATTCAGCCAACGAACAAGGACATAGCCCCTTTTAAGGATTATATAAATAATACCGACGAAGTCTGGCAGTATATTCCAGAGCAAGATATAAAAAATTACCTGAACAGTCGTGTATTTTTTGATACCACAAGTATTCATTCGCATCAAGCTACACCTAATACGCTGGCGATTCGCGCAGAAAAAGCCGCTGAGTTTGAGATTCCGATCGATCTTATTGTTTACGCACAAGGCTTTGATTCTTGGGAGGGTCGTCATGGCAGTGGGAAGAGCGTAAATAGCAAATATAGCAGTTTATACAATCGTAACGCTAAAAGCCTTGATGTTATAAAGCACTACGCATCATTACAGAGTGAACTTCCGCCAGTTGATGAAATTCGTGTATTTGTACAGCCTGATGGAACGATATTTTGTGACAACGGCTCAGGTGATTCTCACCGTATAGGCGCAGCTATGCTTCGCGGTGAAAAAACAGTCAAAGCTGAGCGTCTATCCGTCCATGTTTTAAAAGACAATATTCTTTCAATGGATACTAAGTAAATAATATGTCGGAAAAAGTTACTATGCCCCTAGAATCGCATGAAGCCGTTTTGCCACAGGAAACGCTAACAGCTGAATCATTTAAAGAGCTGGTAGATGCATATGGTTTAAACGGTAAATCTCCTGCCGAGCGCGTGGAAAATCTGCAATCTTCACCGAACGCCAATGTGGCACTTTTTCTTACGGATCTGAACAAAAGACTGATTGGCGAAAGCGAAAGTTCAATAGCAGACTACGTAATGAAGGTTGGAGAAACTGAGACAGTAAATCCCGAGCATCGGTATGATTTATTTTTGCACTTAATGGATTCCATAAGGGAGTCCAGTGATATTAATCCAGCACGTATCGGTGATGCGATGGGCCTAGGAATTGTGACATTACATCCCTTTAAGGATGGAAACGGACGGACCTCACGTATGATGGCGCTATTATATCGAGACGATTTTGACAGTGAAGGTTATGAAAACGCATTCAGCCTGTTAACCGAATCCCGAGATGTAGCTCGTGACCGGGGTGGTACCATCATGATAGGCTATATTCCATATTTTCCGGAAGGAGTTAAACAGTCTGATCCGCAAGTTGTCAGTGACTACTTTGACGCACTTTTGACCCAGGATGAAGACAGGTTATATATGGGCCCGGCAGGACAGCAGGCTCCGCTTCATGAAAAAACATACACATCAAAATAGCCCTTTTTTAGGGCTATTTTTTTAGTAAAACTTGATTATTCGACGGTTACTTCGGTGCGGCGAACTGTTTTGCCAGTGAAAAGACGTACGCTTCGTGAAGCGTACTTTACGATTCCATCACGTGAAGCATGAATGGTGTAGTTGCGGGATAAGAATGTACCATTGCCAGAGCGCTTCGTGAGACCAGTCTGGCGTACAATTACTTGACCGGTTTTAACTTTTTCGCCACCAAAAAGCTTAACGCCAAGCCGCTGTCCGGGACTATCATGAACGTTCTTACTGGATCCACCTGCTTTAACTTTAGACATATTATTTCCTTACGAGTATTACTAATTCTCGAGCCACGATTTGGTCTGGGCGATAGTAGAGTAGCTCCCGAGTCCGCACGTGCTTTAAATCTACACGATTATACCCCAATTCCTCGAGAGAATCAAGCATCTTGAGGTGCCTAAAACCGTTTTTTGTCTTCCATGCCGGAATGGCTATGCACATTCTGAACCCGGAACCTGTTTGACGAGCAACGTTTTTTAGGAATTTGCGGTGTATTGTATCGCAGTCCTGCATGACTTCTTCTAGTACTTTGGGGGTGGGCAGTCCCGTAAATGGTCTTCCTAAATAAGTTTCGGCTGCAATGGTCGTGAATGGGTTGCTCCACTGCGTGGCGGTAGCGTCACCTTGCTGGATGTGTCTTTCTACGGATGTAATGTTTAGCCACTGCAAGTTAGCTTCGGAGTATTCGATCATGCGCGGGTCTAAATCAGTGCCGTAAACGTTGTAGCCCATAAGGCTGGCTTCTTGCAGCACGACTCCGGTACCACAAAACGGGTCCAAAACCGTTGCGCCGTCGCCGGGCCGGGCGAGGTTGATGATGATTTGCGCAAGCTTAGGTGGCAGCATTCCAACCCTGGCGTCACGCTTTGGCCGAGCCTGGTCGCGGGCAGCATAAGCTTCGATGTCCTGAACGGATTTAGTGATGCCCACAATGGTGCTGTTTCCATCTCGTACCAAGAGCACCTCCCAGCCCAGTTCGCTGGTTAGTTGGTTGTGTAGTACTTGGGCGGTATTAAGCTCTTTGGCTTTGTTGGGCACAATACGTACTGATCTGCCGGTAGCTTTGACGGCTTTTTTGATGGTTAGGCCGCTGGCATTTAGCCTGCCGACGGATACACTTAACCCATAGGTGCTAATCCCAAACTTGAATTTTCCGCCTGGAGCGTTTTCTGACAATTCCGGGATGGTCGTTAACAAATATTTTTCAATTTTATTCCAGTCGGTGGAGTCGATTCGGTGCAGTACTTTTGCATACTTGATGCTTCCGCCGTGGCGACCAAAAAATATGTCATCGGCATCTACGCTTAAAATGGCGGCGTTAAAACCAATCGGCTGTACTGCTTCGCTGCCATATAGGCTTTCTAGTTCTGCAATTCCAAGTTCCGGCTGGCGCCCTAAGATAAACAATGACTGATTCATACAACAAGTATACGAGTAAAATCTCATTTTTCGGTATACAATAAACGTATATGGGACGACTGCGTCATTCACTGCGCCAACATTGGCGAGGCATACTTACCACAATTACCTTTCTGGCCCTGGGCGGCTTTGTATATGCACTGCGGCATCAAATTGTAGATACAATGAAGAGTTTAGAGGACGCATCGCTATGGATTCTGCTACTCATGATTCCATTTCAGATTTTGCATTATAATTTCGTCGCGCTACTATACCGAGATCTATTCAAGCTGCTGGGCAATAAAGTAAGTTATAAATTTCTATATAAAACAGCGCTTGAGTTAAATTTTGTAAACTTAGTATTTCCTAGTGGCGGCGTTTCGGGATTTTCATACTTTGGCGTCCGCATGAGAGCGCAGGATGTTAAGGCAGGCCGATCTACGCTGGTCCAAACGATGCGATTTGTGTTGCTGTTTATATCTTTTCAGATTCTGCTGTTTGTGGGATTGATTTTACTGTCTTTTAGCGGGCAGGCCAGCAACTTTATGATACTGATTGCAAGCTCAATTGCTACGCTCATGTTCATTGGGACGTTTGGGCTGACATTTGTTATAGGTAGCGAAAAACGAATCGATATTTTCTTTACCTTCGTTACGCGCTCTATAAATAAAGTCATACAGCTAATACGACCTAATCATCCAGAAACTATCAGCGTAGCGCGTGCAAAGCATGCATTTCAGGAATACCACGGCAATTACGTAATTTTGCGCAAAAAGTATAAGCAGATGGTAAAACCACTCGTGTATGCGCTGATGATTAATGCGGCGGAGATAGCGACCGTGTACACGGTGTTTGCGGCCTTTGGGCAAATGGTGAACCCTGGCGCTGTGATTATTGGATATGCAGTAGCAAATTTTGCTGGCCTGATTTCGGTATTACCCGGTGGAATCGGTATTTATGAAGCACTCATGACTGGTGTATTGGCCGCCGGTGGTGTTCCGGCTCGCTTGAGCCTGCCGGTGATTGTGGCGTACCGCGTCATTAATATTGGTATCCAGATTCCGATTGGTGCGTTCTTCTATCACCGCGCTATTAATGCCGAGGATCAATAGTGGAAGATGTGATTTTAACTGTCAGTGACTTCGTGGCTGTGCTTAATCAGTCGCTTGAGTACGCGTTTCCAAACATAACAATACAGGGGGAGCTTGCCAATTTTCGCGTCAGTAAAAACCGCTGGGTTTACTTTGACCTAAAAGACGAGCATTCCAGTGTAAAATTTTTTGGAACTGTCTATCAGCTGCCGGGCCCTTTAGAAGACGGCATGCTACTGCAGGTGAGGGGGGTGCCGCGGCTGCATCAGCTGTACGGCTTTAGCGTAACGGCGCAGTCTATACAGCCTGTCGGCGAAGGGTCACTCAAAAGAGCGGCCGCGCTACTAGAAGCAAAACTAGCGGCTGAAGGGCTATTTGATGAAGTAAGAAAACGGCCGTTGCCGTTTCCTCCACAAAAAATCGGGCTGATTACATCAGGTGAATCTGCCGCCTATCATGATTTTGTAAAAATTTTGAATGAGCGATGGGGCGGCATAGAAGTATATTTGGCTGATGTGCAAGTTCAAGGAGAGCCGGCGCCCGGTCAGATTATCGCTGCGCTTGATTATTTTAATTTGCACCAGGAAGTAGACGTAATTGTAATGACGCGGGGGGGCGGCAGTGCGGAAGATCTTGCTGCTTTTAGCACGGAGCGGGTCACTAGGGCGGTGGCCGCCAGCAGAACACCTACGCTAGTCGCAATAGGACACGAAGTAGATATCAGTCTTGCAGAACTCGCCGCAGACAGACGAGCCAGTACGCCGAGCAATGCCGCACAAATGTTAACCCCAGACCGCCAGCAGCTACTGCAAAACGTAAACAAAGCTGGCATTCATTTGGGAACGTTCCTGACTGATACTGTACAAAACAAGCGAAAACTATTAGCAGATTCCACTGAAGACTTGCATGAGGCAATAGAGCGGCTGTTCAGGACTCAGCAGGAGGGGTTGCGGCTCAAGAAGCAGGTATTGGCGGCGCTTAGCCCTCAAACGGCGCTCACTCGCGGCTACGCGCTACTGCGTAAAGAAAATCAAGCGGTGCGCAGTGTGGCGGCAGTTGAAGTAGGTGATCAGGTACATATCACTTTGTCGGATGGAGCGTTAACTGCAGAAATTACAGCTAAGGAGTAGAATAGGATTATGGCACAGAAAAAACAGATTAATTATCAGGAAATGGCAGCAGAGCTCGACACTATACTTGAGTCGCTGCAAACCAGCGACATGGATATCGACCAAGCCGTAAAGGCGTATGAGCAAGGTATGCAATTAGTGAAAGAATTAGAAGAATATCTGCACCAAGCAGAAAACAAGATAACCAAAGTCAAAGCTAAGTTCGAACAATAGTAATGATTGAATTAGCCGCATGGATAGTATTTACGATATTTCTGTTGTTTACGTTCGTAATCCTATTTGGTGCACCGTTTTTGCCGACGCTAAAAAAACAGATTCCCGAAGTATTTGAATTATTAGATTTAAAACCTGGCCAGACGATGCTGGAACTAGGAAGTGGCGATGGCCGAATGTTAGTGGCGGCAGCTGAGCGCGGCATCAATGCCATAGGCTACGAAATCAATCCGTTGCTATGGCTATATTCCTGGATTATTACTAGGCGCTACAAGGGAAAAGTTCGCGTTATATGGGGTAACTAC
>JBBQKK010000032.1:0-8584 GCA_038326785.1 Saccharimonadales bacterium (SeqCode) | reverse complement strand
GTCCATATGCCACGCGTCCATTCTTCGGTCGCTGGTATTTCAATCCCCAAAGTGCGCGCTAATGCTTTACTATCGCCATAACTAGTCGTTACATAGGCGGGCAGGTTGTCTTCAGTTAGCAGGTGTAGTTTATACGCCCTGTAGCCTGCCGCAATCATGGCATCCAGCGTCGGTTCGTCCACTATTTTTTGATCGACTAAATATTTGAACCAGTTGTCATCGACCCGTCTAATCTTGGTCACAAACTGCTCGTATGGCGCGTCATAGGGCAGGTCCAACATACCGGTGGCAATTTCTGTAAAATCATACGGCTCACGGCTGGGGCGAGGTTGAGTCATTTCTGCTACTGCAGGGTTAAATGACTGCGGAACGTAACCGTACTGGACTTTTGTCAGATCCGCAGACGGCGCTTTCGCCCGCCCTTCAGCCGTTTCGATATCTACCCAGCGCAAGTGCGCATCAATAATTACGCTGCCGAGTGCATGCTCCACTACTGCCAATCGATCTCGTTCTAAGCTGGTATCAGGAGTAAACTTTTCCATATACTAGCTACAGTATACCCCCTCAAAATTCAGCCAGTAAAGATAACCGTTAGAGTACTATTTCGCTAGTAAGCTGATTGTAATTAGGTATCTGATTTTGGAATAACTGCTGTACCGTCGACTGAGCCCCACCAAATGTGCCCTCTTTGGCCGAACAGGATGTTGACCAGGTGTTAACTGGCTTATCATTGTTTTTAGTCAGCTCATAAGTGTAGCGACGACCGAAAGGACATGCGCCGTGGCGCTCCTCGATTTTACTCTCTCGCTTACGGCTGAAGCCCGCAACCTCTAGCCCGGCTACGAATACATCAAAAGCCTCAGAATTATTAGAGTAAGTTTCCTTCCGAATAACTTTTTCTGTGTAACCTTCTAATACCTCAAAAGTACGCACGTTTCGGTTTACGCTGATTCGCACTGCGCGGCGCTCTTCTTCACCAACAATTTTGCCCTCAATGGTATATATAAGCGTGGAATTGCCGTTAGCCTCTTCTTTTAGGGTTACTACTGGTTTTCCGTCCTGCCCCGCCCCAGGGGTCTCTGAAGGACGCGTAGCTATAACAAATATGGCCACAATTAGTGCAATAACAACAGCTGCAACTCCCAAGATATATTTCATAAGCACTATTATACAATACTATTTAGCATTATACAACTCATGTTCACTGAGGTCGCGGCTACTTAGCCGGGACTATCGTCGTATGCTTATTAGCAGTCCGACGATGATCAAGATAATCTGCGTCGTTGCCAGAATCGTTGTACTGATATTTAGGCGAACTATTTGTTTGTTAAGCTGTTGTGAACCCTCCGTTTGTAGCCGAAGAGCGGCAATGATCATCTGATAATCACTATCCATCCGCTCTTCTTCCAGCTTCTCCTGATTTTTCAGCTCTTCAATGATTCGCAAAAATTCACGTTCAGTATTGTGTTGTAACATATTTTCTCCAAACTCTAGGTGGCCGACTAACAGTACCAGGTATTATATCTGGAAGACCATATAGCGGTGTTGCTAGATGTGTAAATCACCAAGTTTCCGTCATCTTGCATAACCAGACGGCTACCGCTCTTGCCTCCCGACTGACTCTGACATACTGTCCCATTGGTTTTGCGTACAATTAAGTTGCCGCTGGTCTGGAATACTGTTTTTGAACCCGGATAGCCTCCTGTACGAGAGTTCCATATCGCCTTGCCAGTAGCAGCTTCGTAGACTACCAGATTGCCATCACTTTGCTGCATTACCAAGCGGTATTTACCCTGCGGCGATCGTAATATAGCATCCCCAAACATCTGCTCTCCTGCAAGCAGGTGGCCAGGGCTCGCCGAGAAGAACCAACTGTTATTGCGCCAAGTGGTTTTTTGTGTCGAATTTAGTAACGCCGTTCCGAGTGAATTAGCCGGCGTCGAGCATGAAGAAGTAGCAAGTACGTTGTAGTTACTGCACCAGTGACCTGAACCAAGGCCATGACCCAGCTCATGGGCCGTAACTCTTTCGCGTCCGTCTACCCAATTACAACCGGTCATATTTACCGTACCTTGGCCAAATGTCGCGCTACCGGCTTGGTTGTCCCCTAAGTTGGCGCTACCGCCTCCACCACTACCCCACCCATTACACTTGTTAAGAGAACTCTGGAACAGTACGACTACCTGCGCGTCAGTTCGTTGCAGTTCCGCTTGCACATTGTAGTGAGCGGCTAGCAATTTGTCGGCACATGTTTTGCCGCTCGGGCACGTTTCATATTGAGCCGTCGTTTTTGCTCCACGTAGCACTCGGTTGCCGCCGTGTATCATGTTTTCGTTAATCTTGCTCTTATACCAGCTACGAACAGCAATGGATGTATTTGCAAGGTTCGTCGAGGCGTTACTTTGGAGAGCTTGGTCTGATGGATAAAACCATACGAATTCTACTGTCCGTGCAGCTCCTGCATGGACTTTTCCGCCTTTTTTGGCTGTCTCTTCTTCATCTTTCTGTACATCACGCAAATGGTATTCAGGTATTACTGGCGAAACACGTACATCGTAATTTTTTCCCTCATGCTCCACTCGGCCATTCTTATTGCCACCAAGTCCCTTCAGCAACGACTGTGCAGTTTGTTTGCTGACCTTTTTAGTCTGCAACAAGCTTTCGTCCTGTGTATTGCGCACGGCAGGACCAAACTCGGGCCTCTCAATGGTCTTCAGCTGGGCTTTCGCGCTAGCTTCTAAGGCTGGGCGTCGTTCTGGTGCAACTTTAGCAGCTCGTTCTTCAGTCGGAACAGATTCAACTATGTATTCTTCAGTTACTAGCTCATCTTTGGCATGTGTCTCACAGTAAGATTTAGCAAACTGCTCTACACCGGCAAATCCTGCAGGTTTTTCACCTGACGTATAATAAGCTGCCTTGCCCTGGCCATCGTACAAATACAGTATCGTAGCAAGTTCAACTGGGTCTACTAATCCTGAATCGTCGTGATAATGTTTGTTAGCTTCAAGGTTCTCAAATCCCTGAACTTTTGCCTGTTGGACAAATTCTTTAATTTCAGCCTTGGACAACCTTGCTTGACGCGGCTCAGCATGATGTTCCTCTTGACCACAAACCAATAAACCATCTTCATATAAGGCTATCGGATATTCTGAATCACTGAAATCAGCCTCATAAATGGTATGGCCGTGCCCTGCCCTATATACGAACACAGCTTGGTTTTCGGACGGGATATTTGGTCGTGCATTTACAAAGTAATTTAACAACAGGCCCAATACGCCAAAAATTGCTGCAAATGCCAGCAACTGTACGGGACGGTTGAACTGTGGAAGGCTTAATAACCCCGCTTTATTTGTTTTTTTCTTTGTAGTTGTTTTAGTGCTTTTGGATGCACGAGTGGTTTTAGCCATTATTAAAGTACCTTGGTTTAATATTGTATTACCAACAGCATATTCCCCTATTCCGCTTAAGTCAATAAGCGTTCGACAGGGGTGGGCATAACGCTTATGTTGACTTTTTTAGCATAATCATGTATAGTTAGGTTATCTTAAATGGACGCCAAAACCATGGAAACACAAAACAACTATCAACAGAACGAGGGTTACACCGACCCTAACCAAAACGAGTCATATCAAGCAGACAACGAATCCGCCGCCGCTACTCAGGCCCCAGAAGAGCAAGTTGCTCACGAGAATGAGCCTGAAGCTCCTATGACCCCTCCGCAGGAGAATGAGTTAGAGCCCACAGAGCAAGTAGCTCACGAAGACACACCGGAGCAGCCTATGGAAAATTCCAGTACTAAAGTTACGGCCGCAAACACCGAGCCTGAAGAGCAAGTAGCGCACGAGAATGAGCCTGAAGCTCCTATGACGCCTCCGGAAGAAGTTGCACATGAAAACGAACCAGAGCCTCCTATGACCCCTCCAGAACAAGTAGCTCACGAGAATGAGCCTGAAGCCCCAATGGTAAACCTCGAAGCTTCAGATTCAACAGACACTGCAACTGAATCCATTACCCAAGAAGTACCAAAAGATTCAGGAAGCCAGAAAGAACTCGCTGAAACCGATAACATAGAGGCCGGACCTTTAGTTGTTGCAGGTTTAGTCATGGCAGGTATAGGCAAAGTACTAAAAGACAAAGCTCGCAAAATGCGCAGCAACCCATCAAGATAAAAAACAATTTGCTTAGTTAGCTTCTGAGTACCAGGCACCAAACTTGACCCAAGCCGACTGATCCGTGTCGCGCGCATGTTCATGAGCATCAATGTGTTCAGCAATCGTCCTGTCACTACCTTCCCACGCTACAATTCGCTCACAAGCAACATGACCAACCCCACGCGGCTCGTCAACTACCCTGCCGCGAATTTCCGACGTAAATTCCCGCTCCTCAGTTTCATCTATATATATGATGTTTTCGGTTAATATTGCTGATCGATCTGTTTTATTGCGAAGTAACGCCAGAAAATCTTCCGCCTCGAACCAGTGATTCATGTCTTTCATATATCCACCCGGAAATCCGTTTAGCGCCGGGAATGACCATGAATGGTCGCAGACCACTAAAGCCTGCTGACCTAATGCATACGCGGCCCTGGCTTTAGCTCGTGCAATCTCCCGAGGATCCGGCGATTGGATTTCTGTAATGGGCAGGTCTTTAGCGATCACTGAAATATCATACGGCTTGAGTATGTCATTGGCCTGCCATATTTTGCGTTGATTGCCAGTCACGAAAAGTATTTCTTTCATAAATTAGATAACTGCTTTTTAAAACTTTTTAATTGGTTCGGAAAGTCCTGCTGACCGTCGACTACAATGAGTGGCTCTCCTTCTATCGGCAGCTCGAGAAGTTTGCGATGTTTTTCTAACTTCTCTAGCGTCATATCAGATTGTTTGCCAGATGCCGCTCTCGCTAGTGCTCTCTGCCTAGAAACTTCCAGCGGAGTGTCCATAAAAATCGTGATGGCTTTTGCGCCTATCCTTGTGGCAATAATACGAAGCATTTCGCGGTCGGTTACCCTGTGGTTGTTGGCATCGTATACAACGTCACAGCTAGCCGTGAGTGCATACTTGGCTGCATAATCCATAGCGCCAAAAACCGCATCGTACCGCAAGGCGGGATCTGTAATTTCAGTAGGTTCTTCAAACATTGCAGCCCGAACGCCATCGGAATTAAGCCATAGGGCTGGAAGTTCGGTGCTTATTTGCTCGGCAAAAGTGCTTTTACCGCTACCGGGCAACCCCAGCATGATAAACAGCGTTGCCATCCTAAAGTTCGCCCCAGTTTTTGCCGATGGATACGTCGACGTCGAGTTTGACGGGTAGTTTGTATACATTTTCCATGGTGTCTTTCAGCAGTTCCGCTATTCGGTCGGCTTCACTCTCTGGGCACTCGACTAAAATTGAGTCATGAATTTGTAGCAGTTGCTTACAATCGGTGCCAGCTAGTTTATCTTGGACCGTAACCATCGCCATTTTCATGAGATCCGCTTCGGTTCCCTGGATGGGCATGTTGATGGCGGCGCGTTCGGCAGCTTGGCGGACCATGAAGTTACCAGAATGAATATCCGGCATTGGTCGACGGCGACCAAAAAGTGTTTCTACATAGCCCTGTTTGCGCGCAACATCCTTGAGACTGTTCATGTAATCAAGCAGTGGCTTGCGAAGTTCAAAGTACTTGTCAATGAATGTTTTGGCGGCGGCTACCGTCATGCCAGTAGCAATGCTCAGTCCATGTGGGCTCATGCCATAAAGCACGCCAAAGTTAATTACCTTGGCGTCCCGTCGCATCTGCTTGGTGACTTCATCTGGCTGACGGCCGTAGACTTGTGCGGCGGTCATCATATGAATGTCGGCGCCATTGTTAAACATTTCTACGAGCTCCGTGTCGTTTGCTAAGTACGCTGCCAGTCGCAGTTCAAACTGTGAGTAGTCGGCGCTGACAAATACATTTCCCTCGCCCGCTACAAACGCGGTGCGGATTCGTTTGCCTAAATCGGTGCGAACTGGGATGTTTTGTAGATTTGGGTCATTTGAACTAAGCCGACCTGTTTGAGCAATAGTTAATGTAAATGTTGTATGCAGACGAGAGTTTTCATCAACCATTTTGGGCAAAGTATCGATGTAGGTATTTTTGAGCTTAGCTACTTCGCGGTATTGGGTGATCAAATCGATAATCGGGTGTATGCCACGGAGTTTATCGAGTTCGGACGCGGCAGTTGAGAAGCCTGTTTTGCCTTTTTTAATTCCCTTTTGCGGCAGCTGGAGTTTTTCAAACAAAATATCCGCAAGTTGAGACGGCGAGCCGATGTTGAACTCTTGATCGGCGTGTCCATAAATTTGTTGTTCGAGGTCAGAAATAATATTGCTGACCTCTATGTTCATTTTGCGCAGGTATTCTATATCTAGCTGTATACCCTCGTATTCCATGGCGGCGAGCACTGATATCACAGGCCATTCGATGGTCTTAGCCAGGTGGCGAACCTTTGGCATTTCATCAAGCGCCTTGTTTTGTTGCTGGAAGAGCGCATGAATGATAGTAATAACTTCGCTGGCTCGTTGAGTGAGCTCATCTGTTGGCAAATCTTCTAAACTGGACCCGCCGTAACCCAAATCAGCTTGTGCTAATTCCGTAAGCGTCTGTTCACGGCGCAGTGAATTGAGCAGGAAGGCACCAATAAGTACGTCATGCCCTACCCCTTTTAGCTTCATCCCTAACGTGTATAAAACTTTGATTGAAGATTTTAGATCGTAGCCGATTTTTGGAATCTTCTCGTCTTCAATGATTTGCCGCAATGTTTCTTTAACGGCAGAGGCCGATAATTTAGTGAGATCAAGCGTATAGACCTCCGCCCCGTCGATGCTGAGTATGAGCACTTGCGGATCGCGGCCATGTTTGCCGGCGGCTCGAGTATGCAGGAATAGTTCATTAGCGCTACTCAGCGGAAGCTTAGAAAGATTACTGTCGGCATCTATGAGTACATTTTTTCCAAAATCGAGGTTCACGGTATCACCGGCTTCAACTGGCACGCTGGCACCGACCACACTCATAGCTTCTGGTAGTTGCCGTACGAGTGTTCTAAATTCGAGCTTTTGCAGTACTTCCCGTACTCGCAATGGGTCGCAATTCGCAATATCCAGGCTCTTGAGATCAAGCTTGATGGGCGCATCCGTCCAGATGGCTGCTAATTGTTTACTTAAGTACGCCAAGTCTTTGCCGGCTTCGAGCTTTTTGCGGTGCGCGTCTTTGATCAGATCGAGGTTATCATACACGCCATCAAGGGTTTTGAACTGCTTGAGGAGATCTGTTGCGCCCTTCGCACCTATGCCGGGAACGCCGGGAATATTGTCCGAGGAATCACCCATGAGGGCTTTGAGATCCAAAAACTGTTCCGGCTTGATACCATACTTCATGATGAATGTTTCGGGGCGATACAGTTCAATATTTGATAAGCCAGTTTTGAGTGCATATACATGCACTAATGGATGGATGAGCTGCAGCATGTCCAAATCGGATGTTACGAGCAGTGTTTCGATTCCCTGCTCTGTTGCCTGCAAAGCTAGCGTACCCATAATGTCATCAGCTTCGTAATCGTCTAATTCATACAACGGCCAGCCAAAGGCCTGCAACACGTCGTGTAGCATTGGGATTTGCGTATAAAAATCAGCGGGCGCTGGTTTGCGGCCGGCTTTATATTCCGGATAAAGTTCTAATCTTCGGCGGATGTTGGTTTTAGGCTTATCCCAAGCGACACAGACATAATCTGGTTTTAGTCTTTTTATGACTTCAAGCGCCATGACTGAAAAGCCATATACACCGCCCGTCGGAATGCCGTTTTGGGTGGATAGATTCGGCATGGCATAGTAGCCACGGTAAAATACGCTTTTTCCGTCGATAACAACTAAACGTTTTGGAACCTCGCTCATTACTACCAGTATACGCTGTTATGAAAGAATTTAAGTAGCTTCAGTAGTTTATATGGACTATGCTGTTAATTATGAATACAAGAACTATTCAACTAGCCGCATGGAGCATCACTACCCTGGTAAGCATTTTGGCCGTTATAGCATGGGGCCAGCTGTATCAGTGGCAATTCGACTTTACTACCTACTATCAGCTATTTCCGCTATTTGGCCTGCTGGCATTTAGCATAATGTGGTCCCACTATATGGCTGCGGGAATTCGACTGCATACTGGCCTTCCCAGCGAAGTATTGAAAAAGTATTTCCAGATTACCAGCATGGCGGTTTTGGCGTTTCTATTACTCCACCCTGGCTTGTTTATGTGGCAACTCTATAAAGATGGATACGGATTGCCTCCGGGTAGCTACAAAGCGTATATCGGCGATGGAATGATGGTATTTATTCTGCTTGGAGTAATTGCGCTGTCAGTTTTTCTAGCATACGAATTACGACACAAGTTCGCTGACCGCAGCTGGTGGAAGTATGTGGCTTATGCAAGCGACGTAGCCATGCTGCTCGTTATAATTCATAGTATCCAGCTGGGGATGCACTTGAGCGACGGCTGGTTCCGCTGGGTATGGATTTTCTACAGCGTCTCTTATGTCACAGTATTGTTTTATATGTACTACCAA
>JBBQKK010000031.1:0-8750 GCA_038326785.1 Saccharimonadales bacterium (SeqCode) | reverse complement strand
ACCCACCACATGTTGTGGTGGGTTTTGCTTTGGGGACACAACTGTGGATAAGTGGGGGTAGAAAAGTAGGTAATCTACAATAAAGTACTTGCAAGTGGGTCATGGTGGGTTGTAAACTGCTGTCAGTGGGTAATCGTAGGTAAGCCAAAACAGCAGACCTAACGACCGAAAAATAAAAACCACTAGTAAATTTTTAAAAACCATCTATGACCAAAGTAGACTACTTCGAACGAAAGCTTGATAACAAGCGTCGGTTAACCATACCGCCGGAGCTTCGAGACGAATTCGAAAGTGGTGCTGTCGTTACACGAGGATTCGGCCAGTATCTTCACCTATACCCAAAATCGGTATGGGATCAACTGGTAGAACCGCGATTGGACGGCGATATTTTGGACGAGCGCATTGCTGACTTGAACGTACAGTTTCGTATGGGCAAGCTGGAATCGCAGATTGATGGCAAGCAGGGTCGTGTGACGCTTGAGCAGCATTTGCTGGATTATGCGGGCATTGACCGTGATGTAGTAGCCGTTGGCGTGGGTCGTTATTGGCGACTTATGGCAAAAGCTAACTAGTTCGTTAACAATTTATAAAACAGCAAAAAACCAAATAGTAAAAAACTAAAACTGTATATTTCTGTTTATTCCTCATTACATAGATAAAAAAGGTGTTGTTCAAAACCGTATCTGTCGTAATAAGGGTAGCGGATCTTTTCTTCATTAAAGAAGATGGAATCGAAAAATATTAAAGTTTTTAGCGCAGCGGATATAAAGTCCAAGAGTAGCGCGAGTTCACCTATTTGGCAGTCAACGAGTGGCATTGAGGGTAACCACTTTAATAACCCTAGCACCTTACATTTAAAACACCTCCCAAAACTCCACCTCACACATAAGTCTCTCAAACTTCCGTTAGTAAGAAGTCTGGAGTTCGAAGTTTTTCGCAAGAATTACTCTCACGCAAAACCTCCAAAAAATACGACTTACTAACTCATCTAACGCTTAGTTGGATACACAAAAACAAAAACGATACACAAAAAAAACAAAAAGTTGGCTGCTAAATAGGTGAACTTGAACCAAAGTTCAACATTCGACTCGGTACAAAACCTGAGTCATATACATGAACTTTACTGAGGTCAGCTATCAGGCCCGGCGCAAAAGCCCGAGCTCCATAGGTGACCTTGCAAAAACAAAAAGAAAAACAAAAAAAGCTTTTGTCATTGCACGAAAGACACCAAAAATCACCAAAATTACAAAATATCTTCTACAATAGAGGATTATGAAACATTTTCCAGTATTACTAAACGAAGTCCTAACGTATCTGGACCCGAAAGAAGGGGAATCTTACCTCGACTTAACGGCAGGGTATGGAGGGCACGCAAATAGTGTACTGGAACGCACCTTGAAGCCTCACGCAACAACTCTTGTTGATCGCGATCACAACGCTATTGACTACCTAAAAGAGAAGTTTGCTAGTGGCTTACCGGAATTAATCCAAAAAGATTTTTTAACGGCAAGCAAGCAGCTTCAATCCGAGGGTAGGCAATACAATTTAATTTTGGCTGATTTAGGAGTGTCGTCACCGCATTTAGACAATGCCAGTCGCGGGTTTAGTTTAAGGTTAGATGGACCGCTCGACATGCGCATGGACCAAAGGCAAAGCTTGACCGCCGAGGAAATAGTAAATAACTATTCCGAAGATGAGCTAGCCCAAATCCTGCATAAGTATGGAGAGGAGCCGAAGGCAAAAAAAATTGCACGGATGCTCGTGGAAAATCGACCTATAACGACAACTACGCAACTGGCGGACGTCGTGTCCCAAGCTTGGAGAGGGTACAGTAAAGTCCATCCAGCAACCCGAGTGTTCCAAGCGCTCAGGATTGCCGTAAATAGTGAACTCGAGCAATTGAGAGAAGCTATTCCGATCTGGGTGGACTTGCTAGCCCCAGGAGGGCGAATAGCGATTATAAGTTTCCACAGCCTGGAAGACCGTTTGGTCAAACAGGGCCTCACCGAAAGAGCTGGTAATCGCTACGACGCCACCTTACAGCTGCTTACCAAGCAGCCAGTAACGGGTGCGGCAGAAGAAATTGTTTCCAATCCGCGAGCCAGGAGTGCAAAGCTCCGCGCCGCAGCAAAAATAAACACTCTCTAACGGTTAAACGTTAGGGCGGAAACAAAAAGAAAGGGGATTGACATGCCAATTCAGGTAAAAAGTCTCTCCCGTGCATACAAGGTTAAAGTTCGCGTTAGCTAATAACGCGTGCATTCTTTGATGCGCAAAAAAACCTGCTCGCTGTATATCTTATGGCGAGCAGGATCAGGGCCTTTCTGCCGAAAATCTAATATTAATTTAAACGCACGCCTCACACAATCCGGAGAGTGTATTAAACACGGACGAAGATAAACTATATGACATATTCAAGTTCACTTGCTGTGGGCCGACAACGACTTTCCACGCGTCATGCGGGGGGCAATTCGCTGCGCACCTGGAGCAAGAACCAAAATAGGACGACCTTCCGCGAGAATGACGCAAAGCTCGGGCCTATTAGTAATACCATTATGCTCGTCATATTATCGTGTTTGTTGGGTCTCCTGTATCTTACGCAGGTTACTAAAACAAATAGTTATAGCTATCGGATCAATGAATTACAACAGCAAGCCGATCAGCTGAAAGACGAACGAGCAGAACTAGAAGTTACAGCAGCCCGCATGCAGGCAGTAGAGCGCACAAAGACCAGCGCAGCAGCAAAAGGTTTTGTAAGCGTGGCACCAACCGCGACAATCCAAGATTAATCAGATATAGTAGAAACGCTTATGCAAACAGGTCACATAAATCATAAAGACCCAGGTATTTTGCGCATACGAATATGGTATGGCGTATTACTTCTATTGTTTGCTATTTTTATTGTCCGACTTTTTTATTTACAGGTAATTCGCCATGACCATTATCAAAAGGCAGCTTTAACTGGCCAGTTGAAGCAATACGAGATTCCCGCCGAGCGCGGCATGATTGTGGCACAGAATGGTGATTCGACAGTGCCACTGGTACTGAACGAAACTCGCTACACGGCATATGCGGACCCGCAATTTATTAAAGACAAACGGGCAGCTGCGGCAGAAATAACTCGCGTAATCGGCGGCGACCAAAACGAGCATTTAAGGAACTTAGAAGTAGAAGGCAGTCGATACGCAATTTTGGCAAAACGGCTTGATAAAGCCCAAAAGGAAAAAATTGATGAAGAGCGGAAAAGTGAATCAAAACGACTCGAAAACGACAAAGATCCTAATTATGTATGGCAGTGGATAGGATTGCAGGAAGAAAAGGTTCGTACGTATCCTCATGGTACGTTAGCGGCTCAGCTGCTAGGCTTTGTAGATAACGATGGAACAGGCAAGTACGGCATAGAACAGGCTCTGGATTCGGAGCTAAAAGGTACTGCCGGGCAGCTAAAGGCGATTACCGATGCGCAGGGCGTGCCTCTCGCTGCCAACAAAGATAACGTAAATATCGCTCCCAAACCCGGTAAGCAGCTAGTGCTGACGATTGATCTCGCAATGCAGCAACAGCTGGAAGAGGCGCTAAAGACCGGACTCGAGGCAGCCAGGTCACCTTCTGGAACGGCGCTTATAATGGACCCAAATACGGGCGCCATCAAGGCAATGGCCAACTATCCGACTTATAATCCCGCGGAATTTGGAAAAGTTGAGGATGGCAATTTGTTTACGAATGCAGCAGTTGCCGCGCCTTTTGAAGTAGGTTCGATAATGAAGCCTTTGACTGTTGCTGCCGGAATGGACATGGGTGCGATTACTAAAAATTCTACGTATTACGATAATCGTTTTTTCCATATTGACGATGCAACGGTGAGAAACGTCGAAGAAGACGGAGGAGCAGGAACCAAATCAATGGCCGATATTCTTCAGCTATCATTAAATACTGGTGTTACGTGGGTGCTGATGCAAATGGGCGGCGGAGAAATCAATGAAAAGGGCAGAACCGCTTGGCATACATATATGACTGATCACTATAAGTTGGGTGAGATAACTGGGGTAGAGCAGGGCTATGAGGCCGATGGGCTCATTCCTAGTCCTACGGAGGGCTATGGTCTGGATATACAATATGCTAACTCGACATTTGGTCAGGGTATGACAGCCACTCCATTGCAAATGGCAGCAGCTTTATCTGCGACAATTAATGGGGGTACGTACTATCGACCACGTTTGATCGAAAAGACGATTGATTCTACTGGTCATGAATCAATTAAGAAACCGGAAGTAGTTCGAGGAGGTGTCGTAGGCGAGCAGGTCAGCAAGGATCTTCGTGGCATGATGGAAGCAGCTTATTCCAAAAACCGTACTGTGTATGGTTCGAAACGAGCACATAACGAATACAGGATTGGCGGAAAGACAGGAACTGCTCAGATTCCTAAAGCCGAAGGTGGCTACCACGATGATAAGTACAACGGAACGTACATTGGGTATGTCGGTGGCGATCGTCCGGATTATGTGATTATGGTGCGCGTAAATGAACCTAAAGTACCGGGATATGCCGGTTCGCGCGGGGCGGCGCCTATTTTTGTACGGTTAACCGATATATTAATTGATAACTTTGGTGTAACGCCGAAAGATTAAGGTTATAATAAGGAGCAAGTAATGACAGAAGTACTATCACTATCAGTTGCGACCGGCACGGTTGTACGCATCCTGCTCCTAGCATTCGTCACCTTTATGGTGAGCATGCTCATCACGCCTATTTATACATACGTAGCCTACCGGTGGCAGTGGTGGAAGCGTCAGCGCAGTGAAGCGTGGTCTGGTGGGGCAGCGACTGTATACAACAAACTGCACGCTGAGAAACACAAACGAAATATCCCGACAATGGCTGGAGTTGTGTTTGTGTTTTCGATTAGCGCTGTTACGCTGCTATTTAATCTTGCAAGAGGCGAAACTTGGCTGCCACTAGCAGGTATGATCGCATCTGGAACAATTGGATTTATAGATGACTGGATTAATATTCGTATTATCGGCAAGGGAATTGCCGGGATGCGCGCAAAGCTCAAGTTCGCTCTTCATAGCCTGGTCGCAGTTGCTGGGGGTTGGTGGTTTTATGCAAAGCTGGATTACACAGGTGTACATATTCCGGGCCTAGGCGAAGTTACTCTTGGTATATTCATCATCGCCTTATTCTGGTTTGTCGTTATTGCGACCGCTAATTCAGTGAATATCACTGATGGACTTGATGGCTTGGCTGGTGGACTGCTTGTTTCATCATTTGCGACTTACACAATGATCGCACTAGTGCAGGAGCGCTATGCACTCGCAGGATTTTGTCTTTCCGTAGTGGGCGCGCTTCTAAGTTATACATGGTTCAATATTTATCCGGCCAGGTTCTTTATGGGTGATGTCGGTTCGTTTGCGCTAGGAACGGCGCTCGGCATCATTGCGATGCAAACTGACACACTGTACGTACTTCCTGTGATTGGTGCTGTATACGTGGCAGAGACAGGCTCAGTGATCATCAATCGTACTTCTCGTAAGCTGCGTAATGGCAAAAAAGTTTTTCGATCTTCGCCGATTCATCATCATTTCGAGGCCATTGGTTGGCCGGAAACAAAAGTAACCATGCGATTCTGGGTGCTTGGCCAGGTGGTCGGAGTGCTCGGACTTATATTGTTCTTGATTGGCAGGCCATAAAGTGCGACCTAGGGAGGGCAGAAATCGACGCAACGACGGCGTAAAGGCCCGGCGTCATAAACCTGATTACGCGTTAGTTTTAATCAGCGTAGTTTTACTGGTTATCGGACTGATTGTCATATATGCAATTAGCCCGGGGCTTGTCGCATCCCAAAAGGTAAGCGATAACTATTATATTTCTAAGCAAGTCATTGCTATAACATTGGCAGCTATCGCGTTTGGTCTCGTTGCATTTACTCCAATTGAACGTTGGCGCCAGCTTGAAAAGCCGCTACTTGGTATCGCACTTTGTGCAGCTCTTGCAGTACGTATATTTGGAGAACAGGTTAATGGAGCTTACCGATGGATACATATCGGGGGTATTTCGTTCCAGGCCGCTGAGCTTATAAAGTTTGCGCTGCTGGTATGGCTGGCTGGGTTTTTGACAGATCGAATTAGGCAGGGGGCATTAGATAATTGGGAGCAGACCCTGAAACCATTACTAATTGCGTTAGGTGTTATTGGAGTGGTCGTTGCATTCATGCAGAGCGATTTAGGATCTGCCGGCGTAATGGTGGCGATAATGGTGTTTATGGGCTTTGTGGCTGGTGTGCCGCTTAAGCGAGTGCTGATGTTTGCAGGCATAATTGCAGTCGGCGTTACACTTCTGATTTCGACTAGTGCTTATAGGCGCGATCGTTTAATGACTTTTATGAATCCAGAGCGAGACTGTAGTGCGGAAGGGTATCAGGCTTGCCAGGCATTGATTGCAGTTGGTTCGGGTGGATTATTTGGTAAAGGCCTGGCGCATAGTGTGCAAGCCTATGGTTATCTACCAGAGGCGGCCAACGATTCTATATTTGCTATATTTGCAGAAAAATTTGGTTTCTTTGGCGTGGCAATTCTCCTGAGTTTGTTTGCGGCTTTGTTTGCAAGGTTGGTACGAATTATGGAGCGAGCTCCTGATCATTACACGAGGTTGCTTGTGGCTGGCGTACTTGCGTGGCTCAGTACACAGTCAATTATCAACGTAGGTGCAATGATAGGATTGCTGCCATTGAAGGGTATTACACTGCCGTTTATAAGTTACGGAGGCACAAGTATTATATTTGTAGCTGCTGCAATTGGACTGGTATTTAATATCTCGCGTTATAGTGCATATACGGTGCAGTCGCTCGCAACAGAACCTCATGCAGCGTCGAATCCTGCTGCTCGCAGGGGCTCAGCGAGCGCTTACGTAGTGAGGCGACGCTAGTCATGAATACTACCGCGATGACGATTATTTTGACGGGTGGCGGCACCGGCGGACACATTACGCCTTTGCTTGCAGTGGCCACTGAAATCAAAAAAACAAATCCTAACTGTAGACTTGTGTATATCGGCGAAAAGGGCAGTAGCTTTACGGAACTTACGAGCAGCCACCCAGCAATAGATGCATCTCATACAATTTGGGCCGGCAAATTTAGGCGCTATCACGGCGAATCGTGGATTGCGCGCGCCACTGATTTGCAAACTATTTTTCTTAATTTTAGAGACTTGTTTTATTTTCTGATAGGTACCGTGCAGAGTTTGCTACTTCTACTCCGCATTAAGCCGCGTGCAGTGTTTTTGAAGGGTGGTTTTGTGGGAGTGCCGGTTGGCCTGGCTGCAGCAGTTTGCAAGATACCTTTCGTGACGCACGACTCAGATACTATGCCTGGTTTAGCCAACAGAATCGTTGGACGATGGGCAAGATTGCATGCAGTGGCGGCGGAAGCTCACACTTATCCGTACCCAGCTAACGACACGCAGCAAGTGGGCGTGCTTGTGGAAGAAAATTTTTATGATGTATCCCAGACGCAGCAGCTAGAGTTCAAGGAAGAAATTCAAGTACCATCAGATCATCGCATGCTGC
The DNA here is from genome assembly GCA_038326785.1 of Saccharimonadales bacterium (SeqCode). Classification (GTDB taxonomy): domain Bacteria; phylum Patescibacteriota; class Saccharimonadia; order Saccharimonadales; family JBBQKK01; genus JBBQKK01. Next base: position 1,187 of record JBBQKK010000031.1, on the reverse strand, counting down.
TGGTCACTGGCGGTAGTTCTGGCGCTCGGCGGCTAAATGAAGCCATGACCCTAATAGCTGACAAGTTATTGGCTGACTATAAAGATTTAGTGATTGTGCATCAAGCCGGCAAGGGAAAAGCAGATTGCTACGGTGAATTTACCCATAACCGTCTGAAAGTTCTGGAATTTATGCGACCAATGTATGCCTATACAGGTGCTGCGGATGTGGTGGTTGCGCGCGCAAGTGCAAATACTGTTGCAGAGCTCGGCGTGCAGCGCAAAGCGGTGATCGTGGTCGCGAGCCCTTATCTCGCCGGGGGCCACCAGCTTAAAAATGCACAGAAACTACAAGCGGCGGGCTTGGCAATAAGTGTGCCAGAATCGGGAGAGGCCGGTACTGATCATGTGGCGTTAGATGCGGCAATTCGAGATCTTCTAACCAATGACGAAAAGCGAAAAGCATTAGCAAATGCGTTACACGAACATACACCGCAAGATGCCGCGAAGCAACTTGCGTCGATACTATTAGAAACAGCTACCAAACAGAAGTACTAGTGATGAAATTGAAGAAACAAAAAGATACCCCTCCAAAAACAGGCCGATCTGCAACCAACGTACAAAGACAAGCGCAGGTGTTTTCCTACTACGCCAATCGCACGCCGCGCGACGCAACAGGACGCCAGTCTGAGATCGTTATAGATGGTAAGCGCAGCTGGTGGCACTACCTGCCTTCGGTTAGTGCCGGTGCCGTGATCATCCTCTGTGGCATTTACAACACATCTCTTACGAGCAACCCACGGATAATCTTCCGCGACCAAAACCAGGTTCATTTACTGCGAGACACTAAATTCTACGAAGAAGCTTTGGAGTCTATGCTTGGAGAATCTATATTTAACAAAAATAAGTTAACTATAAACACGGACGATCGGGCTCTGGAGATTATAGAGAAATATCCTGAGCTTTCAGATGTATCAATATCGCTTCCGCTCGTGGGGCGACGTCCCGTCATACAATTGAGGCCTGCTGAGCCAGTGCTAGAGCTAGATACGGTTAGCGGCGACTTCTTACTCGACAAAAACGGACGGTCGATTATACGGGCCCGAGAGGCCGCAAGCAGCGCACGTGACGTTCCTCGACTCGTCGATGAAAGTGGTATTCCTGCTGAAGTTGGGAAAGTAGCCATTTCTCAAGAGCACGTCAGATTCA
>JBBQKK010000030.1:0-8852 GCA_038326785.1 Saccharimonadales bacterium (SeqCode) | reverse complement strand
AGCGCGCTTCTTAAAATGTACTCTGCAGCGGGTAAGCATCATCCTGTAGAAGTCATGCTCGATGGCAAAAGTCATCTTGCGCTTGTTAAGGATGTAGATTTTGAACCTACAAAGCACCGTATGCGCCATGTTGTCTTCCAGGCAATTCGCCAAAACGAAGAGACTGAAGCTGAAATTCCTGTTGTATTTGCCGAGGATGTTGAAATTCCTGCAGAAAAGAAGAGCCTACTCGTACTTAAGCAGCTCGATACTGTGCAGGTAAAAGCATTGCCACGCGACCTACCAGACCAAATCGTAGTCGACCCAAGTAGCCTTGCCGAAGCGGGCGATCATTTGACTGTCGCTGACCTTCAAGTACCAAAAGGTGTCACTATCCTAACTTCAGAAGATACTTCAATTGCTTCAGTTGAAGTACCAAAGGATCAGATAGCAGAGGCTAATGCGTCCCAGGATTCATTGGCAGCTGATGCCGGTGCCAGTGCTCTGCCTGCAGAACCTGCAGCAGAGGCTGAGAGCTCAACAGGAGCTGCTGAGTAATAGTAGTTACCACTACCTAAAAAAGGGCTCATTACGAGCCCTTTTTTATTCCTCTAGAAATCCGCCGGATTGATGCTCCCATAGCTTGGCATATGTGCCATTTTTACGCAGCAATTCTTTGTGGGTCCCTTCTTCTACTATGTGACCGTTATCCATGACTAAAATGCGGTCCATTTTCTGAATGGTACTTAAGCGGTGAGCAATCACTATGGCCGTTCTGTTTTGCATCAATGTCCATAGGGCATCTTGGATTAGTACCTCGCTTTCGGAATCCAGCGCGCTAGTTGCTTCGTCCAAAACCAGTATTGGCGCATTTCTTAGCATGGCCCGGGCTATCGCAACACGTTGTCGCTGGCCGCCAGACAGTTTGACTCCGCGTTCACCGACGAGCGTTTCGTATCCGTCAGGCAATTTTTCGATAAACTTATGTGCATGCGCCAGCTTTGCTGCAGCGCGAATTGCTTCGTCGCTGGAATCCAATTGTCCGTAGCGTATATTATCTGCGAGGCTCCGGTGGAACATAATTGGCTCTTGGGGAACGTATGCAATGTGACTGTGTAAATCATCTTGAGCTATGCGCGTAATATTTTGTCCATCGATAAGTATTTGACCTTGATCGATATCGCTGAAGCGCAGTAGTAACCTAGTTAAGGTAGTTTTACCAGAGCCTGACTGTCCCACTAGGCCGACTTTTTCTCCAGGTTTTATTCTAATCCGCAGATCATTAAAGATTGTCTCGGTAGCGCCGGCGTGCTTGAACGAGACCTTTTTAAACTCAATTTGGCCGCGGCTAATAGTTGAAGATTCTGGTATCTCGGGATCTTTGATTTTTGGCTGAATCCCGAGTATTTCAGTCATTTCGGCAGCGTCACCCAGCGCCCTGTTATAGTTGCGTAAAGTGGAATTTCCGAAATCCCATAACTGCCTCACGATAATTGTCGTGTAGGTATATATAAGGAAAACAGTGTCGATATTGGCATTGAAGTTAACGACGCTGACAACTGCAATCGCAAGCGCAAATCCTGAAATAACATTAGTAATGCCAGTTAGGGCAAACAGCTGCTTTTGTGTGCCGCTCATCAATTTTAGTAATGTTGTTCGCGTAGCGCTGGTAACCTTGTTGAACTGCTCAGCTTCATATTTGCTCGTAGCAAAGCTTTTGATAGCCATAACGTTAGTAACACTATCTGCCAGATAGCCCGTCTGCCTGCTCTCTGCGGCCGCATGCTTGCTGTTAAGTTTTCGTACACTGCGCGTTATGAATATTGCGGCAACGACGTAAATGCCAGTAAACATTAGTAGCGCCAGTACGTAATACGGTGCCCGCGGCATCAAGAATGCCGAAGCAAACACTAGGCTGGAAAGTAGCGGTATTACCTGAAAGATGGTCGTATCTGCCATGCGCACATATCCGCCGAGCAGCTTGCTCGTTTGCGATACTAATGAGCCTCCAAAGCGATTGGCGTGAAAGTCCGCACTTTGCGACAGTAGATGGTCGTAGATTTTATTTGCTAAGTCCCTTTGTACATTAGCCTCTAGTCGCCATGCGAACCAGTCGACAACCCGCCACATGAATGTGCCGCCAATTAATACTAACGCAGCATAGGCCACTAGGTTTGGTCCGAAGCTTTCCCATAGCTGATCCTCTATGTAGTCACGCGCGGACAAGCGTGTCAGTATGTTCGACACAATGAGTGGCGGGATAAATTGGTATATGAGTATGGTTAGGGGAACTGTAACTAAAACGCCAATGACTTTCGTTGGATAGCGCCAGGCATGAGCTATGTATAGTCTTACGGTTCGTTGAGCTGTGGTGTGTTTTTTCATATGCGCGAGCCTCCATCTCGTGCTGGGTCTATAGGGCTGTTCTGTTTAAATTAAGAGTTGATAAAGGTGTGTTAAGCACGCACGTAGGGCATGCCGGTTAGTATGCTATAGTTCATAAATTTTACTGCCCTTCCTTTAATTGTTATTAAGTCCCAATTGTATAGCATTGCTTAACAGATATCAAACCGCTGTACTAACTACAATGTGCTACAATGTCATACGCTCATGGAAAAAATTATTCTTTATTACAAGTTTGTGCCGGTGCTTGACCCGGAAATGACAAAGCTCTGGCAGTTGGAGCTCTGTAAGTCTTTAGGATTAAAGGGCCGTATTATCATAAGCAAGCATGGCATTAACGGCACTCTTGGTGGCCCACTTGATGGACTGCGTGGCTATAAAACCGCAATGAACAAAACCGATATCTTTAAAGGCATTCAATACAAATGGAGTGAAGGTAAGGCCGATCACTTTCCGCGACTTAGCATCAAAGTTCGTGATGAAATCGTAGCTTTTGATGCAGCCGATGAGCTGGTTGTAAGCGAAAAGGGTATAGAAAATGGCGGTAAGCATCTAAAACCCGAGCAAGTTCATAAACTTTTAGAGGAGCGTGGTGACGAAGTGGTGTTTTTTGACGGTCGTAATAAGTTTGAAGCCAAAATAGGCAAGTTCAAGAACGCGATTGTGCCGGATGTTGAAACATCACGCGATTTTATTAAAGAAATTGAGAAACCCGAATACGATGCGCTTAAAGACAAGCCAATTGTGACGTACTGCACAGGGGGAATACGTTGCGAAATTTTGAGTGCGCTGATGAAAAATCGTGGATTCAAAGAGGTTTATCAGATCGACGGCGGAATTGTTAAATATGGTGAAAAGTACGGCGACAGCGGTGAATGGGAAGGCAAGTTGTATGTCTTTGACGATCGCATGACTGTTGCTTTTAGCAAAGACGCTCAGGATATAGGTGACTGCATGCATTGCAGCAACAAAACCAGCAATTATGTTAACTGCGCAAACAAAGCCTGCAACAAGCTTGTGTTAGTTTGCGACGCTTGCGCGGACACTGAATTTTGTTCCAAAAATTGCTTAGAAGTGTATAAAGAACAAGCGACTACGTCAGTACGTTAACCGCGTTTGGTACTACTCTAATTTCCAGCGGAGTGGCGCTTGCCGGCTCACCATCAAGTTCGATGTTACGAAGCGGCTTGGTCTCCAGTGTTCCATTAGTAAATGGCAATATCATCGTGTCGTCATCAAATACATGCCTGCCTAGTGCAAACCGCGCCATACTGGCTAGGTGTCTCCACCTGCTTACTCCCGTGCCAAATGCCACCAGCACCAATTGATCTTTAAATACTGACGCTGCAGTAGATATCGGCACCTGGCCATGGTATCGGCCATTAGCGATCAGGAGTTGGTGCGTCTTAAATACTTTTGTAGATTCACCAATATGCAACACACATTCAAACGCATCATGTCTCATAAGTTCCTTGAAACCGCTCATTACGTAACCTAGCTGGCCAAGATAGCGCTTCGTTTTGTCGGAAATATTTTCGGCAACTCGCCCAGAAACACCAATTGCAGCGTTACAGGTGAATAATTTGCCGTTTGCTTCTCCAAGTGCAACCGATGTTGGATTTTTGCGCTTAATAACTGCGACTGCTTCCTCATAGTCGAGCGGCAAACCAAGATTACAAGCAAATGTGTTGCATGTGCCAAGTGGAATAATTCCGTATGTAATATCTCTGCCTCTAAGCTGGTTTATGCAGGATGTAATTGTGCCATCTCCACTACCGATAATAAGGCATTCCATCTCTTTGTTATTCTGAATGCGTTCGAACACTCTCGGGAAGTCTTTTTTACGCCGGACTATTATCAGATCAATGATATTGAAAGGGTTTTCGGCTACCGAAAAATCTTGCTGTATTTGATCAAGTAGGTGTCGGGCTTTTCTGGAATGGGCATTTATGAGTACAACTGTTTTCACATAGGTATAATAGTAGATATATGAAAAAACTACAGCGAGATAATTCAACACCTAAATTTGTTCCCGACTACATGGCCAAGACGTTGCTTGGCGTAGATTTTCAGCTTTTGAAAGATCAAGGGGTAAAACATATCGCCTTTGACGCCGATAGTACTTTGGTGCCATTCGCTGGACGTATTTTGGCTGATGACGTAAAACTTTTCTTGCAACAGAATCGTTCACTTTTCGAGAGCTGGTGCATAGCCAGCAATAGCGTCACGAACGATTTACTCCCTTTGGGTGAAAGCATGGATGCGGCTGTATTCCGTGCATCTTTGACCAATCGTAAACCACAGAAACGTTTTTTCCGACAAGTCATTCGTCATTTCGGTGCGCAACCTCATGAAATTGCCATGATAGGGGATAAGCTAATTGCCGACATGTGGGGTGCTAAGCGCGCCGGCATGACCACTGTATGGGTTGAGAAGATTGGCGAAGATAGCCTTTGGGACACCATCATTCGCTTGCGTCACTGGGAAAAGCTGCTGCTTAAAAAATACTTACCCGAACGCAGTTGATCACGAATTCGCTTATAATAAGGTAGTGACTGAAAGAATTAAGCAAAAATTAGCCGACCTACCCAAAGAACCTGGTGTTTATTTTCATAAAGATGCCCATGGTGAAATTATTTATATAGGAAAAGCGGCGGTTCTGCGAAACCGCGTAAGGCAGTACTTCCAGAAGAGTAGGGCAAGGGACCCAAAAACTGAGGCGCTCGTTGCTGAAATAGTAGACGTAGATTGGACTGTAGTAGAGACAGAGCTAGACGCACTATTCTTAGAGGCTGAGTTAATCCGCCGTTACATGCCGCGCTACAACATTTTGCTGCGTGATGACAAAAGCATGTCATACGTGCGAATCAGTTATAGCAGCGATCATCCCACCGTCACTCTGACGAGGCGCCCGCTTGATGATGGGGCTAAGTATTTTGGTCCTTATTTTAGCGCTGTCAGCGTCAAAAGAGCCCTCAAATACTTACGTAAAATTTATCCCTATTCGACCCATTCGCATGCTATTCCACAGCGCGCATGCCTGCAGTACCACATTGGACTATGTCCTGGAATAGAAGGTGATAAGGGAGATTTAAAACAGTACCGGGAAAACTTAAAGAAACTCATGCAGTACTTAAGGGGCGAACGCGTGCAGCTGATCAGAGAGACGGAGCGTGACATGAAGACAGCAGCTAAAGCACAGGATTTTGAAGGAGCCACCAGACTGAGAAACCAGCTTTATGCACTGAAGGGTTTAACAAAACAAATTGTGTTTGGGGACCGTGAGTTTTTGGATATGAGCAAGGACCAGGGCCTCAGCGAGTTAACAAGCCTGTTAGGACTCGTAAAGCTACCGCGCCGTATAGAGGGATTTGACATTAGCCATATGCAGGGAACGGACAACGTGGCCAGTATGGTTGTCTTTACGAGCGGTGTGCCCGAAAAGGCTGCCTATAGAAAATTCAAGCTTCGCATACCCGGCAATGATGACTTTGCGCATATGCACGAAGCGCTAACTCGGCGATTAAGCGAAAAAAATCGAAAAGACTGGGGAGTGCCAGACTTAATCCTAATCGACGGCGGCAAGGGTCAGTTGCAGGCGGCGATCAAAGCTCGTGACGAGGCGGGGCTAAACATTCCCATGATTGGACTTGCAAAACGAGAGGAAGAGATCGTGGTACACAAAGAAAGTTCAGCCGTTGCGGTTGAACGTCTAGCTTTGGCAAACTCTAACGCCATTATTAACGAATCCGATGTATTTATGTTGATACTACTACCCCACAGATCGCACCTCGTTAAACTTCTGCAACGTATTCGTGACGAATCTCATCGGTTTGCCGTTAGTTACCATTCCGTGTTGAAGTCAAAGCGTCAAACTGCCAGCATGCTCGACGACATTCCGACAATTGGCCCGGCAACGCGCAAGAAGCTGCTCAAAACATTCGGCAGTATGCGCGGCGTAGCCCAGGCGCGCGATTTTGAGATTGAAAAAGTGGTCGGCGTCAAAAAAGCCGCAATATTAAAGCAATATATACGTGCCTATCAGCGAAAAGATAATGTACTTGGGGGTCATAAATAATATGAAGATGGCGCTAAAAATCACTGGACTTATCGTACTCTCGGCTGTGATTGTTTATGGAATAAATCTGCTGATACTTGCAAAAGACGTAGCAAAATTCCAAAAGTTCTGGAGCGAACAAAATGATCGAGCAGACACGGGTGACTTGCGCTACATAGCGCTAGGGGATTCCACTGCTCAAAGTATTGGTGCCAGTGATCCCATGAAGGGCTACGTGGGTATTATAGCGAATAGGTTGAGCCAAAAGTCCGGTAAGGACGTCAGTATTACGAATCTGAGCAAAAGCGGCGCCACAGTACGAATGGCCATAGACGAGCAACTGCCTCGTTTAAAAGAATTGCCCCTTTCAGATAGTACGGTCATAACTATAGAGATTGGTGCAAATAATATGCCCATTTTTGATGAAGAAGATTTTGCCAAAGAGATAGATGAGCTGTTTTCCCAGCTACCTCCTCAGACCGTAGTGTCGGACATGCCGTATTTTGGCGGCGGTCGTCGTCGCGCACTAGAAAAAAACGTAGTTCCTGCCAACAAAATTATTTATAACACAGCCAGCAAATATAACTTGCGAGTGGCGCCGTTGCATGCAATCACAAAAGAACGAGAAAACTGGCGCGTGCACTCAGTTGATTTGTTTCACCCGAGCAATTCGGGGTATGCCAACTGGGCTGATGCTTTTTGGTCCGTGCTAGAGCCATAGTTTGCTATACTAACTTGGCTTATGACATCCTATTTCTCATCTGAATTCTTCAGCTCAAACCGCAAAAAGCTACAGAAATTAATAAATGCTGATTCACCTACTGTGATAGCCGGCCACGGACTGCTGCAGCGAAACAGTGATATGGCTATGCCGTTTCGCCAGGACAGCAGCTTTTGGTATTTAACAGGCATAGACGAACCGGACATGCTGTTGGTGTTGGACGAAGGCAAAGAATACTTGATCGTCCCGGAACGTGATGCTGTACGACAGGCGTTTGATGGATCGCTGCAGCTAGACTATTTAAGCAGCCGATCTGGAATTCAAACTATTTATGAATCGTCCGAAGGTTGGGCTAAATTAGCCAAACGCATCAAACAAACCGGAAAAATCTCGGGCCTACGACCACCAGAAATACATGTTGAACATTTTGATTTTTATACTAACCCTGCCCGAAGGGCGCTGATGGGGAAGGTTGAGGATATATATCCGGACTGTGAGCTGCAGGATATAAGGGAGGCCTTAGTGGAGCTCCGCAGCATCAAGCAACCTGAAGAAATCATAGCTATACAGGCCTCCATTGACCTGACGGTTGGCACGCTAAAAAAACTTCCAAAAAAGTTGCAAAACATGCAGCACGAATACGAAGCAGAAGCATTCATCACTCATGCATTCCGCTCAAAAAGCGCGGTCCACGGATATAGCCCGATAGTGGCAAGCGGCTTCAACGCCTGCACGCTTCATTACGATCGAAATAATAGCCCGCTCGACAGGTCCGCGCCGCTGCTAGTAGACGTGGGCGCCGAATTTGAATACTACAGTGCCGACATAACTCGTGTATTTGCTGTCGACCCACCAACTCCGCGGCAACAGGCAGTTGCTGATGCTGTAGTCGATGTACAGGATTATGCTTTGAGCTTATTGAAGCCAGGTGCCACGATAAAGGAAAATGAAAAGTTAGTAGAAACTTACATGGGTGAAAAATTGCGTGAACTTGGGGTTATCGGCGAAAATACCAAGGAACATGTGCGTCAGTATTATCCGCACGCTACATCTCATTTTCTTGGATTAGACGTTCATGACATAGGAAATTATGAAGCGCCGCTACAGCCAGGAATGGTTCTGACAGTTGAGCCAGGCATATATATACCAGACGAAAACCTGGGCGTACGGATAGAGGACAACATTCTTATAACCAAAATCGGCCACAAGCTACTAAGTAAAAAGTTGCCGCGTAACCTGTTGTAGCCTACAATGAACGTAATAGATTCCGGCAACATTGCAGGAAGAAAATATATGAAAACATGCCTAAATCAGACAGACTGGAAATTCTAAAAGTATGAAACAGGGGCCAATTACGCGTCTGGGCATTCGTTGGTTTGTCTGTAGTCTGGGATTATGGATAGCCGCCGGCTTATTTGGTGAGCGCATTACGTATGAAAGGGAACTGCCGGTAATAATAATTGCCGGACTTATTTTGGCCCTGGTAAATACGGTCATAAAGCCAATAGTCATAATTTTGTCCTTGCCAGCTATCCTTTTTAGCCTGGGACTGTTCATGATTGTCATTAACGGCTTCATGGTTATAATCGTAAGCAGACTATATCCGAGCCTGCAAGTTACCAGTTTTGGGGCTGCAATGCTTGCGGGTCTGTCCATAGGCTTGGTAAACTATCTAGTAACAACCATTCTTGA
>JBBQKK010000029.1:0-8939 GCA_038326785.1 Saccharimonadales bacterium (SeqCode) | reverse complement strand
ATGGAAAATTCGCTAATTTGGCTCAGGTTAAGTCCGGCCTTGAAACTTACTCGTTTGGTGTAACCCAGCAGCCCGGTAGCTGTGGTAATTGCAAATGGCTTCATGATTATTACAATTGCCGAGAATACCAGCGCGGGAACGAGTCCGGCGGATAGATTGGTAACGTTCAGGCCTTCGCCAAGTGCGATGAAGAACAGTACTACAAAGAAGTCTCGCAGCGGTTTTAGGCGGGCACTAATTTCTTGAGCATAGGGCAGGGAAGCCAATGTAACTCCGGCAAACAGCGCGCCAATTTCAATAGAGAAACCAGTTTTCTCAAACAGCGTAGCAATACCAAAGCCCCAGGCGATTGCAAAAAGGAATAATAGTTCCTGAGAACTGGCCATAAACTTGCTAATGCGATGCAAGATTTTTGTGTTGAATAAGATTAGGGTTGCCGCCAGGAGCGTGCCCTTACCAATCAAGAGTCCAACTTCTCGTAGGGATAGACCATCGCCGGACTGAGCAACAATGAACAGCAAGGCAAAAGTTGCGACAAAGTCTTCAACCAGAATTACACCAATGGCAATCTGGCCATGCAGCCTGTTTTGTTCTTTTTTGTCAGACAGGATTTTGACGATGATGATTGTACTGCTAAAGAATAGCGCCAGACCAGTGATGATGGATTCGGTACGGTTAAATCCAAATAAAGAGGCTGCCGTGAATCCAAAGGTACCGATGGTAACAAATGAGGCGGCCGTAACCAGTAGTACTACTTTTCCGAGTTTGCGTAGCTCGCTCACATTCATGCCGAGGCCGATGATGAAGAGCAGTAGTGCGATGCCGATTTCAGAAAATGTTGCAAAGGCTTCGGGTGAATGAATTAGGCCGAGCAGTGAGGGTCCGACTAAAAGTCCAGATAAAATATAACCCAATATAAGGGGCTGCTTAATAAGCCGCATAAATAGCGACACGCCAGCAGTTACTACAAGTACTAAGCTTAATTCAGCGAAAACATCATGCATATTTGTTTGTCTTTTTACTTTCCTTACAAAACATTGTAACGCATTGTATAGTGTTTATGCTACAACTAGATACACACAACAGTTATATAGGAATAGAATTATTTATGAACAGATTATTCAGAAAATTTGCCGCAGTTATTTCACATTGGTCAGGCTCTCCGTTAGTGTTTGTGCTGGCCGTAATGTTAGTAGTTGCTTGGGCGGTTACGGGTCCTATGTTCAACTTTTCCAGTGACTGGCAACTATTTATAAACACGTTGACGACTATAACGACATTTTTGATGGTATTTCTTATTCAAAGTACTCAAAATCGGGACAGTAAGGCTATGCAGCTAAAATTAGATGAGCTTATTTTATCTACCAAGGGCAGGGACGCATTTGTTGACCTGGAAGATATGACTGATGAGGAATTAGGGGAGCTGGATCGTGAGTTCCGTGAGATCCATGATAAGCAAGCGACAAGCCGAACAATGCGCAAATTGCATCAACAAATCGAAATCGTACATAACCGCCGTAATGTAGTCAAAAATACTCGTTGACAAGCATAAGCGTGGCGTGGCATTATTAATGCACTTCAGGCAGCAAAAATAACTGCGGAAAAGACAAAAAACCAAAAAAAGTAGAGAGGGCATTTGCGAAGCTCTCTGTGCAAGCAATAAAAGGGGCATCTATGCCAATAAAAGTATATGTGAGTAGTTCACAGGCTTCTCCTGTAGAAGTACGTGTTCGCCGCCCAAAGTGGCAGCAGTTTATTTCGTACTAACGAAAAAAGAGGAACCCCGAGCGGGTTCCTCTTTGCGTGGTACAAAGGTTACGATCAAGGTTCCGACTGCTCACAGCTGAAAATGGCGCTCCTCCTAAAAGCTGAAATTAAAAAACGCGGGTAATGCCGCGTTTTTTAATTGCTCTAAAAGTGTTACTGGTTCTGTTTGGCGATTTCGTCTTCAATGAGCTTAATAAACGCATCGAGGTCGCGCGGGTTCTTTTCTACCTTTTGACCGTTTAATACAAACGTCGGCGTGGAGTTGGCGCCAGCCTTCTGGCCTTCGCGGATATCGGTGTTGATGATGTTGTTGACTTCGGAACTCGCTACGTCCTTTTTGTACTGCTCCATGTTTAAGCCAAGTTCAGCTGCAAAGCTTTCGAAAAAGCCAGATACTGTTGGTTGTCCAGACCAGACACGCTGTTGCTCGTACAGCTTGTCGTGCATTTCAAAGAACTTGCCCTGTTTACCAGCGGCTTCAGCTGCTTTATGGGCGGCCATCGCGTTAGGGTGAATCTGCACAAGTGGGAAATGACGGAACTGAAATTTGAGGTCATCACCAAACTTGTTTTTAACTTCCTTAAGTATTGGATAGTACTGGCCGCAAGCGGGGCACTCAAAGTCTCCGTATTCGATTAGAGTGACGCCCTTTTTGCCTTCACCCTGGGTATGGCTGGACGCTTGTACCGCTTGCCCTGATGAAGGGGCTTCGGCTTTCTTCTCATTTTTAGTAACCCAAAAGATGCCGCCAAAAACAGCAAGCAGCGCTATAACAACTACGGTAAATCGATTCATTTGTTCTCCCTCATTTGTTTTCCTATATTAACATGTCACGCACTAATCGGCATGAGCGGTTTCGCAAAATATTGCTATAATTCACGTAATGGATATTTTAATCAACGTTACGCTGGCGGCATTTGTGCTACTGACTTTTGCATTGCAGCGTACGTATCAATCGCTGCCTACTACTGAGGTAAAAAAGCGAGCTAAATCAGGTGATGAGTTCGCTAAAGTAATTTATCGGGCAGCTGCGTTTGGCCACAGCCTAACGGTGGTGCTTTGGTTCTTTGTCATTCTTTCCTCGTCGATATTTTTTGTGCGAGTCGCTACCACCAGCCCGACTTGGCTAGCGCTGCTTACGACCGCCATTATCGCGTGGTTTGGTTTTGTTTGGCTGCCTGCTTCTAAGGTTACGAATCTTGGCGCCCGTTTGGCGCATATGGTGGCGCCGCCGCTTGAATGGTTGTTAAATCACGTTTATCCATTTGTTGACGCGCTTATAGCATTCGTACGTAAATATCATCCAGTAACTGTGCACACGGGACTATATGACAAAGAAGATTTCATACACCTGTTAACTCAGCAGCAAGTACAGGTGGATAATCGTATAACCCAGGCTGAACTGACACTGGCTTATAATGCGCTGACCATTGATGAGAAAATTGTACGAGATATTTTGATTCCAAGGCGAGTGGTAAAAATGGTAAATGCGGATGAAGCAATCGGTCCTATTTTGATGACTGAAGTGCACAACAGCGGGCATTCCCGATATCCCGTTTATGATGGCAAAAAAGATAACATAGTCGGAACGGTATACTTGCGCGATTTAATGAGAGCAAAAGCAGGTGGGTTTGTGCGTGATGTGATGCAGCCGGCCGATGTCTGCTATATCCATGAAGAGCAGTCACTGATTGAGGCTCTTCAGGCGATCTTAAAGACCAGACGCCATATGTTTATAGTGGTAAATAGCTTCGAAGAGTACGTAGGCGTTATAACAATTGAAGACGTGCTGGAGCAAATAATTGGGCAGCCAATAATAGATGAATTCGATCAGTATGAAGACATGCGCGCAGTAGCGGCACGAGAGGCAAGAATTGAACATGAAGAACACGAGAAGAAGATTTTGGCCGACGTCAACGCCGATGGCATAGCCGATGTAGTGGTGGAATAGTTGCTTTACCCCTGTTCTTTAGGGCTAAAGATGGTACAATAGCCCGGATGAGAACACTAGCACGAGAAATTACTGAACAAGTCGGCCAAACCGTAACCGTCCGAGGATGGATCCATAAGAAACGTCTGCTGGGTGGACTAACATTTATTAATATTCGCGACCGAAGCGGGTTAGTACAGGCTACTTTTGAGAATAAAGATGAGGTAGAAAAACTACGAGGCTTGCAAATCGGAACCGTTTTAGCCGTAACTGGTGAAGTGTTCGAAGAGCCGCGCGCACCAGGTGGAGCTGAGCTGCGCAATCCGACATTGATCGTAGAAGTGCCTGTGACTGAACCGCCAGCTATTGAAATCGATAAGCCAATTGACCACCGACCAGATAGCCTGGACACATTGTTTGAACACAGAGTATTAAACATCCGCAACCTGCAAGAGCAAAAGATTTTCAAAATCCGCGCTAGCCTTACTCGCTACATTCGCGAATTTTTGCACGAAAACGAGTTCGTGGAAATTGATACGCCAAAATTATTGCCCGGAGCAACCGAAGGCGGGGCAGAAGTATTTAAGCTAGACTATTTTGGCAAAACGGCCACTTTGGCGCAGAGCCCGCAATTTTACAAACAGATTATGGTCGGAGCATTCGAGCGTGTATACGAAATCGGCCACAGCTATCGAGCAGAGCCAAGTGCGACAACCCGGCATTTGACTGAGCTAACTATGCTAGATATCGAGATGGGATTTGTAGAAAGTCATGATGAAGTATTAGATATGGTTGCTGATATGACTCAGGCAGTATTAAAGCGGGCGTATGAAGAACATGGCGCGGATTTACGTAGCCTAAACGCACCGGAACTAAAGCTACCAGAAGACGGTAAGGTGCCACGCTTTACGATCAACGAGATCCACGAAATGTACACCAAGGCCACCAATAATGACACGACGAATGAAAAAGACCTAACTCCAGACGAGGAGCGCTGGATTGCTGAACACGCCCGTAAAAAACTTGGATCCGACTTAGTATACGCCGTCGATTTCCCGGCAGTTGCAGGCAAGTTCTATCACAAGTTTAAAGATGATGGCACTGTTGCTTGGGGGGATTTATTGTATCGAGGGCTTGAGATCGCTACCGTCCCACTTCGTGAAAACAACTATGAAAAAATGATTGAGCAAATGCGCTCAGCAGGCTTAGATGTTGATGATGATGGCTTCAAGCATTATTTACAGGCCTTCAAATACGGTCTGCCACAACACGGCGGTTGCGGATTTGGTGTTGATCGCCTGGTTCAGAAAACAATTGGCCTAAACAACGTTAAAGAAGCTACTCTATTCCCCCGCGATATCAATCGACTTACACCTTAGATTTATAGCGTATTGATCTTCCTCCCGAATTAATTGCAGCTTCATGGTTGCGAAATAATTAACAGATTGAAGCAAATTTAGGGTATACTATGCCCGGCGTAATCATGTAGTAGTGCTTACTAATTCCATTTACCGTATGGCGGTCCATAACCGACATAATGAAAAAATTGAAGTAGCAAACACTACAAGCAGACTATCGCATTTTTATATTTATTAAGCAGTACGTGCCGTATTGCTCGGTGTGGCCGGTTGTTTTAATGCAGCTGCAGCTATTGTTGGCATGTGCTTTAGAAGGGAAGAATTTATGGACAGAACTCCAGAGATGTTCAGTACGCCCATGCGGCGTGGTGGGGTTGCCTTATTGGCGTTATCCGCGCTGGCATTCGGTATTTCGGCAGAAAAGGCTAGTACCGCAGAAGCGGATCCAATCATTGCAGCAAGCGCCAGCGAACCGGTGTTTGCGGAAATCGAACAAACGGTTATAGAGGACTGTGCAATCAGTCTAGATGTGTTAAATATTTGCTTAAAGACGCGCGCAGAAGAAGCGGCTGAAATTGAAGCAGCCCAACTCGCTGCGGAACGGGCGCATCAGGAACAAATAAAAGCGGAAGCTGATTTGGCAAACTTTTATGCACAAGTAGCAGCAGAAGAGCAGGCTAGACAGGCACTAGCCGAGCAAGAAGCGGCGCGCAAGGCTGCGGAGCAAGAAGCTGCAATTGCCCGACAAGCACTTGTGGCGACATACCCCACTGGATGTGAAAATTATCGATCATTAGTTGCACAGTATGAATGGCCAGTTGAGCAGGCTATGTTAACTATGAGCGAAGAATCACAGTGCAACCCAAATGCCATATCAGCTACAGATGATCACGGTCTATTTCAGCTCCATAACCGACCCGTATACGATCCTGCTGAAAACGTCCGCATAGCTTATGCCTTATGGGAAGATGGACGAGTCGGACAGCGAAACTTTTCTGCTTGGTATGCAGTCTGCACACCCGGCAATAACCCTCAGCCAAAGTTTGAGGGCGTTGACTGCCAGTAACAATCTGCGCATAACTGCGTTAGTATGGATGTATGAGAGTACTCATATTCGGCGATAGCATTACCCATGGATTATGGGATGAAAATGGCGGCTGGGTTCAACGGCTGGCTGCTCATTATAATACCCGAGCTTTGCTCGACATGACGGCGGAACATATTGATATATATAACTTGGGAATTGGCGGCAATACCGCTCGCGATATTCTAAGGCGTTTGCCGTATGAAGTTAAGTCACGTGGCCGCAAAGATGAACAGCCAGTTATTGTGATTGCCATTGGGATTAATGACACAATGGTATTCAAAGGAGCGGAAGCGACCCCTCCTGATATATTTATGGGAGAACTACAGGAGCTAGTGGCCAGTGCGCGGGAGTTTACCGATAAGCTACTTTTTGTTGGCCTGACTGCAGTTGATGACGATCAGTGTAATCCATGGCAGTATTCAAGCACAGGGAAGTGTTTTACCAATGATCGCATTCAAGCTTTTGATGTCGCTATTCGTAATTTCTGTAAGACTGATAATATACCTTTTGCTGATGTGTTCAGTAAATTCAAAAAGCAATCAGCTAAGCAAAATATGCTGGCTGATGGTCTGCATCCTAGCGCCGAGGGACACGCTCTGCTCGCCAAGATAATTAAATTAGAAATGGATAAAATAGTATTATGAAACTCTACCTAAGCTCTTACCGGATTCCTACTGCTGATGATGTAAAAACACTCTTTGGCAAACCTTTGGCAAAAGTCTCACTTGCGCTAATCCCCAATGCTAAAGACTACTATGCCGATCGAGCGCGTAACGTAAAAATTGCCGACACGATTAATGACTTGGAGACAGTTGGATTTAAATATATACAAGTACTGGATTTACGGGAAATAGCTGATAAATCAGCGTCGCCTACTATATTTGAAAATTTTGATGCTGTATTTATGGCCGGTGGAAACACATTTTGTCTCATGCATGAGGTGGAACGCAGTGGGCTGCAATCTATTTTGCCAGGGCTTATAGCGAACGGGCTGTTATATATTGGAGAAAGTGCCGGTGCCGTCATTGCCGGACCTACGCTAAAGGGTACCGAACTTGCAGATAATCCTGAATTTTCTGAGCGGATATTGTGGGATGGACTGGGGCTTGTCCAAAAAGCAATTCTTCCTCACGCCGATAATGCGACCTATGCCGTCGGTATTGGCGCGGCAGAAAAAATGCTGGAAGTTGATCATGAGGTAATTCTTCTGAACGACAATCAGGCATACGTTGTAGACGGCGAATCAACCCGAATCGTTACTCGTAATTAGAAAGAGCCCCGTGAGGTGGGGCTCAAAAAGAACTTTTTTCTTTTATTTGGTTTGAACTTTTTTGCTGGATAATCCCCCGGAGCTAGTAATATATCCCCTTGCGAACACGTGAGACATACCCCACCTGCCTACGATTAGCCATACGTATTAAATTACGCTTATGCTGAATTTGTGTCAAGAATTGTTGCAGTAAAAGGCTGTGGATTTACTGCTGCGCCAGTACAAGAGAATAAGTACGATTTTTTGCAATACATAGGATACAATAGAGCTTATGGATACAACGCAATCATCGTCTGGTGCAAGTAATGCCGGCGATTTTCAGCCACCCACAGGCAACCCTCAGCAAGTAGGCACTTCTAACCAAAGTACACCGCAAACGATTCAACCGAGCACAACTGTTGGCTCAAATCAGGACGAGCTATATCGTAACTTGCCCAGTGACCTAAGCGTGCAAACTCAAGGGACTCCCGTTCTTACCCGGTCAACCACCACTCTGCCAGATCAGCCCACTACGAACAGTACATTTCCTTGGGTAGGGATTACAGGGGCGATTATTGTGTTTGTCGTGGCTGTGATTGTTTATCGACGATGGAATATTTTTTCTGCACAAACTGCACCCGTTGCGATAGTTGCCGAAGAGCTACCAGCTGTGACCGTTCAGTCTAAAAAGAAATCATCAAAGCCAAAGTCTGCCGCCAAAAACAAGCTAAAAGTCAAAAAGCCGAAAAAGCGACGACAATAATTAATGTATATGAGTAATTGACTGTAATGCCAAAAGAAAATACACCCGAAAACTATGTGCCTGATGAAGATCCGGTAATTGAAGCACGTGTCCGCGCGATGCTAGACCCAGAAAGCGATGATAATGTTTCGGATAAAACACAGAGCAGTAAGCCCAAATCAATCAAGATTACGCATCATCAGGATAAGGAAACAACAGCAGCGATAGAGGAGGCAAACAAGCAACTGCGCGCCACTGCCCCTGAACTGTCTGAACCCTTGAAAATAGAAGTTATGCCACTTGAGTCAGACGAAGAGCAATCAGCCGAAGAGCCTACTGAAAAATTAGAAGATGATGGGTTACCAGCTAAAGAAGTTGACGCCAATAGACTGGAGGTAGGGGAATTAGAGCCGGAAGAGGCTCAAGTAGGTACAGGAGAGCCTGTAGAGCCGCCTGAAGATGAAGAAGAAGCACATGCTGAAAAAGAAGAAGTTTCCCCTGAAACTCCAGAAGAATCAACTGCGCCAGAAAAGAAGCTGACTCCTACGCCAACTATTACGGCAAGCAATAACACTGCAGGCGGCGTCTTATTTTTGACGGGAGATGAGTCTGTCGACCAAGAAAAAGGTGGAAAAAAGTCAAAATCTAATGGCGATAGATTGGGCTTCCGCGCTCGCTTAGCTGGGCTTTGGACTAAGCATCCAATTATTAGAAAAATTGTACTTTTATTACTGCTTGTTGCTGTAGCTGCTGCGGCTGCCGTGCCGCATTCGCGCTACTTTGTACTCAATTCAGTTGGGGTCAGA
>JBBQKK010000028.1:0-9836 GCA_038326785.1 Saccharimonadales bacterium (SeqCode) | reverse complement strand
GTAAAATAATGTTCGGCCTGGATTCCTTTGGTGATATTCCAACTGATGAAAACGGCGATCTTATGACCCATGCCGCAGCAATCCGGCAGGTAGTAAAAGAAGCAGTTTTGGCCGATAAATTAGGCGTGGACGTTATTGCTTTAGGCGAACATCACCGCGTGGACTTTTCGATTAGCAGTCCAGAAACTGTTCTTGCGGGCATAGCCACGAAAACCAAGAACATAAAACTTGCTACCGGCGTAACGGTGTTGAGTTCTGATGATCCTGTGCGAGTGTTCGAACGTTTTGCCACCCTTGACGCTTTGTCTAATGGTCGCGCGCAGATAATTCTTGGGCGCGGTTCATTCACGGAATCGTTTCCACTATTTGGCTATGATCTGCAGGATTATGAAATATTGTTTGAGGAAAAGTTAGAGCTAATGGCAGAGGTGCTAAAGGAAAAACCCGTGACCTGGTCGGGTACTACAAGGGCTCCACTCGATAGCGCAGACATTTATCCTAAGACTGAGTCTGGACACATCCATACTTCAATTGGCGTTGGTGGTTCTCCGCAGTCAGTTGTGCGAGCGGCAAAGTTCGGCTTGCCATTAATGCTTGCCGTAATCGGCGGCTCACCCGAGCGATTCATACCCTACGTAGATCTCTATAAGCGAGCTGGAGAGCAATTCGGTACGGTAACTAATGAGATTGGCATTCACTCCCCGGGATTCATTGCGGACACAGATGAGGAAGCGGTTGAGATTGCGTGGCCCGCCCACAAAATCAATTTTGATCGAATCGGTAGCACACGCGGATGGCCTCCAGTAAAACGGGAGGATTTTGACGAAGAAGTAGCAAAGTATTCGCTGTATATTGGGTCTCCTGAAACAGTGGCTCAGAAGATGGCAAAAACTATCAGAACGCTAGGGGTGAATCGATTCGACCTTGTATACGGAGGCGGTCCAATGCCCGCAACCGCTCGCTTAAGAATGATTGAGTTATATGCGACAATAGTCATACCGAGAGTACATGAACTTTTAGCAGAAGATACCAAAAAAGATAGCAGGGCAGTTGCGTAGATGACAGAAGACAGTAAAACGCTTGCCATCCTTGGCGCCGGTAAACTAGGAACAGTGTTGGCTCAATTGGCGCTGCGGGCAGGGTACGCGGTATATATTTCCGGCTCTGGCTCACCCGACAAAATACGGCTCAGCATTAATGTATTAGCGCCTGGCGCTCACGTGGCGAGCAGTGAAGATGCTGCGAAACACGGGGACATAGTTATATTAGCCATGCCTCTAAGTAAATTTCATTTTGTACCCAAAGAAGCTTTGTCCGGAAAGCTGGTGATAGATGCAATGAATTATTGGTGGGAAGTGGACGGAGATAGTGAGGAATTACGAAATCCAGAAACATCCACTAGCGAAATAGTTCAGTCATATTTTGATGAATCACGAATTGTTAAGTCGTTTAGTCATATGGGTTACCATCATCTACTGGATGGCGCTAAGCCGTCGGGCGATAGAAATAGAAAAGCTATAGCTATTGCCGGAGACAATGACGCTGACAATAAAACAGTTGCTGGTCTTGTTGATGATTTGGGATTCGACCCGCTGATTACTGACAAGTTGTCCATGGGGAAGTGGCTCCAGCCTGGTAATCCAGCGTTTGGCGCTAATGTAGACAGCATGGCGCTGGCATCTTTGGTTGCTAGTTCTAGCCCTAGCTAACGATGAACTACGTATTACCGGGTATAAAAAATATTGAAAGACAGTAAAGATATATTGACAATCGATATATAATGGAGTACTATTTCAGTATAAGCAAAGCGAAACGGCAATTATATGAAACGTAGTTCCACGATGTTACTCCGGGGAGTGGTGCTTTTGATAGGGTTTATCGTGCTGGCAATTTGTGTGATAGCTTTGCCGCAAGCAATTTTTGCAGAACTTCGGCCCGGCGCTGATTTTGATTATGGTCCTATACTGTTAGGGTTATATGTAACTGCTATACCGTTTTTTATAGCATTGCATCAAGCGCTGAAATTACTGCGATTCATAGATAAGAATAAAGCTTTTTCGCAGGCATCTGTTAATTCGCTCCGAGTTATTAAAAATTGTGCTTATGCGATAAGTGGTGCCTTTGCGGCTGGATTGCCCTATATATTTTATGTGGCAAATAAGGATGATGCCCCTGGTGTAGTAGCGTTAGGTTTCGTAATTATAGGTGCTTCATTCGTGATAGCTGCTGCGGCTGCGCTATTTCAGCAATTGTTCCAGAGTGCCGTTGATATCAAATCTGAAAATGATTTAACAGTTTAAGGCGAACCATATGGGAATAATTGTAAATATCGATGTTATGTTAGCAAAGCGAAAGATGAGTGTTACGGAGCTTACGGAAAAAGTGGGTATTACCATGGCAAATCTATCTATCTTAAAAAATGGCAAAGCTAAAGCAATACGTTTTTCAACATTAGGAGCAATATGTATAGCACTTGATTGTCAGCCTGGTGATATTTTGGAATACCAATCTACAGGCAATCCTAGGAGTTAACAATATGATA
Organism: Saccharimonadales bacterium (SeqCode); assembly: GCA_038326785.1. Taxonomy (GTDB): domain Bacteria; phylum Patescibacteriota; class Saccharimonadia; order Saccharimonadales; family JBBQKK01; genus JBBQKK01. The sequence goes on along the minus strand of JBBQKK010000028.1, from coordinate 7,294 downwards.
ACAAACACTTTTATACGCAGAATTTTGGCAGCTGAGCTACTGTTGCTGGTTCCTCTTATCGCTATGGTATTTACTGATGAAGTTAATTGGGGTGCTGAAGATTTTCTAGTGATATCAGTATTACTGGTGGGCGTGGGGATTGCTTATCATATGACAGCAATTGGGATCAAGAATAACTCTCGCCAGGTGGTAATTGGATTAGTACTTGCTGCTGCAATACTGCTCATTTGGGCTGAACTAGCAGTTGGTATTTTTGGCTCACCGATCGCAGGCTCATAAGCGCCACAGTCATACATCACTAAATCTATTAGATCTCTCCTAGTTATTAATTTCGTTAAGCATATAATTCAACTCTGTATTTACTAAAAACAGAGAGGTATATATGGAGCTCAGTCCAGACAAATTAATAATGCCCATATCAAATCTGATTAAACAGGCACATCAAGTTGGCAGAGCAGCGATTGACTCACTGGATAGTCAGCGTTTAGCGGCAAATTTGATTGATAAGCAGGAACAGCAGGAGATAGTAGAAGCTACGGCATTGAAAGGGGTCGGGGAATTCATTAGTAAACCTGAAATGGTGACTCATCAAGCAAAGATAATCGCCCATTTAACTGTCAGGGGGATAGTTAGGCGTAGTAATCAGGGCGAGGAGGTGTGCGACGAGGACGTAGATAAATTGAAGAACGTAATGCAGGATCTGCCGCCTGAACAGAGTCTTGAAACATTAGAACTGCAAGAAGAAGAAGTAGCAGAGATTCGCCACTATTTGTAAGATTTAACCATTTTCTCGCCTGAATCATTTCATAGGGTATAATAACCGGGTGGTCGGCGCCTTGGCGGAGCGGTTACGCAGAGGTCTGCAAAACCTTGTAGACGGGTTCGACTCCCGTAGGTGCCTCCAATTTTATGATCTACATGCTTGGTTGCAGCATTATGTTGCACTATAGTATGAGCCAGGAAAAAACCGAATTATTTCGGTTGCCTTGGGCGAGTGGCGGAATTGGTATACGCGACGGACTTAAAATCCGTTGCCTGAATAAGGCTTGTGGGTTCAAGTCCCACCTCGCCCACCAGAATATGGAAACCCCTGCACGGGGTTTTTATAATTGAGGGGCCAAATTAGCGGGTTGGGCATAGGATGTTCATCCATAGAGACGCGCTACGGTATAAATGCTACACTTAGAAGGTCACTAATCTTAGGGGGATAATTAAGAAATGACACTACTAATAATTTTGTTAATCGTTCTTGCGGTTGCTGCGGTAGCAATGATTGCAATGTACAACGGACTGGTACGCGCTAACATTCGTGTCGACGAGGCATGGAGCGATATTACTGTTCAGCTAAAGCGACGCTACGACCTAATACCAAATCTGGTAAATACCGTTAAAGGCTATGCTACACATGAAAAGCAGGTTTTTGAAGAAGTTACAGCCGCTCGTTCCAACGCTATGAACGCACAAAGTGTCGGAGAGACCGCGCAGGCAGAGAATCAATTCCAGGCAGCGCTTAAAAGCTTGTTTGCCGTAGCAGAAGCGTATCCGGACTTGAAGGCAAATGAGAACTTCAAACACTTGCAAGAAGAAATTGTGGACACCGAAGACAAAATTCAGGCAGCTCGACGATTCTATAACGGCGCTGCGCGTGATTTAAATATCAAGGTCAAAGTTTTCCCCACCAATATTTTTGCAGGCATGCTTGGTTTTAAAGCGCGCGAATTTTTTGAGGTTGACGAAGGTGAACAGGCCGTCATAAACCAGCCTACTGAAGTTAAGTTTTAGTCGAGTCTTTTTGTCGGGACTAACGTTACTTGCTTCTACGCAATCTATAATTAAGCCTTCTAGGCTAGCTTCAACCATTTTGACAGGGGTATAATTGTAACTGGTATGTACAACGAAATTGCAGCAAACAAGCGTAAAACAGTATTTATGATGTTTATGTTCATCGTGTTAGTTGCGGCTTTAGGCTGGCTATTTGGCCTCTATGCAGGTGAGCCGATGATCACTCCGTTCGTATTATTGGGGGCGGGTATCTACGCATTGATCAGTTATTTCGCAGGATCGCGAATGGCACTGGCCATGAACGGCGCCCATCCCATACAGAAGAAAGATAATCCTCGCCTTTGGCGAATAGTAGAAAACTTGAGCATCACCGAAGGGTTGCCCATGCCTAAGGTGTACGTGATCGAAGATCCAGCGCCAAACGCATTTGCTACAGGGCGAAATCCCGAGCACGCCGTAGTTGCAGCAACCACCGGATTGCTGGATATAATGGATGACAGCGAACTTGAAGGGGTTATGGCGCATGAATTGGGCCACGTAAAAAATTATGACATTCGAGTTTCTATGGTCGCATTCGCACTCGTTGCTGTCGTAAGTATTCTTGCTGACATTATGTTGCGCATGACGTGGTTTAGGGGTAGTGATGACGATGATGGTGGCGGTGCTCTTGTATTTGTCGTCGGGCTAATAGGAGCAATACTTGCGCCGCTTGCAGCTACGATGATCCAGCTGTCTATTTCTAGGCGCCGCGAATATCTGGCGGATGCAACGGGCGCACTAGCTACGCGCTACCCGGAAGGGCTCGCTCGGGCTCTAGAAAAAATAGGGAAGTACGGCTCTACTATGCAGCGCCAAAATCCGTCCACAGCACACCTTTTCTTTGCAAACCCGCTCAAGCGAAGGAGTCTAGCCGGCCTATTTAGTACTCATCCACCAGTAGAAGATAGGATAAAGAAGCTGCGAGAAGTCGGACTGTAGGTTATGGCAAAAAAGATTGTAAAGAAGAAGTCGTCTATTAAGTCTCCGGGATCCAAGCCTGCCCCTATACAAAAGCCAGTTCCTGTTGCCATAAAGAAGTTAGCGCCTAGCTATAAAATATTTCAACGATGCCTGCAGCATATATGGCGTTATAAGAAAGTATTCGCAGGCATTAGCCTGGTCTACTTTATTCTTACATTGCTACTTGTGAAGGGCCTTTCAGCGCAGATTGATATAACCGAGATAAGGGCAAGTCTCGGCGAAGTTCTCGGCGGCGGAGCAGGCCAGCTTTTAACGGGGCTGACATTATTTGGCATTCTACTAGGAAATACTGCGGACGCAGGTAATGAAGTTGGTGCGGCATATCAGTCCATGTTGCTCGTAATTGTAAGTCTCGGAATAATTTGGGCCCTTCGACAGACTTATGCGCAAAAAGCTATTACAACTAAGGAAGTATTTTATAAAGGTCTCTACCCACTGGTGCCTTTTGTGCTGGTGCTCCTGGTTATAGGGCTGCATCTTATTCCGCTGGCTTTAGCTAGCATGCTCTACGCGATAGTCATTCAAAGCGGTCTGGCTGTAAATGCACTAGAGCAAACGCTATGGATTATATTATTTATCGCATTGACGCTTGCGTCACTATATATGGTGGCTTCATCTGTTTTGTCGGTGTATATCGTCACACTGCCAGATATGACGCCCCTAAAAGCGCTTCGCTCGGCTAAGGAACTTGTACGAGCACGACGCTGGTCGGTTGCGCGTAAGGTATTATTTTTGCCATTTGCACTACTGCTAATCTCGGTGCTCATTATGCTGCCTGTAATTCTTTATGCGGCACCTCTTGCTGAGTGGCTGTTCTTTGTTATTGGCACTTTTAGTCTGGTTGTGGTGCACAGCTATTACTACGCATTGTATCGGGAGCTGTTATGAACAAGGTCCAGGCTCAAGAGCGAATAAATAAGTTACGGGAACTAATTAACGACTATCGCTATCACTATCATGTGCTGGATGAGTCAACCATGAGCGAAGCTGCGGCGGATAGTTTGAAGCATGAATTAGAGCAGCTGGAACAGCAGTTTCCCGATATGATTAGCGCGGATTCACCAACACAGCGGGTGGCCGGTGCGCCATTACCTGGATTTACATCCGTGAAACATAGCCAGCGTATGCTAAGCCTAAACGACGTATTTGACGAGTCAGAAGTGGCCGCATGGCTCGATAGGTTAAAAAAGCTAGAACCGGTAAACGAACTATTTGTAGATATAAAAATGGACGGACTGGCTTGTGCGCTGGTATATGATGACGGGATGTTGCAACGAGGCATTACTCGCGGTGACGGTTTCGTTGGCGAAGATATTACCGCGAACGTTCGTACTATAGAGTCCGTGCCGCTGCGACTTCGTGGCAATTCAGAATTTACGCAAGGTCGTACGGAAGTCCGTGGTGAAATTGTCATGTATAAAGAAGATTTTGAGGCACTCAATAAGGAGCGTGAGGCTGCTGGTTCGCCATTATTTGCGAATCCGCGAAATACTGCCGCCGGCACTATGCGCCAGCTGGATCCGCAGTTAGTTGCGCAACGAAAACTTTATTTCCGTGGTTATGACCTTCTCAGAGCTAATCCAAAAGATGTTCCTTCTAATGAATTTGCGTATCGCACAATGAACGACTTGGGCTTCGGTGTGAATATGAAATATGAACTGGTGCCCGCCGATGCTACGAGCGTGATGAAAGTAGCTGAGCATTGGGAAGAAAAGCGCCACACTTTACCGTTTAATACGGATGGGTTAGTGATTAAAGTTAACGACCGATCTACCTTTGCGCGCCTGGGAGTGGTGGGTAAAGCACCGCGTGCGGCTGCTGCGTTTAAGTACCCGGCAGAACAATCGACGACTAAAGTTAAGGATATATTCATATCTATCGGACGTACTGGCGCTGCAACGCCAGTTGCGATGCTCGAACCCGTAGTAGTAGCTGGTAGTACAGTTCAAATGGCTACTTTGCACAATGAAACAGAGGTAAAGCGCAAGGATATTCGTGTTGGAGATACTGTTATTGTCCATAAGGCAGGCGACATCATTCCTGAGGTTGTCGAGGCGCTGGTATCTCTTAGAGACGGCTCTGAAAAACAGTTTGTGATGCCAACAAGCTGTCCAGACTGTCAGACGAAACTGGTTAAATTAAAGGCCGAAGACGCGGTGTGGCGTTGTCCGAATGAAGAATGCCCATCCCGCACCTGGAAGCGAGCCCAACATTATGCAAGCAAGGCCGCTTTAGATATAGAAGGCTTAGGGGAGAAAAATGTTATTGCGCTCATTGGCTCTGGCCTTATAAAAGACGCTGCGGACATATACACCTTGCAGCGCGAGGAAGTAATTAAATTAGACCGGTTTGCAGACATATCCGCATCTAAATTAGTCGAAGCAATTCAAGCTAAAAAGAACCCACCGCTTAGTCGTTTTCTGTACGGGTTAGGCATCAGACATGTCGGTACGCAAACAGCGATTGATGTTGCTAACCACTTCAGGTCGCTAGACTCGATTGGCCGCGCTACTATGGATGAATTAAGTGAAGTAGAGGGAGTTGGCGGTGTAGTAGCAGAATCTATCGTGGAATGGTTTGCTGAACCTGTTAATCAAAAGCTGCTAGAAAAATTTAAGCAGAATGGTGTCACTCCGCAAGAAGTACAGCAAGTTGGCGGCCCGTTGCAGGGCAAGAAGTTTGCAATTACGGGTGGACTTGAATCTATGAGCCGTGATCAAGCGGCTGAACGCATTCGAGCGCTAGGGGGTACTTTTCAATCCAGTGTGGGCAAGGACACTGAAATTTTAGTAGTAGGCGCTAACGTGGGTGCCAGCAAGCTCGCTAAAGCTGCAAAACTTGGTACCAATCAGATTACAGAAACAGATTTAATCAAGTTACTTGAGCAATAATCAACAATATTTGACTTTTTCATAATTCCGTTTATGCTTAGAAGGAATCGTGCGCAAGCGGCGCTTGATACAAAAATAAAACAAAAACAATTGTCTCACCCGCCGCGGGTGGGACGCGCACGAGCCACCGGGAAACCGGTGGTTTTTTATTGCGCGCAATTTGATACATCCAGAGCGGGTATAAGCTATGATATAATTTTGCAGTTAACATTCTGGGGATATAGCTCAGCTGACGCAGTTTACTGCAAAAGATTTATAACCGCGTAGCGCTCTAAGTCAGCTGACACATTTTTCATAGACCCGGTTGTCATAACTGTTTAAAAATCTGGGGATATAGCTCAGCTGATTAGAGCGCAGCGCTGGCAGCGCTGAGGTCCGGGGTTTGAATCCCCGTATCTCCACCATATAAAAACACCTACACTAAAGTGGGTGTTTTTATATGGTGCGGCGGATTTAAACCCCAGTGCCCGAAGGGCGGGTTTGATATTCAAAGGCTGTCGCAGGAGCTTGCTCCGAGAAAGACTGTAGAATATATACAATAATCCCCGTATCTATTTGTCATGTTGACGCGCAGAGTACCTTTAATAGTTACAGTCCGCCCCCGTATATCCCATTTATATCAATAACTGCTACAATATAGGAATGAAATTACCGAAGAACTCCAAGCAAAAGTCAGTACCAAAAATTCCAAAACTATCACTAGCAAAATTTAAACGCCGACCCAGCCAAAAATTTTTAGCAAAACTAGCCGCTATTACGGCCATCTTTATATTTGCCGGTAGTGCCTCTGCATGGTGGTACTTCGTGTACTCAAGTCCGGAACGAGTATTCTGGCGCGCAGTTGATAATTCACTACAAGTGCGTAGCGTATCACGTCAGGTGGCGCGCAATGTAGATGCTCAGGAACCTGACCAGTTCTTGCGCTTGCAAACTGCACCTCACGCTGGTGTGGCAGGTCTCAATAAGTACTATCAAAGTGGTGATAGGGATGTGCCGACATTAGTTACTGAAGTGATCGGTGTCCCCGAAAGCGATTACATTCGAGTCCTTGAACTTGAGTCAAATGTTCCCGGGCAGGAAGATCCAGATATTTCAAGTTTCCAGGGCAAGTGGGCGAGCACCTCTACGGGTGCAGCAGGCGGGCAAGGTCAACTATACGGGCAGCTGGTATTTGGCATAATCCCACTCGGTAACCTGACGTCTGATCAGCGATCTGAATTAATGAAAATGATTCTTGAAAAGAAGATTTACAACGTAAAGTTCGACGAGACGCAGTCTATCAAGGATGAGGGCCGTCCTGCTTACGGATATAATGTTTCGATTAAAACCGATGAATATATTCGTTTATTGCAGCGTTATGCAGAAATGGTGGGCATAGAGCAGCTAAAGGGCATCGACGCTAGCCAGTATGCAGATGCACCTAATCTCGAATTCCAGGTGGTAGCAGACAGGGTAAGTAGTCAAATAATTGCAACAAAACAGCAGGGTACACAAGCAATGCGATTCCATTCGTACGGCATGCTACGTGAGCCCCTAACCATACCATCTGAAACTATTCCACTACAGGAACTACAAGAAAAACTTCAAGCACTACAGTAAAA
>JBBQKK010000027.1:0-10101 GCA_038326785.1 Saccharimonadales bacterium (SeqCode) | reverse complement strand
TCGCTCGAGGCGGCGGCTCGCTTTTAATAGTTAGTAGCTACCGCTATAGCGGCTTAGAACCCTAAGTTCCGCTTCCTCATTTACGAGGAAACACTCATGAAAGGCTAGTTACATGCCCGTCTTGTTCATCCTGTTCATCGTTGCCGCTTTGGTGACGGTTGTGCTCTTCGCCTTGTGGCGGAGCGCCGAGAAGAAGTACAACAAGCAGCAAGCCGAGAAGTCCGATCAGGACTCCGACCGCTTTGGTCACGCTCGGTACGACAGCTACCACGATTACCGTGGCAGCTTTCGAGTTGCTCTGATGGCTGCTGCCGGGCTGACCTTGCTCTTGCTCGTCCTGAGCAGCCTGACCGTTGTCGGCACCCGCCGCATCGGAGTCGTAACGGAATTCGGCCGTCCGGTCGATGCACTCAGCAATGGCATCCATTTCAAGGCGCCGTGGCAACGAGTGACAGAACTGGACGGAGCAATCCAGACTGATTCGTTCACGGGTAATTCCGAGGGCGATGAGGACCCCTGTACCGACATCCGGATTGGCAATGAGTCGACGGCTTGCGTGGACAACACCATCCGTTGGCGCATCGTCGAAGCCGAGGGCGACCAGCTCTTCCGCGATTACCGGGGCATGGATAACATCCGTGAATCCCTCGTGACCCGTGAGCTGAATGCGGCCCTCAACCAGGTGCTCGGCGATTTCAACCCGCTGAACGCTGTCTCTGATGATGGCACTGGCGCCAATGCCAACCTGGAAGAGTTTGCCGTCGAAGTCGCGGATGCCATGCGAGAGCGTGTCGAGGGCAGGATTGAGATCCTAAACGTGACCATCCCCCTCATCCGCTACGATCGTGGCACCCAGGAAAGGCTTAACGCCTATCAGGCAGAGATTGCCAACACTCGCATCGCTACCCAGCGAAGCGAAACGGCCTCTGCCCAGGCACGAGCTAACCAGGCTCTGGCCGAAAGTGTCAGTAACGACCCCAATGTGTTGGTCTCGAGGTGTCTCGACACCCTGGCCGACATGGTCGAAGCTGGCCAGGCCGTTCCTGCAGGATTTTCCTGCTGGCCTGGTGGTCAATCAGCCCTGGTGGTGCCTTCCGCATCCCCGCGCGCTAGCAACTAGCCATGAGTAGTGCCCGTCGAATGAACGGTATCAAGCATCATAAGATGCATCATTCTGGCCCCGGGAAGATACGGCCAAATTAAACTTCCTGGATGGGAGATCCCTTTGCGTTCATCGCATATATCTCCCATCCCTAACCGTCCACAAAGTAATAGTTGTGCTGACGAGCCTTTAGCAGGCGAAACGGTTAGAAATAATACAACACAACGGTAAAAACAACACTTGTAATGCGGCTACTTTGAGCGTTTAATAGGCTCAAACAACAGCGAGGAGCATGAAATGGCAGTATTAGAATCAGGACCGTCATACGAAGATGACCGGACTGTTCTGCGTGTCGAAATATTTGATGACTTGGAAGAGCCGACCTTAAAGGAGCTCGAAGCCATAGAATCCGAAATGGTTGGCGAGCTTACTGTGGACCCCGTAACGATGATGGCATCCTATGTAAAAGGCCTGCGCGGCAATACGTTTAGCACTGGTGACGTGAGCCGTTTCCAGCCGGAATCCAGCGCATCCGAACGCAGTAGCTTTATGAAAAAGCTTATTCGCGAACTGGAAAATGATGAAGAGACCGCTCCTCGCCTGCGAGCTGAGGGCAATACCAGAGGCCGGAAATACTGGCTCGCTTCCTCATTTTCCGCCGAAGCTGCCGCCGAAGGGCCGGCATGGTTTCAAGAGAACGCACACGTTGAACTAGAAGAGTTTACTATTACGAAGGCCAGCGAGCTCACTGCTGTGCGAAAACTCTTGCGTGAACTGCACAGTCTGTACGAGGATGAAATTAGTGAGATAAACGGAATTGCTATTGAAGATATATTCAAAGCTTGCAACCGCTCGATAATGGCATTTAACGAAAAAATTATTGAGCAACAAAATGCCCGCCAAATCCGCGGTGCGCACGACGTTAGATGGAAACACATCCGAGCGGAATATGAGGAAGACTCAACCATATCGGGGTTTAAGGCATTGGCTAAGTGTCGCGGTGTGGACCCTAAAGTATTTTTCCCTTCTGATGGATGGGGTGTAGAACGAGCAAAGGTTATCTGCCAGGACTGTAGCGTGCGCACAGAGTGTTTGGAATATGCCCTGGAAAACCGTGAGCGGTATGGTGTGTGGGGCGGAACATCCGAGGGCGAGCGCCGACGAATTAATAAGCAGCGGGTACTAGCTGCTAAGGATGATCAAGAAGCGGCCGAAGCCTAGAGGGCTGCTAACTGCATATCAATTCGGCGAAGCGTGGTGTCTCTTCCTAGCACCGCCATCGATTCCGCCAAACTTGGGCTGGCTGGGGCCTGTGTGGTCGCGATACGAATCAGGCTGAAAAGTACCGCCGGTTTCTGCCCTGTCTGTTCCAGTAACTGATTAAGCCGGTTTTGTAGGTCCTCTGCCGTGAAGTCGCTTGATTCAATTGATGTCTTTGCCTGCTCTAGTAAGGCTTTTAGCTCTGCTTGCTCGAGTTTCTTTAATTGTTTGTTGCCTGAAATAAGTTCAGGGTTCAGCGCTAAGTCAGCAAAGAAAAAGCGCGTGAGCTCAGGAATTTCTGCAAGGAACTTTAGGCGTTCCTGGATGAGCCCTAATACCTGTTTTTTATAGTAATCAGGAGAACTGGCTGCTTCCTCTGGCCAATAGTCATTGGATAACTCGTAAAGAGTATCGAGGGCTGTTTCGCGAATAAAGTGGCCGTTGACCCAGAGTAGTCGTCGCTCATCGAAGCGGGCGCCACTTTTTTGTACTCGGCCTAAACTAAATTTTTGGACCAGTTCATCAACAGTAAAGACTTCTTGCTCAGTGCCGTCATTCCAACCAAGAGTTGCGATGAAGCTTACGAGCGCCTCCGGAAGATAGCCTTCCCTTACGTAATCGAGTACATCTTTTGCCCCATCGCGTTTGCCCAGTTTCTTGTTTCCGTCAGCACCAAGAATATGCGGCATGGTAGCGAGTGTCGGGGGTTCAATACTAAGCGCCTCGTACAAGTTCAAATAGTTTGGAACTGATGCTAGGAATTCTTGTCCGCGAATAACGTGCGAGATTTGCATGTCTGCATCGTCGCAAATATGCGCGAAGTTATAAGTTGGATAGCCATCGGATTTTATCAGGATGAAGTCATCGATAACTTCCGGACCGGTTTTGAGGTCCCCCATAACTTCATCGCGCCATTCATAAGGCTTAGGTTCAGATTTAAAGCGGAGCGGCTGTGATCCATCCCAAGTGGGTGGATTTTCTGGACGATGGTTGCGGTACAGGAATGGGCGCTTTTCTTTTTGCGCTTGCTCTCGAAATGCCTGCACTTCTTCCGCGGTATACGGATCCGCATATGCACGGCCAGCATCTATTAATTGCTGTGCCCACTCTTTGTAGCGAGGCAACCGTTCGCTTTGCACATATGGTCCAAAAGAACCACCTGTTTGCGGACCTTCGTCAATATTGAGGCCAAGCATATTAAACACATCCAAAATGTGTTGTCTTGAGCCTTCTACTTCTCTTTTCTTATCAGTATCTTCGAGTCTTAGAATAAACGTGCCGCCGTGATGGCGAGCTAAAAGCCAGGCGAATAGCCCAGTCCTAAAATTACCAACATGCATAAAACCTGTGGGACTTGGGGCAAAACGGGTGCGAACTTGTTTCATAGCTACTTATTGTAACCTAAAAACTTATTCTTCGTGCTTGCGTGGGGCGGTGTCGTCTTTGCGAGAACCTGCTATCAAAGCAGCGCCCATCATAAAAGTACAGCCTGTTAGGGAAAGCCGCTTGAGTCGCCAGGCGTCGACTGGGTACTGCGCAACTACAAAATCGACAGCGGCCAAGCGATCTTCGGCGGGCACTTCGTGCTCAGCAATGTCGCCCAGCATAAATGCACTGCCAACTAGCGCAGCTGTGCCAGCAACTTTCATCAATCTGTTAGCGGTATAATTATTGTTCTCGTGAATCGTTTGAAATTCTGACATGACAAGGTTGTACTCTAACAGCCTTGACAATACGAGTCAATGATGAGATTTGTTAATTTTATAAGCTATTAGCTATGCGAAGCAACTGGTCGCTACTGAGCGCCCCATTGCCTTCTACTTGATACCAAACGCCTCGTTCTATCCAGGTTGCGTTGTTGCTGTCGTAGATATATATCGTTTTGTCTTCTTCCTGGTATGACTGGTAAGGGCGCTGATCTTTAGCTACATAATTACTAAGTAACGTTTCGCTGTTCCATTCGGTGCTTTTTTGTACAAGCTTGAAGCTGCGATCGTCGCTATTGGATTTATAGGCAATCGTGATTTGACCCGGAGTAAAGTGAACGGGGCCGTTCAAGCTAAAGCCTGCTGGCTTGTATGATGGCAGTGAGCCACGTACGCCAGCTTTGGCGGCGGCTACGCGCATGGTTAGGTTGGGCACGTTCTGATACGCAAAGAAGCCGGCAATAATGACGACGGCCATAGCTCCGGCACTCATGCTTACTATGCGCGGATGCACATTTAATCTATGAGCAATTTTATGATGGGTACTTGTTTTTTTAATCTTCGGTTGCGTATGGCTTGTCGCATTTTCAATGGCGTGGTGGAAAGGATTTATCGTTTTCTGTACGGCATGCTGTACTTGCGTTTCAATTTGACGCACGAAAGCGCCGGGCGCTTGTTTCACTGCAAGCGGTGCTACCGTAGCTTGGGGTTTAGTTACTTTTGTGCGACCATAGCGGCTAATTTGAGTGCTTTTTGGAGTAAGTTGCGCACGTTCCAATCGTCCTACTGGAACTTTTTGTTCCCGAACCTCAGGATGACTATAAGCTGTTTTTTTGGCGGGCTTGCGAACACCGTCAACCATGCCGCTTTTGGCTTTTATGTGCGCCTTTTTGTTGTTGGCGGGATTCTTTACTGCTGTGCGCATTAAAGTTTTTGAGCGCTCTGGTGATTTATGGACCGCGTGGGCACCGGGGACGGATTGTGTGGATCGAGGCTTTTTAGCTACGCCATCAAGGCTAACACCTTGGCTTTTAGCTGCCTTAGTAGGCTTGGCAGCAGATAATAGCTTACCGGACTGCGCATCAAAGCGTTTGCCGTTAACTTCAATAATGTTAGTATATTTGACCACTTTGTTTTTTACCCCTCGACTTCAGCACAATTGCTGGTTACTATGTATCTTAAACCGACAGCGAGCGAAGCGCAAGATGCTTACGGCTAATTTGATACTGAACTAACGAATAGGACTAATAAGATCTAATGGATTTCCTCGACCCCAAGAAGCGACGTGCCCATGAAAAAAGACTTTTCGCCGGTTATTTTTTAATTGGCATTGCCCTACTCCTGCTGACTAGTATTTTGTTTTTTCAGGCAACTGGATATGACGTAGACCGAAAAACCGGAGCTATTATTCAGAACGGATTGGTGTTTGTGGACGCCCATCCGGAAAGCGCAACAATACGATTGAACGGACAGCCAAAAGGTCAGACGGATAATCGCCTGGTATTGCCTGCAGGAGCGTATGACTTAGAACTAAATAGGGACGGATATAGGACCTGGAAAAAGAGTTTCACGCTTGGGGGCAGTACTATTGAACGGTTTGTTTACGCCTTTTTATTTCCATCTAAATTAGAGCCAAAGGATCTGCGTGCGCTCGAGGTGCCAGCCGGAGTGGCGCTGCAGAGCCCGGACCGAAGATGGCTGCTTGTGCAGCAATCCACGGCTACAAACGCCTTTACTGTGACGGACCTAAACAGCGAAGAAGATGTAACGACTGCAATTACCATACCAGTCGAAATAATGCCGGCAACGGGTCAGTCCGAACTAGTGGAATGGTCATCTGACAATCGTCATGTGGTCTTGAAGCATAGCGCAGATGGAGTGCCGCAGTTTATTATAATTGACCGAGAAAACCCAGGCTCTAGCGTGAATTTAACTTCCACTTTTGCGGGAACACCGTTTGACGCAATTAGATTGCGCGATAAAAAGTTTGACCAATATTTCCTGCACGATACCACTACTGGAACATTGCAGACCGCTGAGCTCCGAACGCGAGCCGTAGCCCCGTTTGCGGCAAATATAATCGCCTTTCAGCCCCATGGCGACAATGAGGTCCTGTATGTAACCAATGAAGGATCGGCCGAAGGAAAAGTTTTTGTGCGATTGCGCAGCGGGTCGGATAATTACACTCTGAAAGAAATTGCTGCCGCTCCTAAATATTTGATCGATCTGGCGCGATTCGAAGGCGCATGGTTTGTTGCAATTGGCGCAACCAATGATCCGCGCATTTATATTTATAAGAATCCTGCTGACGACTTGAGGCGCAAAGATACTTCTACTCTAAGCCCGTTCACGACACTTCGGATCGACAGTCCGGAGTACCTATCCTTCTCTGCTAATACCAGGTTCATTGGCGTGCAAAGCGGGAAAAACTTTGCAGTGTACGATGCTGAAACGAAGCGCCAGTACAAATATGAGCGAGATTTGCCGCTCACACCGGGACAAAAAGCTACATGGATGGATGGACACCGCTACGCGCTAGTGAGCCAAAATAAGCTATATGTGTTCGATTTTGATGGGACCAATCAGCAGGAGCTAATAGGTATGTATGGACAGTACCTGCCCTTCTATGACCGCGATTATGACTTTCTGTATACATTGAGCCCTTCTGTTGCAAACCCAGCGGCTCAGGCAATTGTACGTACGCCGATGCGTATTACGGCCGACCAGTAAATCTAAAAAATTCCTTAAATTATCAGTGAAAGAGCAAAGATAGCTCAAACACCTCCTTCGACTAGAATTGTGTCTTTGCCATTCGCTCATTAGGAGCCGTCACAATGGGGACACCAGGTGATGCGAATCCTTGGATTCGCTTATTATGAGCGAGCTATTGCTCGCCTCACTTGGGTACCGGGTTCTCAAAAACTTCTGAAGCTCGTCAGCTGTTTGGCGAGTAAAGCCGTAACGCTACCCCGCCTGTTCTTTAATTATGGGGCGGGGGCGCTTGTCGTTGTTGCGGCGCGACAAACAGGTGGTACGAGTTTCAAGAATGTTCTTTGAGCCACCTGTCGGGTTTTTGGATACTTTTTGGCGACACAAAAAGTATTGGAGATTTGGACAAGCAAAAAGGAATTAGTTGCTTGGATGTTTGCCTAATAACCACTAAACTAATACCCATGTATGTGGCAGTCGACATTGGAGGGACAAAAACGCTGATTGCTATTTTTGATGTCAAAGGAAATATCAAAAATCAGCTCAAGTTCCCCACCCCTCCTGTATATGAAGACTTTTTAACCACACTTGCGAACTCATTTACTGAGATGGGGATCAAGAAACCAAAATGTGCAGTGGTAGCAGTACCAGGGAAAGTAGACCGGGAAAATGGAATTGTACTGGCATTTGGAAACTTGGCCTGGGAAGATGTTCCCATTCAAAAAGAGGTCGAAAAGATGCTGCACTGCCCTGTTAGACTAGAAAACGATGCAAACCTTGCAGGGCTTTCCGAAGCAATATTATTGAAGGGTAAGTATAAAAAAGTTGTGTACGTCACCGTCAGCACCGGAATTGGTGGCGTGTTTGTTGTAGATGGCACAATGGAACCAAACACGCTCGACGCGGAAATGGGCCATATGCTGTTTGAGCACGAAGGCAAACTGATGCGATGGGAAGAGTTTGCATCCGGCAAGGCAATAGTTGCCAAGTTCGGCAAGCGTGCCAGCGAAATAGAAGATCCATCCACTTGGTATATTATTTCGCGCAATGTTGCCATCGGCCTAATTGATGTGATTGCCCTGTACACCCCTGACGCAATTGTCATTGGTGGTGGCGTGGGCGCTAATTTGCATAAATTCCTGGACCGCCTACTGGACGAACTGGCAATCTACGAAAACGACCTAGTAAAAATACCTGTTATACGCCAAGCGGCTCGGGCCGAAGAGGCAGTTGTATACGGTTGCTACGCCTTGGCAAAGGAAATACATGCAAAGCCTGCTTAAGCAGCTACGAGTAGATGTAGCAGATGTGGAATACAAGCCTGGGGAAGCTTTTTGCTGGTCACCCGAACAAAAAATTATTACTTACCGTGAGACCGAAGAGCCCACAGAACTTGATGAATGGGCACTACTGCACGAAGCCGGTCACGCCATTTTGGGCCACAAGACGTTTACAACTGACCTTCACCTCTTGCTACTAGAAGTAGAAGCCTGGGATAAGGCCGTTGAAATTGGCGAAAAATATGGAGTCAAAATTGACCTTGAGCATGTACAAGATTGCTTGGACACCTACCGCGACTGGCTTCATCAACGCAGCCTCTGCCCTACTTGTACTACCACAAGCCTTCAGATATCGGTGGGCACATATCGTTGTCATAATTGCACCGCCGAGTGGCAAGTTACTACCTCACGATTTTGCAGGGCCTACAGAAGACGAAAGCTTTCAGCCGTTCAATACAAGGCACTTCCCAAAAAAGCCAGAGCTACATTCGTCTAGATCCAGAGAACACCGAACATTACGGCCACGCCTAACAACAATATGATAAATGCTATACCGAAGCTCCGAGCCAGTGCTGCGTAAATAAGTTTTTTGGACAAAGGGTTCCTTCCGATTGATTTAATAGCGCTAGAAACCGATCCATACACCAACCCACCTTCGATCACCAATATAACTACGAAAATAACGAGAGCGGCAAGTACCTGTATTTCGGAAAGATCCTTGCGCCCTAGAGCCTCCCCTATTCTGTCTATATATGCATTGCCCATACCGGCTGATTGATTCACTTCAGCGTGAATAACCACTTTATTTTTTGCCATTTTGCTTTTTTGTACCCCGTTGGGAGATGTGACTTCTATTTCGCTTGCCTTCGTCTCATCAAAATCGGCAAGTGCCGTCGCGACACCTTTAACTCCCTTGTCGGCACGCATTAAAATGCCCCTAACCGGAGAAATAACCAACTGGTCATTCTTTTTCACGGCGCCATTAAGATCAATAACGTAAACATCCGCTTCGCCCGTGGCTACCACAAAGCTTTGAGGAGCGTCTTTGGAGACTGCCGTTACCAACTCTTCTTCTAGATTCACTGCTGCACCTATTATGTAATTTGCTCGACTCATTCGAGCACGCTCCACAGCTGGCTTGCCCTCTATTGTTTCCGCACTTATGCCCACCATCATGCCCGGCCTGAGTTCAGAATCATTAGTAATATAGCCACTACTTATACCAGTGGCATGAATGATTGGAGCTGCAAGTATGCTCAACACTGCAACTGCAAGCACACAAAGAATGCCCTGTATGAACCGACTAATAACTGTTTTTGATCTAGCCATATGATTTATGTAATTTCTCTTACGGTTAATTATACCGCCTTCAGTGCAATTTACGGCCAAACAAAAAACTGCCCCTAAATATAAGGACAGTTTTTTGCTTTTAAGAAGTTACTTTTTAGTCTTCTTTTTTGCTTCGGCGTGAAATACGTCCACCCTTGGCACCAGCAATACGAGCTAGCTCGCGGTTAGCGTAAAAGCCACCAGTGTGACCCTTCTTGCCGCCCATAGCACCGATTTTTGCATAAAAATCAGCACCGTACTTAGTCTTATTTGTTGAAGCAGCTGCTTTGCCGCCGTCTTTAGTTCCTGCCATGTTGTGAGGCCTCCTATTAATTAGTCTCTCCTCTCAAGGATATAAAAAGGGCCCCGCCACGAATGGCGAAACCCTCTAAATATTCTTTCGAATATGCTTATACTAACACAAGCTTGTGCTTATGTCAATGCTTATTCTTAATAGTTTAATTGCCTAGACGAGACCCACCCCTGATGGTACTCCCACCTCGAACTTCTGTGCCTTGCGTTGCGGTCGCTGCAGTCGTAGTAAAGGAAAAGATACTGGAACTTGCACTCCAGGTATTGGAGCCGCCCGGGTCTATCGCATAGGCTCGCCACCAGTACTGCGTGCTATTTGCAAGAATCGGCGACTGGTACGTGTGCGTGGCCAATGTAGACGAAGCTATGACCGCATTACCGGCGTAGGCAGTACCAGTTTGCA
>JBBQKK010000026.1:0-10139 GCA_038326785.1 Saccharimonadales bacterium (SeqCode) | reverse complement strand
GAACTTTTTCGGTCTGTGCCCCTGAATTTCTTTGGCTCCCTTGCATCGTGCACAACTCCGGGAAACTTCGGAATTCTTTTTTCGGAGCAAAAAACACGTTGGGCACCCGGCAACAAACTGATAGAACAGTCGTGTAAGCAGCCAGATGTAAGAAGAAAATGAGTTAGTTGAGTTTATGCTTAGACATATATGTTTACTGGGTATATAATTCAAATAAATAGCAATAACATCAAAATGAGTGGAAATATGCCTCAGGAAAACAGACTCACCCGGGAAACTGTAACCGTACTTGAAAACACTGTAGAGCGGATCGTGCCAAGCAGCGAGTTTGAGGCCCTTCTGGATAGTAGCGAATCTGTTGCTGACGTCAACGTCTATATTCTTAAGCAGCGAATGACTGACGCCTGGGAGCCCTACACTACCCTGGCTGAGGCGACTGGCATGCCTCAGATTGAAGTACTTCCGTTCGAGCTAGAGCGAATTGACCCAGGCAACATTCGGGTTGTTGCGCCCTTTGTATCAGGGGATGTTGTGTCACTGAAAAACGTGCTGTATGGTGCAGACGGCGACAACAGTCAGGAACGACTGGAGCCTTATTTTGAGCAGGTATATTTTTTGAAGCACCGCTTATTTCAATCGACTGCAGGTATCATAGAAGCGCCCGGTTCCGCCATGTGGTACGAAGCCTTTTTGTCGCAATTCATTTATATTCCGCCCAATGCCACGGCTTCGGTAGGTGGTGTTGATAAACAGGGTGGTCCACAGGGCACGTTTTTAATGGTAGATTTAGACCCTCGTTTTACTACCGTCAGTCACGACGCCAATGCTGAAATATTCAGAGAACGCTTGGATTTTCAGCTATTGTTGCTTACGGGCGAAGGCGACACGCTGTGTCGCATGTCCACTCTAAGTGTTGATAGCGATCCCACCATCAATTTAGTTGATTCTATTGTTCCTTTATCCCGGTTCCGCGATCAGTGTCCTCTCAGCTCCGAACTCTTACACCTGGTACTCGGCGATGTGGTGGAATCTCCGCGATCTTCATTAGCCACTAGGTAGGCCCTTTGCAGTAAAGCCGGAAGCCTTAATTCAGGTATTCGGTTTCTCATCAAATGAAAAATGCAGCACCAAAAATAATCTATCGCAAATATCTAATGACTCTTTATTGTAATCACGAAATAATCAATTCTACTAATGCTGGACATACATTGGTATAGTTAGGCTATTCATGAAAATTTCCAGGCCAGTACTTCCTCCCCAACTAAATACTTCGGACACCCCGCATGAAATGTTTGAAAATGAAGATTCTATAACCGGATATAGAGTAGAAAATATTAGCTTGATGGGGGAGCACTTGGATCGCACGAGCGTATCGGGGTCGTTATTTAGTAAAGTGGATTTCGTGTCGCTGAGCGCGGAAAGATTCGATGTGGCGGACTGTGAATTTCGCGGCTGCAATTTTACCGCAAGTAATTTTCCCGAGTCGATCTGGAATAGAGTTTCTATTGTTGGAGCACGATGTAGCGGAATGCAAATCACAAACTCGGTCCTAAAGAATATTACTTATGCAGATTCAAAACTGGAAATAGCAAATTTTCGATTTTCGCGCCTAGAGAATGTAATATTTGAAGATTGCATGATTGATGATGTGGATTTCTATCAAGCAAAACTGAAAAATATTGCGTTCGTAAACTGCACTATCAGCAAAATTATGTTCATGAACGCGGGCATGACAAATGTTGATATATCAAAATCATCCATACAGAATATCCGTGGGGTTCAAAGTCTACGCGGTGTCACCGTAAGCTACGACCAGCTCATGCAACTCGCCCCATCACTCGCCGCCGAAGCTGGCATAAAGGTGAAGTAGTGTTAATCCATTAACGTCATAGCGATAATCGCTTCACTACTGCTAATAGAATGAAAAATTAAAAATTGAAGTAACGGTTCTGGCCTACTCTTTTCCGGTCTGGTTCATCACGATAAAGGAAACTATCACCGCAATAAAGCTGGACTTAGGTACGACTATGCAAAATCTTATTTTATCAGCATCAAAATCAGTAATACCGCCGAGTGCTGACATTCCGGTTTCGGATGCCTATAGATATTTAAAATGGCTGAATTTTGGAGCTGTTTTTCTAAACGATATGCCAATTTTAAGGAGTAATGCTATCTTTGCCGATATGTTCGATTATATTTTTCTTGAAGTCCTTAGAAAATACAGGTACGGCGTTTTCTATAAAAACTCGTAAGGCTGGTGTCGCAGCTTTTGTAATGAAATTTTTTGGTTCAAGGCCAAAGGTATATTCAATCTGTGTTCCGCCATTTTCTGTGTCATCTGAAAGTGCAAAATGCAGCAATGCGTGGGCTGTCCGGGACTTCCCCTCAATATGAACCAGTTCGTTTGGCACAAGGTTGGTCACCACGCAGTCTAGGCCTAGCTTGATTCCCGGTAAATTTAGGCGGGCCCGTATTAAGCCGCCGAGCGCGACCGTAGGGGCATCAGGCTCAATAACTAAGCCGTTGACATCGGGCCACGTTTCCGTCTGAATTCCTGCCGCGTACACCTGCTCCCGCGGAAACTCGATTTGCTCTATGGTTTTTACTGATGGCATATATTTAGCATTTTAGCACAGATTTTTGATTTATTTGTATGGAAGTTATATAGCCTGTCCCCTTAAGAGATAGGGGCTGATAGTAGAATAATCAGGACGTTCCTATATAGGAGTTATTTTTTGCCAGAGTAGCTTCGCAGCCGGACCGGCGCACATTAAACCAACCGTTCACTACGCTAAGGGTTTTGACTGCTGATCGAGCCTCTAGCTCGACTGCAATTCCCTGCGGGAATCAAAAGAAAAACAGCCGTACCTGAATATATGACTGTTTTTCTTTAGCTCTTCTTACTGTGTATACTTCGTAGCTATCGTACTTATACAAAATTAGCTTTTAAGTTAGATCGGGTAATTCCCATGGGAGGTGCCCTGTCTTAACCTTAAGGTCAAAAGCTAAGAGTCTATTATATGTACGTTGCTCTATGTATCGTGGGAGTTGGCCTAGTCCTACTGCCCCTAACGCTCGTGTTATGGGAGATGCGGTAACAATTAATTCTTCAAGAATTTCGTTATCACTTTCAATTTCAGCAATCTTGCTCTCTAAGTGGCTCGCAACAGAATGGTCTTCAAAACGTTCTGACATAATAAAAACACAATACAATTATTAACGCGCAGTGTCAATATAGCGGCTCCGCTTACGGGCACGGATTATTAAAGCTGTTGGCACAATTCTGCAAGCTTAACAGTAGTATTGGCATTGCGTATGGTTATCCACTGATATGCGTTGGTGCCAACAATTTTGCTGTATCTTGTGTGGCCGAACGTTTTTATCGGCGCTGACCAGAAAATGATTGGGTGGTACGCTGCTACACTTTCATATTCAGGTTTGGCCGCGCCCACTTCTGCCATCATTGTTTCCGCTTTCTTTGGGGCAATCACAAATATAGCGTTGTGTTTGGCATCACCGTTATTCCACCACTTTGGGGCGTGCTTCAATGCTTCCTGTAACTCATTGGCAGATATTACAGAGCAAATAATATGGAACCCAACCTGTTTCTCAATTGCTCCTTCACATATTTCTACAAGTATGGCGGCATCTGTTTGCGTAGACTCAAAGATAACATTACCTGAGTTAATATAGGTGACGACATTCGTAAAACCAGTTTTTTCAAAACAAGCTTTAAGCTCAGGCATTGTTACTTTATTATTGCCACCTACATTTATTCCACGTAAGAGAGCAACGAACTTCATGCGGTAATTATACAGGAGATCATCCAGTACCATGAATGCTTACTGGATGTTCAGTAAAATATAGGTTCTGGCTCCGGGGGCTGGATTACTTCGTATAGCATGCAGCCATGCTCTAGGCGAGCTTCTGTGCGCTGCTTTGGCACCGATAACGCCGACTGATTTCATAGTCCTAATAATAACGCAATTATCCGGCAAATAAAGTAAGGAAAAGACTTTAGGGATAGCTATACCCACTGATGGCATAACGAGTTTTTTTTGGAACCTTTTATTATTTTTGCCCGATACATCAGAAGAAGTTGTGCCTGTAATAAGGGATGGTTAGCAAATATACATACTCTGAGGGTGAATTAAACGGCTACCATTGACAAATTTACAATAATGTTAATAATAAACACTCATAAGAGGCACGAGTAGTCGCAATCCAAGATTTATGAACAAAAAGATTGTCCCCTGGAAAACTTTGTCATCCGACGTTATCCTCGACGATACGCGACTTCGGATAACAGAAGATATTGCTTTGCTGCCAAATGGCCAGAAGACAAGCTACGTGCGGCACGCGCCGGCGGCCTCGCACTCGGTAGCGGCAATTGCGGTGAGAGATGACGGAAACGTACTGATCCAGCGTGAATATAGCTACCCGCCCGATAAAATTATGTGGCAGTTGCCAGGCGGCAGTATGGAGACCGGGGAAACTCCCGAAGCAGCTGCCTTACGTGAGCTGGCTGAAGAATCGGGCTACAGCGCAAAGCGAACTAAGGTCATCGGCTCGTTCTACGTCCATAACCGATTGTCCGACCAGAGGCAATTCATTGTGCTATGCACGCAGTTATTTGCGTATAAGCTGCCGGAAAACCCAGACGAGTTCATTGCTACGCACTGGATGAATAAAGAGATGATCATTAACAAGATTAGGAATAATAACTTTGACAATATCAATCTCCTGGCAGCTTTGAACTTCTGGCTCAACATAGAAGGTACTCAATAATCATATGAATGTACTTATCGTGTCGCCTAAGTTTCATCCGATTATTGGCGGCGGCGAGACATATGTCCTCAATTTAGCCGGTCGGCTTCATGAGGCGGGTTTGCAAGTTTCCGTAGCAGCAGAACCGCATGCGGAACGCAACGCCGCCGACTATCCGTATGATGTTTATGAAGTGGACGGACTCAGTGATTGCGAACTGCATATCATCAATGCCACTGCCAATATGTACGGACTGATAAAAAGCTTAAAGCCCGATATTATCCACGTCCATGGATACTTCGCGTTGCTTGCTGTTGGCCTCGCCAACCCAGACAGTATTCCGGTTATAGCGTCGGTTCACAGTACGCCGGTTTGGGGCGAACGGATAATCGGCGGGATGGATAATTTTGATGCCGAGTTGAACTTTGCGCGGAGTGTAATAGACGCGGCTAATCCGGAACTTATGATTGCAGCCAATAACGTCTACGCCGATGCAGCGCTTAGGGTCGTCGGGGAACGGACTCTAGGCGTAGAAGTTCTCCCTTACCCGGTAGATATCGACTATTTTTATGAACAGCATGACCGATCTATGCGTAAGGAACTGGGGATAGCTGATGATGAAATACTCATCCTCACACCCTCCCGTATTATTGAAAGAAAAGGAATCAAGGAAATAGTAAATGCCCTGGCCGAATTACCGGATAATTACCACCTCTGCCTTCCTGGGGCTTATGAACCGCTAGATTCTAAATATTGGGATAGCGTATGTTCAAGTGCTGAGTATAAAAAGGCGAAAGACAGAATTGTTATACCGTCGCGCCGAATGCTGTATGACGATATGCCATTACTCTATGCGGCAAGCGACATTATAGCTATGCCGTCATATTACGAAGGTGCTCCTGTTGCAACAGTGGAAGCTATGGCATCTGGCAAGCCATTTGTGGGTGCGGACTCACAGGGTATCAATGGATTTATCCGGCATGGTGAAAATGGCTTGTTAGTGCCCAAGAGATCAGTGGGGCCGTTGGCACATGCGGTCCGCCAACTTGCTGCTGACGAGACATTAAGGTGCAGGCTTTCCGCGCAGGCTAAACGTGATGTCGCACCTCTTTCTTGGGAGGCTCAGCTCCCGGTAACGATAGCCATCTATCAGAAGATTCTGATGACCGAAGAACAAACGGACCCTTCCTATGATTTATTGCTGCAGCCTTAAAACCTCATGAGCGCACATCTGATCATTTTCGGTCCATCCACGGCGGGCAAAACTTCGCTAATGCTTGGACTTTCTCAGCTTGACAGCCAGTACAGGTTTACTCTTGATCGGACTTGGACCACGCGCCCCCGAAGATTCGGCGAGGGTGATAGCGAAAATATTTTTGTTACTAAAGACGAGTTTGAGCGCAAACGGTCCGACCTCTTGTTTTCGTTTCAGACGTTTCCCTTGTATGAGTACGGGATAGATAGGCCGCGATCTTTAGATGCTCGTGAGGCTCGCATGCGAATACTGATGCCCGTGTTTGCCAAAAAGTTCCGCCAACTAGTTGAGGAGCCGACAATTTTTTGCGCTGTATTGCCATTTCATGATGATCCAGAGACCGTGTTTCGTTCTAGGGAGCCACAGCTTGACCTAGATGATATGAAGGCCCGCCTGGCTAGATACCGTCAGGATAAAGAGGAGGCACAGGCGGCAGCCGATATATGTTTTCAGAACACCGTGGGGTTAGATGACGCTGTGGGTAGGCTCGCTAGTACAGTCGTTAGGTATCTCCAAGATAAATAGGATTCTCGCCCAAGGGTATTTTTTAGACAGTTTTGGGTTGCGAATTGGATGTTTACTTCCGCATCCGTGCTCGGAATAAATTCCTGTGCGCGGATTTGAAGATCGAACCACGGCTACGCCGACTCTGGTTCGACTCCGATTCCCTTTGGGAATCAAAGAATTAAAAAGGCCAGCTAAAACTGACCTCCTTAATTCTTAGCTCCGGGGACTGGATTCGAACCAAACAACATTACCACCTGATTCTAAGGTTCGCTTTACTTTAGCTTAACCCCAGAGAAAGTCAACTCGGTGTAACTTCCATACTCTCTTTTCACATACTACAGTCGCGCAGAATATAAGGTATATAATGGGGAGATTACGTTTCTTCTTATGGCTAGGCGCATGTATAATTGATTACAATGCGTTGAAAAATTTAAACTAATGAAAAGGATATTATGGCAAGCCTTCTTAAAAAACTAGGATTACTCTCGTTCAAACATAAATGGCTCGTAATCAGTGCCTGGTTGGTCTTAATTTCGGTTGTGCTCGGCCTAATGTTTACGTTCCAGAAGCCTGCCTCCAATAATGTCTCCATACCTGGCACTGAAGCGCAAACGGCGATAGATAAAGCCCAGACACTATTTCCCAATGTCGGCGGTGGAACGGGTCGGATTGTTTTTGAGGTTCCGGCAGGAAAAACAATAGATGATTACGAGGAGGTAATCAATCAGACTTTGGCCGATGCCGCCAAAGCAAAGGATGTTGAGCTAGTCATCAGTCCGTTTGTCTTTGAACAAGCAGTGTCAAAGGATAAACGAATAGCTTTTGCCCAATTGCAATTGAGCGTCAGCCGCAACAATATTACCGACAAGACCGGCGAGGATGTGGCATCATCGTTAAAAATAGCGCGTGATGGTGGTATTGTCGCAGAAGCTGGCGGAGACATCGTGGGGTTGGCACCGGCAGAGATACTAGGTATAGGTGAGGTCTTTGGAGTGCTGGTGGCTGCAATTGTCCTCATGATCATGTTCAAGACCGTTTTTGCTGCTGGCTTGCCGATTGTAGTTGCTATCTTTGCACTCGTCACGGGGGTTGGAGCGGTGTTCGCGCTCAGCGGTGTAGTTGAAATTAATGCTACGACTCCCACGCTGGCCGTCATGCTTGGTCTGGCTGTCGGTATTGATTACTCACTCTTCATCCTTTCGCGCTACAGAAGTTATGTTCTCGAGGGTGATGATTATGAAACGGCAATCGCTAGTGCTGTCGGAACCGCCGGTAATGCCGTGGTGTTTGCGGCTCTAACGGTTGTTATTGCTCTTTCGGCTCTGTCAGTTATACAAATACCGCTATTGACAACCATGGGTCTTGCCGCCGCCGGCACAGTAGCGGTTGCAGCCGTTGCTGCACTCACGCTTCTTCCCGCGTTCACCAGTCTTATCGGCGCACGCATCCTATCGAAAAAACAACACGCTAAACATCACGCATCAAAAAAACATCATGAACTGCACGTAAGCCACTCGTCGGTCTGGTATAAAATAGGTAGCTTCATCAGCCGTAAGCCTTTGCCGATTATTGCTGTGACAGTTGTGGTACTCACTGGCCTAAGCTATCCCGTAACCGATCTGCGCCTCGGGTTGCCGACTGACGAATTCGCGGCTTCGGATACGACTCAAAAAAAGGCCTACGACATCCTTAGCCGTGGATTTGGCGCAGGGTTCAATGGGCCGCTCATTGTGCTCGCCGAGAATATTGGCGCCCCGACATCTCAGGAAATCGAACAAACCAAACAGGCTCTACTATCGGGACAACTTGCGCTACCTCCAGGAGTACAACAAATGGCGGGTCAAAACACGCAGGATCCCGACACCATCGCTCGCACCATGGCGAGCTTTGGTAAAGTTCAGCAAATCGCCGACAAACTGAGCACACACTCAGGCGTGGCGAGGGCTATCCCTGCCGGTGTCACTCCAAGTGGTAACGAGGCTCTTATACAGGTGCTGCCTACCAGCGGTCCCTCTGATGAAGCAACTGTCGATCTGATTAAGAAGCTGCGAAACAAAAATAGCGTCTTAAATGACAGTGACGTACGACTTTCGGTAACGGGAACCACTGCCATTCAAACAGATATTGACCAGAAGATGCTCGAAGCCCTCCCGCCATATCTTGCGATAACTGTAGGTCTGTCTTTTATAATCCTGCTAATCGCGTTTCGTTCGATTATCATACCGCTCAAAGCGACAATCGGCTTCATACTTTCAGTCGGCGCGATGTTCGGAGCACTTGTTGTGACGTTCCAGTGGGGTGCTTTTGGCTTGTTTGAGCCGGCTCCCATCATTAGTTTCTTGCCAATTATAGGGCTTGGTATTCTCTTTGGCTTAGCGATGGACTACGAGTTCTTCATGAACTCCAGTATCAGAGAGTCCTATGTACACAGTAAAAATCCCAAGCAATCAGTCAAGGATGGGTTTTCGTTGGGCGCCATAGTTGTTACCGCTGCGGCAATCATTATGGTATCAGTTTTCGGCGGTTTTATTTTCAGCCATGACGATATCATCAAACAAGTCGGTTTCGGATTGGCGTTCGGCATACTGGTAGACGCATTTCTGGTAAGAATGCTGATGGGACCAGCCATACTGTCACTGCTGGGCGACAAGGCCTGGTACATGCCCCGATGGCTCGGCAAGGTAATCCCGCGTGTCTCTATCGAGGGCAAGGAGTAGCTTATCTCCATGAATCCGAAGGGCGAATTCGAAGAATGTCTTCCAATATTCAATGCCCTTGGCAGCGCAATCAGGCAAAAGATTCTTTTTGCCATAAGCGAAGACAAGAAACTCAGCGTACAGAGTCTGGCGGAACGAGTAAACCTCTCTCGTCCAACCGTCTCACATCATCTTGGCATATTGCAAAAAGCGGGAATAATAAGTCATAGCAAGGCAGGCAGAGAACGTATCTACTACTTTTCGTTTGAAGATGCCCTGCAGAAAATGTTAAAACTGATTAGCTCGGTCGAAAGGACGAAACAATAGTTTCCCTCCCCTTTACTGG
Source organism: Saccharimonadales bacterium (SeqCode) (assembly GCA_038326785.1). Classification (GTDB taxonomy): domain Bacteria; phylum Patescibacteriota; class Saccharimonadia; order Saccharimonadales; family JBBQKK01; genus JBBQKK01. The sequence goes on along the minus strand of JBBQKK010000026.1, from coordinate 568 downwards.
CACAACAAACTAGCTGTCTCCATTTTTTAGCTAAGGCTAGGGACGAGTCAAGGAAACGGGTCTGGTTTCACCTTGCTTGTTCCTTCAAGAATAGAGGGGCTGATTTAGAACCAGATTACAGGGGTAAAATGAAAGAACCGCCATTTCTGACGGTTCCAACATTTTGTACCTTGTAATCAGCACTTCGTTTCTTGGCGGACCAAGGAGAGAAATTATTGCAGGCCTAGGAACTAGATCTGCACTTTTTCTCTGCTTGGTCTGGCTCACAACGATAGAGGAAGTTATAACCGCAATTAAACAAGATTTAGTGACATACTGAACTATTACTAAATACTTTCAACCCTGCTCTCGATTATTTTCAGGCCAATGAAGCTTATTGCAGCGACTATGAAAATTGCTAATATGAAACTGGATACTACCAGTAGCAGATACGTCATTAGTGCTTCATGCCTTTAGCTGTGACTTCGTAGCTTTACTGTAAGCACGTCCATGAGCTCAGACAGGTCATTAATTGTCTCGAATTCACTGCTACTTACTAATATTGTAAGGGTTTCATTTTCCTCTATTA
>JBBQKK010000025.1:0-10434 GCA_038326785.1 Saccharimonadales bacterium (SeqCode) | reverse complement strand
AACGCTATAATTTGGGATATTTTGTCCGTCAGGTCTATGCGCTGCTGCAAGTTCATATCATCCGTGCAGTGTAGTATTTTGCCGTGAGCTATATCGTATGTGTATGTCCTGTAAGGTATGGGACTGAGGGTAGTTATGGGCCAGTTTACCTCATAAATATTTAGCCGTACCGCATACTTGCGGTTTGCTTGTTCCAGCCACGCGCAAGCACGTATTTTTTCAGGCATACCCTCTGCCCTATATGTTGCCAAGTCGGAAATCTTATACTTACTTCCAAATAGCAAGTTTGACCCGTCTAGACGCGCCTGTACTACTGATTGCAGCTGCGCCTCAGCTGTTGTGAGCTCTTTAAACAGTTCTGGGTGGAACTGCTGCCACACGACCTCGTCATGCTCGGTTGCAGCAGGCTGAGAGAATAGCTTGGTACGACATAAAATTGCAATGCTAATTATAACTAATAGGCACTGATAATAGGCGGTAAATAACGAATCAGTAAAAATGTGAGGCTCGAACACCAAAAACTCCATGTTTGAAAACATATTGTACCACAAATGATACTAGAAATCAATAACCGACTATTGTTACTGCGTGACGACTAGAAGTGAAGCTGGAGGCCTTATGCCCGATGGTAATGCTACTTTTGAGCTGCTAGGTGGTAATAAGCTTAATATTACTGGGCGTTCGTATAATGTCCCTACTTTGCCAGGAGTTTTGGTAACTAATTCTTGATATTGTTCACGCAGTAACGGCGTATCCTGGACTTTATTCGGGGTACCGATAGTGTGTCTATAAAATGTAGGCGTTGCTTGCTCTTCGGTGTTGCTGTAAATCTTTATAATTTGGTCGTAGTCATCAATTATGACGGTATGAGCTGGGAGTACAACTGCGTTTACGGTGATCTGGTTACTGTGCGATATGGTTTCGGCGTGCGCCATGGGACTAATTGCTAGTAGAACTAGCGAAAAAACAATTCCCAAAAAAGGTATAACACTTCCCATGTGCATGTATTATAGATCAATATTGTGCTTATGAGTATGAGTTAATTAATTGCCCTAAAGGGCGCGGGCGGTAAGTACAATTAGCAGGATGCCGACGGTGTTCAATAAATAGCACGTTAAAAGGAAGCTTATTTTGTTAAGCTTGCCCATACCAAGAAGACCTATGCCGATTTCATCAGGCAGTGGAGATGCAATTATAAAAGCGCCGATAAGCCTTACGAGACCGAGGGTAGACTTGCGACCTTGCAGGTATGAGATAGCTTGAGGAATTTTAAACTTGTATGCAATGGGCTTTAGCTCATATGCCACTTTGTCTTCCACGAACTGTAAAATGATAAAGTCCCCTACCATCGCTCCTAGTCCTGCGACCATAGATAATAAAACCGGATTTAGATCTGTAAAACTAATTAGTAGTACTACAGCCGGAACTGCTGTGAACACCGATACAAACAACACTCCGCCTATAAATACACCGGCGTAACCCAGCTTGCTCAAAGTGTCGAATGCGGTCACCATAAAAGAGGTATCGAGCAGCAAAATGAATAATATAAGAGAAACAATTACAAAAGTAGTGTGCTTATATTCCCACCGCTGCCAGGCATCAAGATATAGGTAACCTTTGATTTTTCGTTTATATTTTTCCATAGATTATAGAAATTATAACACGAAACGCTTATGGCTACGAACTCTGTGGAAACTTATGACCCCTGTTTTTCAAGGATAGATTCTTTAGCACCCAATGACTGTTTTGCTGCCGCAAAGGCTTCTTCGAACTCGTCAAAGAACTGGACTTTGCCACCTAAGAACATTGTGTTAATTACCTCTCCAATTTGCCATACTTCTTGGTTTTTGCTGGCTACAAAGACGCCCGACAAATGTGCGATGAGTTGATTATCGACTAACATACTGTAGTTTGAAGGTGGTAGGTCCAGCTTCAAATTTTTATCGTATAAGATCACTAAAGGCAACGTCTGATGTGCCTGGGCGTCCGTAAGTTTACAGAGTTCATCAAGCGATGTCTCAATACTACTGGCGCTTACCACGCCGTAGATTCGCGCAATTAAAACACCCTCTTTTATCGAATAACTATTTTGCTTCAAGCTCTCTCACCTACCCAGTTTCACTGTTTAAACAATGCTAATATATTTACTATAGCATATGAAGTAAAAGCAGAAACATTAGTAGCGGAGTCTAGCTACCATGTTAGCGCCATGAGGCATTTCGCTAGGCGTTAGGTTGAATATGCTACCGCTCGCCTGCCATACTTTGATAGATAGCTGATTAATACTTTTGCTGACCTCGGGTTCGGGAAAAGTTATTTTGGCTACCGCTTTAGTTGTGTCTCGAATTGTATCTGAAGTATAGCGGCCCATCATAGCGAGCAGTTTGTCGACTCGTCCCTGCTCTGCTGCTTGTATAATCGCTTGTCTGTCTCGGGCTGTGCGATCGGGGTTAGCACCCTCTATCCGATTGTACTCATTAATCGCTGCCGTACGCTCCGGTATAATGATTTCCTGTTCAATTATTTCCCAGGCATGCTTAAATAGCTCTTCTGGCTTTGCGTGCGCAAAGCTACCGTGAATAGTGCCTTCCAATATTTTAGGATGCTTATTCACCGTTCGGTACTCAGCGATTTCGGCACTTATGCCCGCTAAAATAATTGGCATCGATCGATCAGCTGAATTGTGTACTATATTGTCAATGCGCCGGAGGAAATTGTGACGATCAGCCTCTTCGGGGTTGCGAGCCCCGCCGCGTCCATTGAACCAGCCTGTATTTGTGCTGGGTCCCGTTGCTGAACCTTGGTTCTCACTTTTCTGGTTATCTTCGTCAATTTGCAGCGCTGCTTGTACGGACGCTGGCAATTCAATTCCGCTGGGGTATAGCCCATAGCGGTCGCCTTTAAATAAGTGCGGATTATGCTGGGAAATAGACAGGACATAATAAGTGGGCATTTCATGCAGCATAGCCAGCACGGGCGCCAAATGAAATGAATCATCTACTGCTACATATTCCTCCGTATCAACTGGCATTCGCAGCATTTTCATAACTCCCGGTCGGGCACACACGAGCAGTCCAGGCGCCTGATGTTCCCAAAAATTCAAATCGTTATAATGATCGCTAAGCGTGCTTTCAAGTTCCTCTGCAAGCTGCTTGTCCATTCCGTGCGCATCTAACTGGCCGACGGCCTTGTGAATGAGATTTTTGAATCGTATTTGGTTTTCTGACATGTGTGGGGGCGAGGCGGTAGTGTGCATAGGGAGGTAAATTGTCACGGCTGGGCTAGGATTATTTATAGCTAGTAGTTCTTCAACGGCTTCTCGGTTAACATTCTGCATATAAAATTCCTCCGGCTAGTTTGCACCATAATGGTACGGCCTAATCAGCAAAAAGTTCGTGAATAATTTAACTACCTTGGTGTTTAGCTGTAGCTCCCACGAACGCGCCTAAGTGAAATAATGTAGTATATGATTATGGATATACCACAAATTGCTACTGGGCTAGTACATGCAGTTCCAGCCGATTTGGCACAGGCTATAAAGAATAATCCGGACGCTTTAGCGGCGTGGAGCGATATATCAGCGATCGCACGCAACGAATGGATCTGCTGGGTCGAAAACGCCAAGCAGTTAGACACAAGAACTAAGCGCATCAAAAGGACATACACTGAACTCGCCGAGGGAAAGCGTCGGCCTTGTTGCTGGGTGGGTTGTATTCATCGTACCGACAAGGCACCCAGTCAATGGGCCCAAAAAGTATTTAGTAGATAAACAACAAGGCAACAATTAGGGCCAGCTCCGTATAGCAAAATGGTTTTGGCGCGTACGTTATTTGCCAGTTCGGCGATTGGTTGGTTGCTTGAATGCGAATCGTATTCCTTTGCCCGCAAGCGGCTCATCGTCATAACGCGCAAGCAGATGTAAGTGTGCGTGACCTACATTCTGCCCACCTGTCTTGTTAACGTTCCATCCTATGTTGTAGCCGTCGGGCATATCTACAAAATCAACAAGCTGTTTCATTTTAGGCATTAAACCATGAAGTGCTATCCATTCTTTTTCGCTAATTTCGAAAGGGGTTTGAATGTGACGCTTAGTTATCGCCATTACAGCATTATTTATACTGCCCTGCTCCATGTCAGTGACGAACCATAAGTTGTCGTCATAAAGGATTTTTACGCGTAGCAGCTTGTTTTCGAGGCAAAAGGGGCATTCTTTATTCATGAGAATATAGTAGCACTCGAAGCCGATACGGGCAGTCGATTTAAAAATGGTGCGCGAAGCAGTTAGTGGCGGAAGTACTGATAATGTTGTAAAATAGGATTATTATGCAAGAGATTAAAGAAGTATTACGGCCGGGAACGGTAATCGAGCTGGCTGATATCACGGAGCTTCCTAAAGTGGAGGACACCATAGCATTTGCGATTGATCCTAAGTTGGATGCCGATGCATGGGCGACACGTGAAAATGCGCGAGACATTGTTAGGCCACCAAAATTTCAAGGCAGGATCGCCAACATTGTCTTGGAAGTCATGGAAGAACCGTATGAGCAATTACGTAGCGCGCGAGAACGTGGTTGGCAATTCGCCGGAGGTGGCAGTCATCACGGAAAGCGTAGTACGGATGTGACTAAGCGTGCTCTGGGTAAATATGTGGGATTGCAATTTGTTGGCGAGGCCTACAGCACTGGTCGCGGTATGATTGGTCAGATTCAGGCTGAAATGTGGTATTTACCAATCGCTGGCCGCGCGAAAAATGGAAAATTACTTACGAACGCTGCCACTGAGGGCGGGCGCTCAGTCAAGCGGTTTATTACACGCCCTCGATACGAAAAAGAACAGTTTATTCCATTGCGCAATGTATCGCGCCGCATTGGTTATGAGATATTGCGAGCTGAACTCTCTTCCGCGGTAGTTACTGCCAGCACAGGCCATACAGCTAGCGCTAACAGAAAAAAATACTAGTTCGCAGAGTAATTTAATTGACTTAAAAGGTCGACTAATTCAAGTTTGCTTTTTTAGCTCTACAAAAACGGGCTGAATGAATTGTTTGATGTGTTTAATATTTGCACGCATTAGGCATTCAGTATAATCGCTTTGCCTGGAGCATTCTGCTACTACGCTGGCGCGTTGTTCGCCGCTTTCATCTGCAGTGCGTATAACGATTTGTGTGTCACAGCTTGCCGTCTCACATTTAGACTGGAGCGCAGTGTTTTGCGCTTCGCATATGTCCAGCAGTCGTGTAACGGCGCCCTCTTCTAGGTCTTGAGTATATTCCCGAGTAGTTTGTGTAGTTACGTGTGTTGTTGATTCGGTTCTACGTAATTCCATGTGTTTCTCCCTCTAAAATATCAAATAAGTGGCGAGCGATGTTGACTGTTCATGCCCACACTAATATAACAATTTGTAAAATCATTCAGGTAGTTATATCCGGTAGGTGATCCATATGCTCTAATGCGATGTCCGATAGTAGATGACTAATAAACTGCAAAGATTTTGGGCCGATGCCCCTTACCTCTTCCAGTTTTTCTTTTTTATAAGCGGAGGCTAAGCCGACATAGGATACTGCCCATGAGGCCATTGAAAGCTCTAGCTGCCAATTGGGAGTCTTTAGTGCTCGCAACTCCCAATGCATTAAATTTTTACCCTCTGCTTGTCGTTGCGCTGCATGTTCATATTTTTCTTGGGGAGCTATAAGATTGTGCCATGTACGGGTGTAGATTTTATTATCAATGCCGTGAAATTCCGCGCATTTTCTAAAATCACCCTTTCTAATAGGTATATCTTGTCCAGCGATTTCTGCGTTGTCGGGTGCTTCGACTATTTCTATTCCAAGTCTTCCGAGCTGACGCACAAAGAGTTTAAATTGCTCCAGCTCCATGGTTCGCAAGCCATCCCCTGCTAGAACGATTTGGTCGGGCACCGCCTTTAAGTTATCTATAAACTCGCTCATATAAACTAAAGTACCACTTTATTCTAAGGTTGAGTATCGCTAGCGTTTATAAAAGCACGGTTTCATTGTCTGCGTCGCATGACTGGTGTATGTACTAATTGGAATAGAATGCCCGTCTTTATAAGGGTCTACATAAACACCTGCCAGGACTCTTTAAAGTGTAGATTTTCGATAGTCATATTACTTATGCTGTGATAGCGTACCAATCGTGCCATCAGTGAAAGTATCATTACCTACGAGAGAAATAATTAGGAGAACCAGCAATAAGCTGATTCTACTTATTCTTGCTGCCCTAATTGCTTTTGCCTACCCGGCAGCGGTTATGGCCCAGAGCCAGCAACAAATTCAGCAGCTACAAGAGCAGATCAACGAAGTTCAAACAGACACTAATCAAAAACGCGAAACCCACGGGATATTGGACATAGAAGCTTCATCGTTGCAGGAAGCTATTAATAAGCTACAAGCGCAGATTAATGAGTCGCAGTCGCGCATCAACCAACTGCAGGCTGAAGTAAACAGCCTGAACGAGCAGATTACCGCTGCGGAAGCGGAATTGGTGCGACAAAAAGAAGTGCTCGGACAAAACATTAAGCTGATGTACCTTGAAGGAGATATCAGCACTTTTGAAATGTTGCTGTCCAGTAAGGACCTCAGTGATTTTGTTGACCGTGAACAATACCGCAACACGCTCAAATCAAAAATCACCAACACTATGGAAGCAATCACCCGGCTAAAAGAAGAGTTAAATTTAAAACGAGCGACAGTTCAGGCTACGCTCGGTGAGCAGCAGGCACTTCGTGATCAGCTTGCCGGACAACGAGCGGAGTTAGATCAGGTCCTTGCGCTTAATCAGGCACAGAAGAACCAGTTGCAAAATCAAATACAAGCTAACAGCGGGCAGCTTGCAGAGCTGAAGCGCAAGCAAGCTGAAGCAGAAGCTGCTCTTGCCCGCGCGCTAGCACAAGCCAGTTATCGCAGCGCGCCTTCCGATCATGTCGCTCCTGGTGATGTAGTCGGCGCCGTAGGTAATACCGGCTTATCCTCTGGCCCCCATTTACACCTAGAGGTACGAGCAGGAGGAGGGCCAATAAACCCTGCTCCATATATGAAACGCAGCCCGGTGGATTCACCCCCGGGATGGATTAGCCAGGGATACGGCATATGGAATCCGCTATATTACAGTGGTTATCATTTGGGTATCGATTATGCCGCGAATTCCCAAGCGGCTATTTATGCAATAGATGGCGGACGAATATACAGAGGCTGTTCTAATCAGCTTTTAAATACAAGCAATAACGCTTATGGATATGTCGCTATAGTAGAGCACGGAAATGGCATTAGAAGCATCTATGCCCACATGAGTGGTGGCCCCTCGGCCTGCAACTACAACACGTATAGGTAATTTCGCATCAGCTAATTTTTTATAGTACTTTTGCCGAGAAATACAAAATCTATTCCGGACGTGGCCGCATAGTTCATAAATTCCTCAACGCGCTCTGGGGGTGGATAGTTACTGGCTGCCAAAACAGGGCTCGCCTCATCCCAGCTTATGCGGTCGATTGACTCTTGAAGTTCGAACTTATCATCAGCAATCAGGCGCGGCACATTATCCATCATTATTTTTTGCACATGTACCAGTGAAGGCACAAAATCCTCCGTGTAAAGACAATAATAAATACGGTCGGCAGTAAAATACCAGATACAACTGTCGGGCGATAAGGTTTCATATTTAATCAGAGTCATGCTTTCTGCGTGAATACCAAATAGCTTCAGTGCCGAGAGTATAAGATTGTTAGATTCTCCATTCCAGTTTCGGATCATATGAATTCCCAGGTATCCTACTAGTCAATCCTGTAGAAGTGGCTGTCCACTAGCTTTTTATAGGGGTCCCAAATTTGTTTAGCTTTTTTGTGTGTCAGAGTAGACATTTTAATCAATATAACCAGCAGCATAGTCAGCCCAGTGCAAAGGAATGCTGCGAGGAAGTCGTAAACATACCCTTCCCCCGCGCTCATCAACAGTACAAATGACAACGTTATGCTGAAGAGTACAAGCATAATCATCCATTCGTTGTTAAATACTTTGTTGGTCATTTGCATGGAGAAGTTCGTCCTGTTCTGTTGATTGGCCACGAGCTTATCAAGTAGCTTGTCGATTGCGTCTTGATGCTCACCTTTGTACTCAAGGCAGAATGTTATTAATGCCTCATAATATTTTTCACCCTCGGCGGGTCGTTTTTGTTTAATGGATGACCGGAGATATTGAATAAACATTTCCTGAATTTGGTTCCTTAGAGGGTTGGGTAATCTTTTGAGGTCTATAACCATTGCAAAAATCGCATTTGCTTCAGAGCGAACAATTCTGTGTAGGTCCTCTATACGTGCCTTCTGGGCTCCTAGTATCGGGGCAATATAAAATCCGTACAAAAAGGAGTTAACGGAAAATAATGTAAGAGCCCCGCTGTCGAACTTCAAATTGGGCGCAAATAATACCACTAACGAATACGTAATGAAAAACAGTACAAAATACTGCGTGAGACGAATTTTCTGTAAAAATAATTTTTGCATGGTAGCCCTTTTGAATAATTGCATATAGTATACCCCGCCAGGGTAAAAATAAGTATATTTTCAACTGCGATCCACGCAGTACTCATTGTTATAATTCATTCATGGCCTTTAACCATTACGCTAAAATTAAGCGGATTTTAGATACCGAACCACCCGGCTGGACTATCAGGTTGATTGAGCAGCCGACGAGCTCTAAAAACTTCAAAGGCGAAACGGTAAACTTTGAGCACTACTATCGCATCTATGATGTGAACGACCAGCCAGTTAAATACTGTAAGTTCCAAAAAATTGACCTGCTGGCGAAAATCCTGCAATTGCCCGTTGAGGCTTTGCCGATTGTTGCAGAGCAAGATAGCGACGCAGATTAGATTGCCGTGAAGACATATAAAAAAAGATAGTATACTGGGGCTAACAAATGATGAATTCAAAAAAACAGCGCGAAGAAAACGGTAACAGCAAGATACGCTTATTCTTTACGGGGCTGACGATGGGTCTAGCCGATCTTGTTCCCGGTGTATCGGGTGGAACGATTGCGTTTCTGTTTGGGATATATGACGAATTACTCTACACCGTTAAATTGCTGACAGGTCATGTGCCACAACTGTTTCTTAAGGGTAAATTTAAGGAAGCATTTCGACTAATCCCATTCTCATTCCTTTTGCCGTTCGCTGCGGGTATAAGTGTGGCAATATTGGGATTGGTACAAATTGTTGACCACCTGCTTGAAGCACAGCCGGTCATGGTCTGGGCATTCTTTTTCGGACTGGTTCTCGGCTCCTCTTACATTATTGCGCGCCGCGTAACTGAGTGGACCTTACGCCGCGCATTGCTTTTGGTGGCGGGATTAACTCTCACATACGTCCTAGTAGGTCTGCCTTCCCTAAGCGGCAACAGTTCGCCGCTCGCTGTGTTTGCAACCGGTTTCATAGCCATAGTGGCCATGATACTTCCCGGCATTTCCGGATCGCTCATAATGGTCCTCTTAGGGCAGTACGAAACAATAATAAATGCAGTTGCTGAACGAGATATTGTAACTATGAGTTTCTTTGCGGCTGGTGCGGTTTGCGGGCTTGCGGCATTTGTGCGACTACTAACGTGGCTACTTAAGCATTACCATTTGGCAGTCATTGCTACGTTAGTTGGTGTAATGGTCGGATCACTTCGCCGCATCTGGCCGTGGCAAGTTGCGGAACCTAGCGGCGTGACAGCAAATTTCATGCCTCAAGCAGAACTTGCCACATTATGGGCCGTTCTACTCATGGTCGTAGGATTCGCACTCGTATTTCTGCTAGAGCAGATTGGCCTCGCCCAAGAGCATGACGACATTCACACTCGTGAATTTAAAAAAGAGCTTAAGGACATCGAGGGTTAATTCCTCCGACTCCTCAAAACAATCAAGCTGAGTCTAAGATGCAGAGATAGTTGGAGCGCCGTAGCGATTTGGCGTGGATTGGCCAGGTAGCATAAAAAGCAAAAGCATTGCTGGCGTCATCCAGGCAAGTGCAAAAAGTAGTAATGGATGCTTGCCGCTAATATCATTTGCGCGTTGGCGTGTTACGCAGGCCAAGAAAAGAATTTCTGCAGCGAGAAGCACAAACATCAAGATGCCCGCAAGATTTCCCGCAGTTTGGCCATCTTCCCCCACCCAGTCTAAAATCAATATTGATGTATAAAACAGGATGGCAGATACGATAATCTCTGCAGCAAAACGAGTTCGATTAATCCGATTAGCGAAGTTAAACATGTACTAATTATAGCATGAAACAATAATAATGTCAATATAAGGCATGTGCCTGGCGTGCTCCGTATTATGCATCGAAGGGTAATATTTCTGCCGATGAGGGGTTCTGGCAAATATTTGTAAGACCTAGCAATTTCCAGTTGCGACGAGGCCCGACGCATCGCCTGTCATCCACATTT
>JBBQKK010000024.1:0-11181 GCA_038326785.1 Saccharimonadales bacterium (SeqCode) | reverse complement strand
ACGCGCTCACCTGGAGCTGCCAAACCCAGCTTACGTGCACTCAATTCTAGATACTGATCCGAATTATAGTATTCATTTCGTAATTTTAAATTATTGTTCTCTAGATCTGTAACTTGGTTTTGTTGCTCTATCTTTGAAATCTTTTTTTGCAGTTCATAATTTGTTTGGATAACCCCGACTGTGCTCCAGCTAACGAGCAATACGATGATTCCAAACACTAAAAAGCCAATAACCCGCACGTCGTGCAGGGCGAGTACCCATGGATGATTTCGATATTTGATTACTTTTTCAAGCATTAGCTCTATTGTACAGCGGAAATGGTGGGGGTGACAGGACTTGAACCTGTGACCAATCGGTTATGAGCCGACTGCTCTAACCACTGAGCTACACCCCCGCGGTCAAAAATAGTTGCTAACAGATGAGAGTATAGCAGATCACCGATATTGTTATCGAGCAATTTTTACAATTTATAACCCATCACGTTGAAAATCCAGCTGAGCCGCTAGCTGTGCTAAGAAATCCTGCGCTATTGATGGATTCCAAGCTCCGTTCATCAAACCAAAGGCTTTGTCGTACTGCGTAGTTGTCCACCCTGCTTGGCCGCCATCCACATTAGTTACTACTTCCTCGTTTTGCTGGTATAAATTTGTCAGTTCTAATTTGAATTCTTCTTCTGTCATATTTGATCCTTTGTGAGTAAAACAGACGCTGGTTGGTGCAGCGCCTGTCTAGTTATGGAATTAATCTATTTATCTATTGAAGATTGACCTAAAGAAACTTGTAATCGGATTTGCTTTCTTCTGACTTGCAAATGAACTTACACAATCCCCCTGATTCTTAAAGACAGGATCAGTAGAGTCTTCCCAGCCTCCGTTTTTACATTGGTCTTTATTAGTGATCACTGCGGGCTCGAAGTTGTATTGCACCCCATTGGCATCAATATTATCTATGACCGCGACTTGCCTGCCGGCAGCATCATTAACGTTATCCACCACTACGGCAGCTTCGGTGATGGTTGCCTCACCATATAGTTCTTTCGCGGCCGAAAGTGTCATGTTGGTTCCATTTACTTCTACCTGATCAGTATCTTCCGCTAAATTGCCGCTATTGCCTTCATCGGCGTCACAGGGAAAATAATACACAACTGTTACTTCTGGATCTTCATCTGTGTCGGTATTCAGCTGCGTATAGAATCGCGGCGAGCCAGTACCAAACACACAATTTCCGGCAGTAAAATCATAATCCGCACTCAATGTAGTAATATCGGCAAACGGGTCACCTTCTAATTCATCGAGAATAATATTTCCGCCGGCGTTACTGGATGCATCCAAAGTATTGTCGGCGGTCAGAGTAATTCCATATTCTGACCCATCCAAGCCGGGTTGTGTGAGTTCAGCAGCCCCACCTAGCGAATAACCGGGGGTTGCGGCCGCTACTACCAGCGGTATAGCCAGAAGGCCAGTTAAGCTTGCTGTAAGAGTTGCCAAATATTTTTGTATCTTCATAGTCAGTCTCCTTTATATACGCAAAGGATTGTACAAGTTTACATAAGCGTCATTAATTAAGTTTCTCACAACCGAAGGCGGGTTTGTGTGGTACGTACATATTGCTTTTATGTGATAAATATTACTGCAATTAACTTCCTTGGGCCCGATGCTGGAACAGTACCCGTAAAACAGGAGTTACTTCATGGTAGATTCAACAGAAAATTATCGGAATGAAGAAGGGGGCGATAGCTGGGCCAAAGCGCTTGCTATGCTAGCGCTTATTATTTCCATCCTGGCATCTGTCGTGGCCTATTCTGCATACAATCGCTCATTGGAAGCATTAGACAGAGCAAACCAGAAAATAGAAAGTATCGACAGCTCGAGCGGTGATGGCAGTCAACAGCCAGGACTGATGAACGGCACGCAAGATTCAACACCTGAACCTGCCCCTGCCGTTCCGCCGACACAAGAAGCCGAGAACTTGGATGCCACACAGTAGCCCTGATAATGCGCACCTCAGGCCGCCAGGCACCAGCGACGACACCGTAGAGGCCACAGGGAAAGTGTCTGAGGCCATGGAGTGGATAGAGCGAGTCCGTGGCCATCTATTCGAATTACATCAGTTGGTGGGGCGGGCGGACTTTATTTTTGAGGATGCGGCCAGATCACTGCGTAAAGCTGGGCACAGCAAACAAGCGGACCTGCTTGAGCAGGAAGTAATTGGCAGGAATATTTTACCTGGCCGATGGACCTTCCAGATAGTTGAGGAATTTGAAGAGACGTATTATTTGCCTGTTAAGAAGGTCGAGGAATCTATCAGAAATGACCTAATGCAAGGAAAACGGCATGTGTTTGAGTCTGAGCTTAAGGAAAAGCGCCGTAGCAAACACCGACCGGCCCATGAATCCCGTCCTAAAGAAATAAAATAACCCACAGGTTTTGTGGGTTATTTGCTCACTGAGGCTGAATCCGCAACTAATATCGGCGGCCAAGGCTCACGAGTCGTCCGATCAAAGCCATAGCAATTGCATAGAACGCCATAGCGATGAGTGTTTCAAATTCAAAACGTACGACACCAACTTGCGGCGTGTAATTAAACAAGCCGAAAAATGGCGCAACAAATGGCTGACTGAACGAATAAATAAAGTCTGCAATCACATTGCCTCGGTTAGCGCCTAATAGTGACAGTATGAATCGCAGCGCGAGAGCTGAAATGATCACACTACCAATTAAGTACACTATACGTTCAGCAAGCGTTGAGCCCCTATCTACCGCGTCGACATGATCATCGACGATAGTTGCATTATGTGTCGGATGCAAAATCCGTGCCATGTATACACTCCTTTCTTGAATGCGTGTCCTACGAGCAAATAAATATACTGACCCTGGACATTGTTCATTCTAAGTAAGGACGGTACTAAATGCTGTTAGATTTCTCTTCCATAAGCGCCAATAACTCTTCTGCGCTTTTTGCCTGCATCAGCTGCTCGCGCAACTCTTTGGCACCTTCGAAACTCTGGATATACACTTTACAGAATTTATTAAGGGTATGGATTTTGCGTTCGTTGTTTTGCCAGGTGTCACGGAATAGTTCGACGTGTTTGCGGTACAACCCTATTCGCTGCTCTTTAGTAGCTTCCGCCCATCCTGTGTTCTGTGCAAAAAGGAAAGGATCCTGAAAAATACCACGGCCGACCATCACTCCATCCAGTCCATGCTTTTGTGCCAGTTCTACTCCTTGCTGACGGGTCAATACATCGCCATTTCCCACCATAAACGTATGCGGTGCGATCTGGTCACGCAGTTTACGTATCTCCTCTATTTGATCCCACTGTGCAGGCACATTGCTCATTTGCTTTTTAGTACGGCCATGGACAGTTAGCATTGCAATGTCTTGCTTGAGCAATAATTCATGCCAGGAAAAATCTATGTCGTTAAACCCAAGTCGGGTCTTGAGCGTTAGTGGCAACCCACCAGCACCTTCTTTAACTGCTTGGATTATTTCTACTGCCTTGTCTCTGTTTTCGGGCAGAATGAATGCAGAGCACGCACCGTTGCGCACAACGTTTTTATCTGGGCAGCCGAAGTTTAGATCGATTGCGTCAAAGCCCATTTCTGCGCAGTCTTTGGCGGATTTATAAAAATTCTCCGGGGTTAATCCCCAAAGTTGCGCGACAAGGGGCCGTTCCGCTTCCGTAAACTGCAGGCGCGGCAAAGTGGCCTTTCGGCCCTGACTTTGCAATGCATCTACATTGGCAAACTCTGTGAAAAATAAATCAGGCGCAGCAGTAGATGCAATCACCTGCCGAAACACGGTGTCCGTTACATCATCCATTGGAGCCAATACGAAAAAAGGCCGTGGTAATTGTTCTAATACGTTCATCAGCTATATATTCTACCTTATTGCTATTCCAAGACTAGCCAATACCCGGTCGGCAATAGGCCGCGCGGCCAAATGCTGACGAGCTTCACGCAAACGCCCCGTCCAAAAATTGATTCGTTTTTGTTGATCTATCACCGCAGAATCAATCAGGTTAAAATTGCCGCGCAAAATTGTGGTGCGCACCGTGCCGATCTTAAAAGTTTCGGCAAGTTTAGCGATATGTGCGGCCACCACAGGGTCCACATCTTCGCCAGTATATTGGTCATACACGTATTTGTTACGATCGGGGTCATCAATACCGTCCCTCACCTGTCGCGGTTTTAGAGGATCAAATCCAATAGCCGGGAATGTACCTTTACGCAGTTCATACAGATCAAAAAATCGTCTCAGTGGTGCAATCCCAGGATGGTCTGCGCCCAGCTCTTCCGCAAGCGTAACTTTAGGGTTTGGGCAGTCAGCAACATCTGCTTTTAATTTGTCCAAAGCGGATTTTTGGGCAATCGCATTCGCGAGATAATCACCAAAGGAAAATGCGATGCTTCTCAGTGCGCGTCCGCCTTCTTCTTTGCCAGTTGCAGGCGCATCACGATGTAATTTCTCGTGGAATCGAAAAACTTCTTGAAGTTGCCCGGCAGTTTTGGCCGGATGGCCTTTGTGCGGAGGCCGCCAGGCACCGCGCTCGCTAGGTACGTCAATGTAATCGAGCAGTGTTAATGCCGCCGTCTTTTCGGTATGGGTGGTCGGTAAAAATCCGGCACGGGGATCATACCCTAGCGCACGAAGTTTATCCCGGTTGTCTAAACGGTCTTCCTGCCAGCCTTCAGGAAGTTCAAATAATGGTTCTTGCTCCTTGGGGGAAGGAGATTGTTCGCCTTTGACCATGATTATCCTTTCCCGACTTTATATCTCACTACAGGCAGCCAGCGACAGAAAACATAGAATTACTGCCTTATATACCCATTAAGTCACGCTCGCAAATATTTTTCAATGACTTGTATCGCCGACCAGTTATAGATTTTCGGCGTTAATACTATTCCCAGTTAAAGACTTTGAATGCTACTAGGTATATTAGGACCGTCCAACCCGCGATAATTCCTAGTTGAGGTCCAATTTCTAGAATAGTTTTTCCTTCTGTCATGATATAACGCAAACCATCAATAATGGGTGTAAGCGGGATGAAAATCGTAACCTTTTGCAGCCATTCCGGCATGAGGAATGTAGGGAAAAATACACCGCTCAAAAACATCATTGGCAGTGTTATAAGTTGCGTTACCGGAGCTGCCTGATTGGCGTCCCGAGCCCAGCCGGCAATCGCCATACCAAAACCAAACATACAAGCCAGAGAAATAGTAGAGAACAGCACGAAGCTAATGTAATCCCCACGCATATTAAAGTTAAACGCGATGAGCGCTGTTATATACATGAGCGCAACTGCTATCAAACCTATAAATATTCGGTTTATAGCTGTGGCTACGATAACCTGCCAGGCTTTAATCGGCGCCACACGCAGCCGCCTCAGGGCGCCATTCTTCTTATCAATCGTGAAGCCCTCACTAACACTAAAAATACCCAGTGTCATCATAGAAAAACCAATGAGTCCAGCAAGCGTATAGTCAAAACGAGTCAGGTTCGCCGTCTGCAGCGGTTTAGCGCTAAGGGAAAAGGGGGCATCTGCAGTCATGAGCAGCTTGTTGTTACTATCTACGACACCCTGGAGCACCGCCTGATAGCTACGCGCGAGCTGTTCGTCACCCTGATCATAGTAAGCTACTAACTCGCCGGCTGGACGCCCTTCACGGATCTCGCCAAATTCTTTAGGCAGCTCAATAATGCCATCAATCTCGCCCCGCCCCAACTTCTGCTTGGCCATGTCAAAATCTGTTGTTTCATCGAGTTTAAAAACATTGCCTGTCTTGAGTGCGTCTTCAAATGCTCGAGCAAATTCGGTATCGGATCTGTTTATTAGAACAGTTTTGAAGCTGGGAGACTGGTTGCTCCCAAAGATGAGTCCAAAAATTATCAAAAATATAAGCGGGAATAAAAAGGTAAAAAACAGTGCAATTTTGTTGCGGAAAAACCTAATCGTAAAGGCTTTAGCCATGGTGAGTACGATCTTAAAGTCCTGCATATTAATCCCTCAGATCCTCGCCAGTTAAATCAATAAATACATCTTCCAGGTTAGCTTTCTGGGTCACCGCCTTTTTCTTGAATCCTTTTTGCAAGAGCGCCGCTATGAGGTTTTGCGGTGTGTCTAGGGATATTATTTTACCCTTATCCATAATGGCGATACGGTCACATAGCAGCTCGGCCTCGTCCATGTAATGAGTGGTAAGCACCACGGTTATACCCTTTTGCTGTATTCCCTGTATTAGTTCCCACAAATTACGACGCGCTTGAGGGTCAAGACCCGTGGTAGGTTCGTCTAAAAACAGCACTTTTGGGTCGTTAACGAGAGCCGAGGCCACACTAAAACGCTGTTTCTGACCACCCGATAAAGTCGCAACTTCTTGGTCCGCTTTTTCCATAAGCTTGACGTCTGTAAGGAGCTGATCTGGATCAACTCGATGCTCGTACATACCACCAAACATCAACAGCAACTCACGTAAGGTCAGGTGGCTAAAAAAACTCGTGCTCTGCAGTTGCACGCCAATCAACTGCTTTACCTTGTGTGGATGCTTCTGCACGTTGAGTCCATCTAATATAGCTTCTCCGCCGTCAATGGGGCGGAGTGCTTCTATCATCTCTAAAGTCGTAGTTTTCCCTGCGCCATTGGGCCCGAGAATTCCAAATACCTCGCCTTTTTTGACCGAAAAGCTAATACCTTTGACTACGGTGTTGCCACCATACTTCTTAGTAAGCCCCTTAACTTCTAATATCACATCCCTCATTTAACGAAGTGTAACAACTTGCTGCAGTAAAAAACACCCGGCATATAGCCGGGTGCTTTAGATTTCTGTTTAAGAAAAATTATTTGTTGCGCTTAACGGTAAGGAAGCCGTTGCGTGGGTTTTCGTTTACTGACATGTCTGAAGGAAGGTCAGTGCCTTCTGGGCGCTCGTCCTTGCTGAAATAGTAAATCGTTTGCTCTTTTCCGCCACGAAGTGTTACGGCCTTAGAGTTCAGGTAGTAAGTCACTCCTTTAGAATTTGTGTGCTTGTAAGCCATTTTCAGACTCTCCCTCTCTTATTACTAATGGTACCCCTAACATACTCTGGGGTGTTTTAACTTGTCAACAAGTTTTTAGCGCAAGCATCACCCCTGTTGGCTTATTTACAGGGGCGTAAGGTGTTAATGTGGATAATTGTAATGCTATGATGGCTTGCGCAATATGTTGCTTATGCATTACACTACTGTTTGTAAGAAAATTCTAACAAAAGTGGAGTGACTTTATGGAATGGAATCGCGGCGGACGCCCAAATCAGCCCTCTGGAACACCAGCTGGGCACCCTGTTAGTGCAACACCAACAGGTAATGTAAAAAATATAAGTAAAGGTCTAAGTCTTCGAACGGCTTTAACTGCTGGAGGAGCCGTTTTGGTTGCTCTATTAGTATTCTTTATCGTTAACAATGCTGGTGGTTTAGCCCGTGGTGGTGAAGCTGGCAACGTTGATGGCAAAAAGATGCAAGCAGTATTCTTGAACGGTGGACAAGTTTACTTTGGTAAGATCGATGATCTTAACAGTGACTACATGAAAGTAAAAGACATTTACTATCTTCGTGTTAATCAGCAAGTACAGCCCAACCAAGCGAATACTCAAAATGCCAGCAATGACATTTCACTTGTAAAGCTTGGCTGTGAACTACACGGACCACAGGACTCAATGGTCATCAACCGTGAGCACGTTATCTTCTGGGAAAACCTAAAGGATGATGGTCAAGTTGCAAAAGCAGTTGCAGAATACAAGAAGCAGAACCCGGATGGTCAGAAGTGTGACACTGAAGCCGGCGCAGGCGGCAGCACACAGTCTACACCAACCAACGCAGCTCCAGCTACTGGAACTGGCACAGGTACAGGCGCAGGTTCAACGCCAGCTACTGGCACAGGTACAGGCACCAACCGCTAAAGCATAGAAGCTTAAGCATAAATAAACCCCAGCTTCTCTGGGGTTTATTTATTAGGGTTATATTTATGCGTGTTGCTTAAGCGTATGCCGAAACCAATGGTCAAGTCCAAACCTAACCAGGAACAAAATAAACGCGGCCATCGATACCACGATAGACCATCCTGCCAAGTCTGGAGACCACTTAGGTGGAGTGAAATCGAACTTGTAAAGTGCATCCGGAATGGACTTTTCTTTGACCGTATTCTTTGCAACATAATCTTCCACACAAGGTATACGACTCGCAATAGTTCCCCTTGGTATGGCGGCCTCGCAGACGGCCTGAGCATCCGTGTATACTTTCTCATTTATCTTTGAAACGCGAGCTTTTTCATCTCGTAGTAATCGTTCATAGGTGTATTTTAGCTGGATCGGAGGCCTGATTGCATTTGGGCCACTCGCCAGATTTGTATTCATGTGGCCATGAACGTATTCTCGTAGTTCTCGCAATGCGGCTTCAGTATCTCCATTTTGCTCGTCCACCTGTAATACGTGACTGCGCAGCTCCATGGCGCGAATATTGTTTTCCCGTAGCGCAAAAACAGCAATCAGCCCCGCACTAATGGCAATAATCAAAAACACCCAGTAATTAATTGGCCTGATTTTTACCCATATGTGATGAAGTGTGCGCTTATGTATCTGCATGCTATTTACCTTGCACCCAATGCCTTAAATCGCTCCGTCACAATAAGCAACGAAGCTACTCCTGCAACCGCAAAGCTTAATATAAATATCGAATATACACTCATCCCGTGAGCCAAAATCGCCAGCATGAACCAAACTGTAGATTTCATTACGCTGGCAACTGATTCCATAGATGCTATATATACAATTCTATACCCTGGAAGATCATCGGCCGCTGCATACATACCTTTCAAAAACGGCATGCGATAACCTGTCGTGAGCGTGTCGTTTACAACGTTAACCGCAAGAGCCGGAGCCAAACCACCTACAAATGGTCGAACTAGATAAACCGCAGCGTTTGCCACCGCTGCAATACGTAGCAGCTGACGGCCGTTGCGCACATCAATAAATTTGCCGATCGCGTAGGCGCTATACAGAGAAGCAACCACTGCAGCAGAGCTTAGGATTCCCAGTTGTGCATATATCTCACCGCTCAGCACAAAAATGCCCAAGAATAATGGCCATACATTAATACACAAAGTGTTCTCTACTCCAAGTGCGCAGTACGCTCTAATATCGGCGAAGGATTTCTGTACGGGAAAATCTTTGAAGTTAAGTTTTTGATGAGTTTTTGTTGGCTCGCTCGTCATAAATAACGGCCAGAGGCTAGCAATCAGAACTACTGTAGCGAATACAAAAATATAACGTGAACCAAAAGCTGATGCAGTCAAACCTCCTATTAACGGACCTACAATGGCGCCCATTTTTTCCATAATGTGCATATAGCCAAGCTCTTTGCCAGCGTTTACTGCATGTTTAATTTTGGAGAACTCCACGTGATACGCAACGAAGTAGCAGCTGGCGGCCATTCCCCAAGGAATACCAATGACCCACCCCGGAATTTTAAATTCTGGAACCAACATGAACAGACTTGCGGTATAGATTTGCAGCAAACAACTAATGATCATGGTGTGCTTAGGGCCAAAGCGGGCAACCAGGTGCCCTGCACCTATATCGGCCAGAATGCGGGTGGCAAAAAAAGTTCCGTATGTCGCAAATATATGAGCAATGCTATAGCCATTTTGGTACAGGAAAAACGGCACAAAAACCATCATAAGTGTCAGTGCCAGCATACGGAGCATACTACTAACATATAGTTCGCTAAGTTCATCAAAGCCGGCGTTACGCCAAAAATGGCGCCGCCACATGATGCGATATATTAAATTTTTGAGCATTTTTTATTTTGTAAGTTTTACATTTTAAGTGTATCACATTATTCAATCCGTCTACTGCAGTAGACAGCGACGTCGAGTGATGCGAAACTAGAGAGTATGCATATATATTTCAGTGGTATAGGCGGAACAGCAATTGGCCCCTTAGCCTTGATCGCCAAACAAGCCGGATACAAAGTGTCAGGATCCGACAAACAAGACTCGCAGTACATCCAGTATTTACGCAAACAAGGCATCGAAGATATTCATATAGGCCAGGAATATGACCAGATTGCATCTCGCCATGACGAGCAACCAATTGATTGGTTTGTATACACCTCTGCCCTACCACTCGAAAATCCAGATGCGCCTGAACTGAAGTTTTGCGAGGAGCAAAGCATAAAGATAAGTAAGCGCGACGAACTTTTAAATTTAATTTTGACTGACAAAAAACTAAAACTCATTGCCGTCGCTGGCACGCATGGTAAAACTACAACTACAGCCATGTTGATCTGGTTATTCAAGCAACTGGGAATCTCTATCAGTTATTCAGTAGGGGCTAAGATTTCATTTGGCGATATGGGCCAGTACGATGAAGGTAGCGAATACTTTGTATACGAGTGTGATGAATTTGACCGCAACTTTTTAGCCTTTGATCCATTTATTAGTCTAATCACCGGTGTCAGCTGGGATCACCATGAAATCTTCCCTACCCGCGAAGATTACCAAGAAGCGTTTAGAGAGTTTATCGAGCAATCCCATTGGTTAAAAATTTGGCAGGAAGATTATGACTATCTTGAGCTTCGACCCAGCAACAAATATGCCGTACTGGAATCTGGAGATGCCATTATCGACTCCATTAAGATACCCGGAAAGTACAATCGCCTAGATGCGTATTTGGCCGTTAAAGCAGTAGAGCAGATAACTGGATTGCCGACAGAAAAAATCATAGAAGAAATTAACAACTTTCCAGGTCTGCAACGGCGCATGGAGCAATTGATTCCGTCCCTATACAGTGACTATGCACACACCCCAGAAAAAGTGCGGGGTGCCATGAGTGTGGCACTAGAAATGGCGGCAGAAACGAAACAGAAATTAGTTATCGTGTATGAACCGCTAACCAACCGACGACAACACTACATGCTAGACGATTATAAAGATTGTTTTGAAGGGGCCGACAAGGTGTACTGGATACCCAGCTATCTAGCCCGTGAGGATCCATCGCAGCGAATTATTCCTCCTGCTGAGCTTATCTCGCATTTGAGCGACCCATCTGTTGCCGAACCGTATGAACGCGACGAGCAATTAAGACAAGTCATTCAAAAGCACCTGGACGCTGGCGACATGGTCGTTGGTATGGCCGGCGGTGGCGGCAA
>JBBQKK010000023.1:0-11215 GCA_038326785.1 Saccharimonadales bacterium (SeqCode) | reverse complement strand
GTCATGCGTTCACTACATTTTACTACGTACTTTACGAGAAACAAAAGCATTATCCGCGACGTAAAACCTCCAGGGGTGATCAATAGCCCTACTAATACCTATCCGAGTTGTCTGCACTATTTTTTCCGGAACAATTCCGGGTTCTAAGTATATCTTCTTATCATCGATATGCGTGCCGCCAAGCGTCTTCGTGATACCCATTGCTTGCGTTAATTTAGCTGGCCCATTGGTCAGCAGTTCCACTGCGTCAATCTCTCGTCGACGCTTCATAAGATCAATTCCCTCCACAGGCTCTATTGCTCGAATTAACACACCTTGGCCATGCCCTTCTTCACCTGTAACAATATTTACGCAGTAATGCATCCCATAAGTAAAATACACATATACTGTGCCAGCGCGCTTAAACATAGCCGCATTTCGCAAACTGGGACCGCTAAAGGTATGACTTGCAGGATCTTCCATGGAATATGCTTCGGTCTCCACTATGTAGCCGGCAGTTCTTCCGTCGACACTGTCATGGACCAACTTCCATCCGAGTAAACTTTGCGCGCCAATTAATGCGTCTGTAAGATTGGGCTTCAATGTAATGCCTCCAATATTCGGTTGTACTGTTTTTATCATACCCCCGGCTTGCTACAATAAGGAAATCATGGCAGGAGATACGTACTCAAAAATATTTATAGTCTATAACCCTAACAGCACAAGTGGGAGCGCGGCCGCACGCGCCAAGAAACTCTCCCAACGCCTGAATCGTCGTGGACTGAATAACGTGCAGCTGATTGAAACGGAGTACGCCGGGCACGCTGAAACCATCGCCTATGATGCTGCCATCAATTATAAACACCCTCTTATAATTTCTGTCAGTGGCGATGGCGGATATAACGAAGTAATCAATGGTGCCCTCCGCGCCCAAGACGAAGACGATAGCCGCAAGCCTGTATGCGCAATCCTGGCGGCCGGGAACGCAAACGACCATCGACGTGCGGTCAGAAAGCGCTTTCTTACTTACGCCATAGCTAAAACCAAGCCAGAAGCTATTGATGTACTCGCACTCACTTCTACCACATCTCATAAAAAGACCGTTCGCTATGCTCATTCCTACATCGGATTTGGTATTTCCTCAGAAGGGGCGGCGCGAATTAATGCCGGTAGATACAACCGTTTACAGGAACTTGCAGTTGGGATTAGTACACTGCTTTACTATCCATATTTTAAAATTATTGACAGTAACGGCGTAGCAAGGCGCTTAGATCTTTTAGTCTTTGCCAATATTCATCAGATGGCGAAATACATTAAATTTCATCATAAATCCAACTTACATAATGGATTGCTCAGGGTCATCGCCATTTCACACACCAACCGGCTTAAGCGGTTGCTTATGACGTTTCGATTTATGACGGTCGGATATAAAAATTCCTTTCAGGAATCCGCCTATGAATTTCAATTGGTCAAAACCGAAGCTGTTCAGTTCGACGGAGAAGTTAACACTTTGCCTGGTGGTGCACATATTCGAGTCGAGGCAATTCAGGAAAAGCTTCTCACGTTGCGCTAATGCGCTTTACTTTTTACTGCAAAAATCCGAAACTATAAACAAATAAGGGGGGTTTATGTCTGGGGATAACAACCAAAATATTCCAGCAGGTAGCCGGATGAATCTGAATGCTGATTTAAGGACAGTGGTCATAATTTTATTGATCATCATTGCAGGAATGTTGTTCGCTTGGCGCCCGTGGAACTCGCAAACTGCCGGTGACCGCACAATAGATGTTACGGGAGAAGCAAAATTAAAGGCGGAGCCTGATGAATTTGCCTTCTATCCAAGTTATCAGTTTAAAAACGATACAAAAGACGCAGCACTCGCTGAAGCCACAGTGAAAAGCAACGATATTGTTGCAAAACTGAAAGGCCTGGGTGTCGCCGATAATAAGATTAAAGTGGATACAAGCGGCTTTAACATTGACTATCCAGTTAGTCGTGAGATTAAAGAAACCCCTACATATAACTTGCAAATTACGATTAGCGTAAGTTCCAAGGATCAGGCGCAAAAAGTACAAGATTATCTAACCAGCACAGCCCCTACGGGACAGGTCTCGCCACAAGGAACATTTAGTGATACCAAGCGCAAAGAGCTTGAAGATAAAGCACGGGACAAAGCTACCAAAAATGCTCGTGAAAAAGCTGAAAAATCAGCCGAGAATCTTGGTTTTAAGATCGGCAAAGTCAAAACAGTTAGCGATGGAGTTGGCTTTAACAATCCCATGCCCATGGGCCGTGAGGTTATGGCTACAGATATGCGAGCGGGATCAACATCTTCCTCTCTGCCAGTGCAACCAGGGGAAAACGAACTGAGCTACACAGTGTCGGTGACTTACTACTTAAAATAAACAGTTTTGCGCGTGGCTATTTTCTGGCTTCCCTCTTATTGAGCACATAATACTTAACGTCAGCGCATATCGGTGCTAAACCGTAAGCTTTGTAGAAATTCTAACGGACTTGTACGTTTAGACGCCCATACTTAGTAGTACGTAAGAGGGCGCAATTTATGGTAAAAACACTTCAACCAGGAGAAGGCGATGACTTCAGCATAGAAGCAGAAATTGATGCTTTTAGGTCGATGGTTGATGCGTTCGATAACGATCGACGAAAGATTGACTCCAAGCCACTGGGCCGACTGATGCTAGAGCGAGATGTCTTCGGCAAAGGCGTGCCGCTCGTACCATTTGAACTATCCACGCCGTATATTACTCTTCTGGGCACTCAGTCCAGCAATTAAGTAGCTTGGGTTGTTGTGGGGTCTGCTTCTGGTTCGGTTGTTGTTTCTTCCGAGCTGTCTTCTGCAGTTCCCTCTGTAGCATTTTCTTCACCTGGCTGCACTACGGTATCCTGAGTGGGACTTGAGACCCCACCGCTGCCACGACCCCCTCCATTACCTCTAGGTACTGTCTGTTCGGGCTTAGGTTTCGGAGCAGGAGCAGGAGCTGAGTGGGTTCTTGTTTGCGGTTTGATGTCTTCTTTTTTGGGCTCAGGAGGTGCGATTAGTTTCTGATCACTTACAAAAGCCCAGTTGGCATCAAACAGTAATAGAGTTCCCTCGTTGGGCCTAACAATATCATCCCTATCGATGCGCAGACGATACGCGGCACTTCCGTTATGGATAACCTTGGACGCCTGCATCACAGCATGTCCCGGATATTTCTCTTCTATAAAGAAAATAATTTCATACGGTATGTTTATATCGTCAACGGTAGCTGTTTGATTTGATTTACCGATTTCTGTGGCGGGTGGTGGTGCAACTGCATTTGTCGCGGTCTGAGCATCAACAATATGCATTCCTCCAAAAAGGAAGGTGCTGGCAGTAATTGCGGTAACTAATAATCGTCTCATGGAAACCTCTCTTTACTTCGATATCTGAAGTATAGAGACCATTTGAATACTGCACTATAATATTTCTTACACTAGTCAAACTTAATCAAACATGTTGTAACAGCAGCATTAACCCTGCTGTTACGAAACTATTTTCCTTCAAGTTTATAAATACGGTCGTGGTCCAAACCATAAAAGTGGGCTATTTCATGCCAAAGCGTGTGCTTGATTTCCTCTTTGAGTTCCGCAACCGAGCTGGCTCGATGCTGCAAGGCTTTCTTAAATAAAGTGATTTTGTCCGGGAGTACAAAGCTATAGTTATTGTTACGCTTAGTCAGTGGTATGCCTTCATAAAGCCCCAGTAGCGTTTGATCACCCCGCAGTTTAATTTTCTCAATCTGATCCTCACTCGGAACATCTTCAATAATTATCGCGACATTGCTAAGCCCTTGGATATTTTCCTGCGGCAGTTCGTTCATGGCCTGTGTTATAAGCTCATCAAATTGTTCTCTGGAGACATCTATCATATTAATAGTGTACCGCTTATTGCAGTATAAAAGTATTGCCGCCAATGAATCCGATTACAGCTACCAGAACAATTATTCCGATTAAATGCAGGTGCAAATCTCCTGCTTGGCTGCTAACACTGTGAGGCTTTTTCATTTTGTGTTTTTCCTTAGTTATTTGAAGTATAGCATAAGCTTATTTCACCACTACGTCCTCGCCGAAGTGCTTTTCTAGCCTCTTTTTGATTGACCCGGGATGGCGGCCGAACTCCCTGGTCATCGCGTTCAAGTTTTTTTCGTTATCAAACATTTTTTGCAGTTTTATGTCGTCTTCTTCGCTCCACGGCCGATATGCATTTGGAAATTCTTCACGCATTTTTTCAAGTTTTTCAGACCACGTCCCGCTTGCCGGTTTTTTCTTTTTTGGTTTTTTGGCTCGATCCAGTTCCGAACTATGCCACTGATTTATAACTCCTGCATTGTCTTGTAATGCTTGCTCACTGGAAGTGCGCAGCGTCACATCAATTTCTCGAGCCAACGGACTAGTACGTAGCGCCATTCCGTTGAGACCGTCTAATATGAGGTGCCGAAGACCCTTCACTCGCGACAGCGCAACGTAACCCATCCCTTCGACAAACGCTTTGGACAAATCTACCCGAGCAGAATCCAGGGTCATTCCCTGGCTTTTATGAACAGTAATCGCCCATGCAAGTCGCAGTGGCAACTGCGTTAAACTCGCACGCTTTTTATCACCGTCGCGGAGCTCCCATGTGTCTGGCTTTATAGTCACGACAGTGCCGTTTGTTAATTTAACCATTGGGTAATCCGAATCTTTTTCGAAATCTACAATTTCGCCCAGAGAACCATTTGCGTACTTTCGGTCTTGGCTGTTTTTGATACACATGACACTAGCTCCGAGCTTTAGCTGCAATGTTTCAGGTGCCAGGCAGGACCTCTTTAACTGCTCCACATAGCGCTGCGAGCCTGTGGTAAACATATGGTATTCATGGACCTCGTCATCGATCGCATCGAGGTGCTGGTGATTTATGTGGTCAACATCTGCATTCGTTGTAAGCAGTCGTGTACGCGAGGTAAACGGATCATCCATTGCGTTCGCACGAGCCCTTAGCGTTTCAAGCTGAGAACGCATTAGCTGGCCCGCACGTATTCCATTCAATATATCCGTATATTCCTGGTCGTCTGCTTGACGATATTGCTGCTGCAGGTAACATACTGCAAATTCGCCCTCTTCCCAGGCTTTAGAAGAAACAATGAAACTACCCTGCTTACTGTCCGACCTATTTACCGGCGGAAGCTGGAAAAAGTCACCGCATAAAACCACCTGCAAGCCTCCGAAGGGTAGCTTACTGCCGCGCGCTAACTTGAGGGCCTCGTCTACCATGTCTAGCCGGAAGTCGTGCATCATACTAATCTCATCGATAACTAAAATATCAGCTTTATTTACAAGATCAGCTCGCTGTTTGCTCAGTTTCTCTTTGAACTTTTTTGGAAGTTCGTCGTGTACGCCAATACCAGACCATGCATGAATCGTATTGCCGCCCAAGTGCGTAGCAGCTAGGCCGGTAGTAGCAGTAACTGCCACGCTTTTACCGTCTTCCCGGGCGCGTCTAATGAACTTATTCAATAGGAACGTTTTGCCCGTTCCGGCTGCCCCAGTAAGTAGCGCAGACCGCCCGCTTTCAAGAATCGCTAATGCCTCTTGCTGTGTCATTTTGACGTAGCACTTTCACGCTTACCAAATATGATGACAAGATTCTTCGCCTCAATAACAGTAGGCATAATTGCCCCTCCCTCATTATGCTTTAATTCTAGCTCAGTTTTTTGGACCCACCAACCTCAGTTGCGTGAACTAATTATGATTTATTTTGGCGCTTGCGCTTACTAGCTTCTAGTTCTTTTTTGCGTAACCGTAGACTCTGCGGTGTTACTTCAAGTAATTCGTCGTTCTCGATAAAGTCCAGGCATTGTTCAAGGCTTAATATGGTTGGCGGTGTTAGCTGCACAACACCGTCACTTGATGAGCTTCGCATGTTTGTCAGGTGTTTTGCCTTACAAACATTCATTTCCATATCGTCTTGGCGCTTATTTAGCCCAATAATTTGGCCGGCATAAACTTTTTCGGCTGGTCCGATAAAGACGTCGCCTCGGTCCTCAGCCATTTGCAGTGCATATGGAGTGGTAGTTCCGGTTTCGTAAGCAATCAGTACACCGTTTCTGAGTTGCTGCAGCGCAGATCCCAGCGGCTGATACCCAACCATGAGGGTGTTCATGATGATGGTACCTTTAGTGTTTGTCATAAGAATGTTACGCAGTCCTAGGAGTGCACGAGTCGGTAATTCATAGATAAGTTTCGTCACACCCTTAGGGCTCGCAAACTGTTCTTTAAGCGTTGCACGTCGCTGCCCTAATTCCATCTGTACGGTCCCTACATGCTCTGCTGGTACTTCAATAATAAGCTCTTCAATAGGCTCCATGACTTTACCGTCTTCTTCTTTGGTAACCACTTGTGGGCGGCCAACCTCAAACTCATAGCCTTCTCGGCGCATGGTTTCTATAAGCACGCTTAGGTGCAGTTCGCCACGTCCAGAAACCAAGAATCCAATTCCCTGATCCTCAACTCGTAAACCAACATTAGTTTCAAGTTCTTTTTGCAGTCTCTCGCCAATCTGACGGGAAGTACTAAAATCTCCTTCAAGACCCTTCATAGGAGAGGTATTTGGACCAAGATAAATTCGCAGCGTTGGGGCTTCCACTTCTAGTACTGGCAACGCTTCGGGCTCATTCACATCCGCAACAGTTTCACCAATTTGCGCATCGCCAATTCCTGTAAGTTGCACGATATCTCCAGCAACACCACCCGGAACCTCAAAGCGGCTCACGCCATGACTCATAAATACGTTATCAACACGAGCTTTAGCTATGCTGCCGTCTTTTTTACATAATGCAACCTGATCACCGGGCTTTACGCTACCGCGGGTTATACGGCCAATGGCGTACTTACCCTTGAAGTTATCCCAAGCTAGTGCTGTTACCAGCATCTGGAAAGGCTTGTCTACATCAATTTGTGGAGCTGGAATTTCGGTAATAATGGCATTGAAAATATCTGACAGATCAGCATCTTCTTCAGCATTCGCTGGTGGGTTTGACCAAGCTTTCCCGGCGCGCCCGATGGCGTAATAAACTGGATAATGCAGCTGATCCTCGTGAACGGCTAGCTCCAAGAATAGATCAGAAAGCTCATTTTCTACTTCTTTAATGCGTGAAGCAGGTTTGTCGATCTTGTTAATAATTACGATTGGTTTGAGCTCGCCTGCAAGTGCCTTCCCAAGTACGAACTTAGTTTGAGGCATTGGTCCTTCTTGTGCGTCAACAATCAAAATACAACCATCAGCCATATTGAGCGTGCGCTCTACTTCGCCGGAAAAGTCGGCGTGTCCTGGAGTATCAATAATGTTAATTCTATACTCACCGTTCTGCACGGCGGTCACTTTTGCAGTAATAGTAATGCCACGCTCGCGCTCTTGATCACCAGAATCCATAATTAGGTCTTGGCCCATTTCGGCCTGATTGTCACGGAATGTCTGAGACTGTTTTAATAAACCGTCCACTAGGGTAGTTTTGCCGTGGTCAACATGCGCGATGATTGCGATGTTTCTAATTTTTGTTGGATCCTGAATTTTAGACATAAAATAAGCGCTTCCTATATTAAGCGCCTTAAATAACACTTCCTTATATTATAACATAAGCGTCAAATTGGTACAAGCGCGCTAGGAGCATCGATTCTAACTGGGATACCTTGGAATCTTAAAATTAAAGTGAGCGAGCGTGTGCAGAACCCCCATCTGACTGACATTAAGGAGCCGGATTGAACGGACAAATTGTATTGGAATTCAGTGAGCCGCAAACAGCGCCATCAGAAGTAGAAATGCACCAGATGATGCAAGACGCAATGAGCGATCAGTAGGTACTTTTAAATTCCAGCTACATAACAGCCGGGCCATCCCGGGTGTTTTATTTGTATACTAGATATATGCAACCACTTGCGGAGAAAATGCGACCCACTAGTATAGAAGAAGTTGTCGGCCAGAAACACTTATTGGAATCTGGTCAAATTGTCCGTGAAATTATTGAAAAGCAACAGCCTACCAGCTTAATCCTATGGGGCCCGCCTGGCAGTGGCAAGACCACTCTAGCGCGCATAATCGCCCGGGAAACCGACGCAGAATTCATAGAGTTAAGCGCAGTAACATCAGGAAAGGCCGATGTTACTAAAGTTATTGAGCACGCCAAACAAAACCAGCGACTCGCGCAGCGGACGATTCTATTTGTAGACGAAATTCACCGGTTCAATAAAGCTCAGCAAGATGCTTTTTTACCACACGTAGAAGATGGCACAATCATCCTGATCGGGGCCACCACCGAAAACCCTAGCTTTGAAGTAATTACTCCCCTACTCAGCCGTAGCCGCGTATTAGTACTGGAGCCATTAAGCACTGATGACATAAAAACTATACTTAAACGTGCGGCGAAACAACTTAATATGAGCGCGAAACTACTGCCAAAGAAAAGCATTGATCTGCTGGCGGAACTTTCCGGAGGAGATGCACGCGTTGCGCTTGGCAACTTGGAGCTGGCCCGTCAGCTTTCCGGGGGAACAATCACGCCAGAAGTGGTCACAACGGCCGCTCAAAAACGTGTTCCTGGATATGATAAAAACGGCGAGAACCACTACAACATAGTTAGTGCATTCATTAAGTCGCTTCGTGGCAATGATGCAAATGCGGCACTTTATTATTTAGCAAGGATGCTGCAAGCAGGAGAAGATCCTAAATTCATAGCCCGGCGCATGGTAATTTTTGCTTCTGAGGATGTAGGAATTGCGGCACCGGCAGCGCTTAACCTTGCCGTATCTACTTTTCTGGCTGTTGAGCGAATTGGTATGCCGGAGTGTGAATACAACTTATACCACTGCGCTGTCGTGCTCGCTAAGTGTGAAAAATCCAGAGCAGTAACTAACGCAATGTACGCCGCCAAAAATGTTGCACGCGACAATCCAGACTTGCCCGTGCCAATTCACTTACGAAATGCACCGACCAAACTAATGAAAGACCTTGGATACGGCAAAGGGGCTAAGTGGGAATCAGGGTTCAAGCACCCGCAAGGTTTTTTACCTGAAGAATTACAGCATTTAGATCTGTTTTAAGGTATACTTACCCCGATGAAATTAAGTGATTTTGACTATACGCTTCCCGAAAGCGCCATTGCAGTACGCCCGCCGACAGAACGCGGTACTAGTAGATTACTAGTCATGAATCGACAAAACGATGAGCTTATCAATAGTATGTATGCAAATCTTGCTGAATTTATACTTCCTGGTGACCTGCTTGTAATCAACAATACTCAGGTTATAAAGGCCCGCTTGATAGCTCGTAACGAATCCGACGCTGAACGCGAAATTCTATTACTGGAGAAACATGGCATCCAAGACGTGCATCGAATGAAAGTTATGTATCGACGCCGCCTCAAACAGGGCAACAAACTGTTCATTGGTGATCATATAATTACTGTCGAGGAGATTTTGGGAGATGGGCTGGCAATTGTTAGTAGCGAATCAGATTTAATTGAATTATCCGAGGCCTTCGGAACAGTTCCACTCCCCCCGTACATGCACCGCGACGCTGACGAGCAGGACATTAAGCGCTATCAAACCGTTTTTGCCAAAGACAAGGGGTCTGTGGCCGCCCCTACCGCTAGCCTAAACCTTACTGATCAAGTGCTGGAAAGCGTGCAAGCTAAAGGCGCGAATATATCCGAGCTTACCCTGCACGTTGGTCTAGGCACGTTCATGCCGATACGCAGCGAGGATGTAACGGAGCATACAATGCACAAAGAATACTTTGTTATTCCTGCGGAAACAGTTGCCGCAATTCAAACCACAAAACAAAATGGAGGCCGAGTAATTGCAGTCGGTACAACGGTTACTCGTACCCTAGAATTCGCAGCCGACCAGTTGGACTCCACTAAACAAATTGATGGCGAAGCCGATATATTTATTTACCCAGGATATAAGTTCAAAATTGTTGACGCCATGGTAACTAATTTCCATGCACCACATTCGACAGTACTCATGATGGCGGCCGCGTTTGCCGGCTGGGACAAGTTAAAACATGCATACGAATATGCGCTTGATAATAATTATAAATTTTTAAGCTACGGCGATAGTATGATAATCCAATGAGCAAAGACTTTTCTTTTGAGATCACACACAAACTGGAAGGTACGCATGCACGTGCCGGTGTCATCCATACGCCTCATGGCGATATTCAGACCCCCGTTTTCATCGTAGGTGGCACAAAGGCCACGGTAAAGGCACTGACCGTAGAGCAAGTTAAAAGCATTGGCGGGCAGGCAGTTTTAGCCAACACGTACCACTTAATGCTTCGACCGGGAGCGGATATCGTAGAGCAGGCCGGGGGGCTTGGTAAATTCATGAACTGGGATGGCCCAACGTTTACCGACAGCGGCGGCTTCCAGGTATTTTCGTTAGGTGTGGCTTATAAAAAAGGCATCGACGCTGTAACAAACTCCGAACGCGGACAAAAAGAAAACGCTAAATCCAGCAATACGCAGCTCGCGAAAGTTGATGAAGAAGGCGTGACTTTCCGGTCACACATTGATGGCACGAAAATGCGAATGACACCAGAGAGCTCTATGCAGCTGCAGTGGCAGATTGGGGCTGATGTACACATGGCTTTTGACGAATGCGCTTCCCCCCTAGCCAACGAAGGCTACATACGAGCGTCGGTAGCTCGCACGCACGCATGGGCGATTCGCTGCAAGCAAGAGCACGAGAAAATATGGGCAGAGCACCATGCTAAAGGAAAACCATATCAGTCACTTTGGGGAGTGGTTCAGGGTGCACGCATTGAAGACCTGCGACGCGAATCGGCACGTTTTATGGCAAGCCAGGACTTTGATGGATTTGGTATTGGTGGAATTTTTGAACCGGCAGAAATCCCTGAAACATTGCGCTGGGTCGTGGAAGAGCTGCCAGAAGACAAGCCGCGCCATTTACTTGGCATGGGAAGTCAAGTTGAAGACTTATTCTTAGGCGTGGAATACGGCATGGATACGTTCGACTGCATTGCTTTTACTAGACAAGCTCGTAACGGCGGGCTATACACGGCGGATGGCAGACTAAACATAAGAAACGCAATTTTCAAACGCGATTTTGGACCAATAGACTCAAATTGTGACTGTTATACATGCCAAAACTACACCCGTGCATACATTAATCATTTATTTAGATCTGACGAAATGCTGGG
>JBBQKK010000022.1:0-11507 GCA_038326785.1 Saccharimonadales bacterium (SeqCode) | reverse complement strand
TTCTTTGACATTGTAACCAGACCTGGAAAGTTTCAGGTTATACATAGTAGCAATAGAATGATCGTCTTCAACGACTGCAATCTTTAACATGTTGGCGCATTGTTGTTATTTAAATATCTATGAAAATTCTAACATACCAATTGACTTTAAGCTACCATCTTGTTATAATACATCGGTACATTTGCAGATTAATACGTCGTTACTCCGGTCGAAAGACTGTGAGTAGCGGCGTATTTTTATTTGCAATAAATAAGGTAAATTATGTCATCAGAAGCAGAATCACAATTTATACATAGACAAGAAGAGCTCGTTTTCGTGCCAAATAGCGAGCCTGAAATTTTAGGTGATACCTTTGATTTCCAGACAGCCGAACCGCGATTTATTAATGATGAATATACAGAACCCGCTTATAGCGAGGATAAGCAGACCGAAGCAAAAAGGGGTTTTCGACGCAAAATTGCCACAGCAGCTCTAACTGGTGGGATTCTTGTATCAGTTGCTTTTCAACAGAGTCCAGGTAACGAAGCCTTTCGCACAGCAGCTGCAATGGAAGTGCTTGAAGAGACTCAAGATGAAATCGCGGTTGGGGGGGCCGTTGCAGGTATTACTATGGCTATAGAAGGCAGTACAAGTGCATTGATAGCACTTGGGCTCAACCAGGAGCGTGGTACCGTAAAACGCCTCATTCAACGGTTTAAAAAGAAAAGCGCACCGAACATGGGGGATCCTGAGGATGACGCTAAGCCTTCTAAGATGAGTAGTTTAGCAAATGTTGGAATAGCCTTAGGTGTGGGCCCGGGAATTGCTGTTGCAAAAAGGCATTTAGAAGAAGCAGAGCCGCATATTCGTAAAGACATGTCGCGTGCACTTGGATACTCTGCACTTGGTTCGGCCGTCAGTGGAGGCATAGGCTATCTAGTGGCTGGCGGTATAAAGCATGCTGATAAGGTAGGCTTAGAAACTCCCGCTGAATATTTTGTTGACTATGCCACTGACTGGAAATTCTGGACAGGATTAGTTGTTGGTGGTTATGCGCTGAAAACAGCCAAGAACAAAGTTCAGATCCTACTGAGTCGCAAGGATAACTCAGAACAGGAGCTACTATAATGGCCCTAATAGAGTCGGCACATCATGAAGCCCAGGTAACGGAAATATTGCCGCACTATGCAGAGATACATCCGTTAGTGAGTACAGAGATATTTAATGGGCATGATGAACAAAACTATTGGGTAGGCAAAGTCGCGGTAAATGGGATAGCTCTATACCCGGAATATTACGACGCAACAGCAGTCTTCAGAGGTAATGTTTACACTGACCTTGGTTTTATTCCATCTGAACAGCTTGATGAATTCGGCAGGGATCTCGACGGAGATGATGTAAGGTCGGTGCAGTATTCAGTACTTGAGCGGGCTCAAGACGTAGGAGCAGCGCGAGTAATAGGCTCAGGCCGGGTCATCATAAAGTCAGAGGAGTCTGAACCGCTACCTATAGAAACTCACTTTCCGGATGTTTTTGCTGATAATCCAATTCCAGTAAATAATGTTGAAATTTCGCGGTTCATAGCAAAGCACGAAAGTGCGAGCAAACAGCACCGTGTGGCCCTTTCATTGATCCGCGTTATGGCGTTGTATGGAATAAATAACTCTTATGACACAAACTTTTGTATGATTGAAGCCCCTCTGATGAGGCATTTGACTTCTATTGGTCTTCCGACTGAACAGCTGGGAGAATCTAAGAATATTGATGAGCTCGGTGGAGAATTGTTTCCCGTAGGAATCAAATCTTCAGAGATTCTTGAGTCGGTGAAAACCGATTTATCAGGAAAGTTATTATTAAAGAAATTTTTTGAGAATGAACTTGCTTCTGGTGGTGAGGGGCATTACGATTCATCATTTATGAGGAAAGAAAATGAATAATTTACCACATTTTGATCGTAATCTTGGCTTTATGAATGAAACGGAACAGGCCAAAATTGAAAATTCTATAGTTGCAATTGCTGGCGCAGGCGGTGATGGCGGACTGCTAGCAGTGGAGCTAGCTAGAATGGGAGTGGGAGAGATTCGACTGGCCGATCCTGATCCCTTTGAGGCCGAGAACAGTAACCGACAGGCTCTCTGTACTGCCGACACACTCGGCGTCAATAAAGCCGTGGCCGTGGGTGATCATATCAGTAAGATTCATCCAAAACTTAACGTCGTTACTTACACCGAAGGTATCACGCGGGATAACACCGGTGAATTTGTTCAGGGTGCAACACTTGTGATTGATGAAACTGAGTTCACTATGCATGCGTTGGGCGTGATGTTAGCCCGCGAATCGCGTGCGCGTAACATTCCTGTTCTAACGGCACTGAATATTGGATTTGGCGCGCTTACCACTACATTCCACCCAGAGGGCAAAACTCTGGAAAAAACTCTGGGACTATCTGCAGATGATTCCATTGAAGAAATTGAGAAGCAACAAGTTTCGCTAAGCAAATGGCTTCCATACTTGCCTAAATACGCTGATATAGCCGTATTCGAAAAAATAGCAAAACAGGAAAAATCCGCGCCATCTATCGCAACCGGGGTTGCTGCCGCGGCAATGCTGGGCTCTACACAGGCATTTCTGAACATAGTAGGTGACTCCAATAATAGGCCAAAACCAGTATACGCGCCGCGTGCACACGTTATTGACCCGATGACCATGGAGGCCAAGACAGTAAAATTCGGCAATGTGTCACATTACAGGCACTTGGCCGGCGTTCTAGTGAGAAATGCGACCAAGCGTACTCCAAAAGCATCCTATTAGGATTACTCTTTTTGTAGAATATCTGCAATAATTGTACTAATGGTTAACGGCTACATTATTAGTAGTACAGTTTTTGCAATAGCATTTATTTTGCTAGGCTTATTAACCTTATCCCGTAATCCTAAATCTAAGCTGAACCGTTTATTTTTATTTTTTAGTATTAATATGGCTGTTTGGTTGGTCACTAATTTTTTGGCGGGCAGCGCAACTGTTCCGTATGCCATCGCCTTGTTGTCTAATAAACTTGTCTTTTTCTTTAGTGGCGCCTCCATATTTGCACTGCTTGCGTTTGTGAAGGAGATAACAGGACGGACGTATACTAGACCAGAGAAGCTGTTATCGATCACTACCCCTTTTCTACTTTTATGTTGTTTAACAAACCTGGTTGTCAAAGACATTTACGTAGATAGTGGTATATATGCAATAACATTTGGGCCGTTAGCGAACTTCTATTTTCTGTTATTAATTGCGCTTACGGTAGCGGCGATTCGCAATTTATTGATGGCTAGAAAGCATGCTTCAACCTTACTGAGATCACAGATTGACACTATCGTTATCAGTTTTGGGCTCGCCTTAGTGGGAGTAATTACTACTAATGCCCTGTTCCCATTTGTATTAAATTATTATGGCCTCACGAATGCCGGATCATTTTTCAGCATATTTTTTGTGGGTGGTGCTGCATATGCAATAGTAAAGCACAAGCTTTTTGATATACGCTTGATTGTTGCTCG
Source organism: Saccharimonadales bacterium (SeqCode) (assembly GCA_038326785.1). Classification (GTDB taxonomy): domain Bacteria; phylum Patescibacteriota; class Saccharimonadia; order Saccharimonadales; family JBBQKK01; genus JBBQKK01. The sequence continues at coordinate 7,986 of JBBQKK010000022.1, read as the reverse complement.
CTCCGTTGCTTATACAGGTATCGTCAGCTTACTGGCTCTAATATATGGAACTGCTACTTATATAGTTACTTCATTTCTGTTGCATGGGCAAAGTAATCAAATTGTAGAGGGCTCAATCAATGTAGGGTTAATAATACTCTCCGCAGTGTCGTTTGCACCTCTAAAAAGGGCTTTTGATCGGATTACGAACAGGATATTTTATCGTGATGCCTATGATTCTCAGGTGTTGCTGGATGAATTTAACAAGGTTCTCGTTTCTACAATTGATCTGGATATTTTGTTACGTAGGGCGGCAGAAAAAATAGCTGAACATATTAGGCCGGATTACTGCGTTATCGGTGTTCAGAAGACTAATGAATCTCCACGGTATATGGAGGGAACTGCAGAAAAAGCATTCGATGAAAATGATCTAAATTACTTCATTTCTGTAAGCCCATTGTTAAGCAGTACGGTGGTTTCCGCGGACTTTATTGATGAGCAAGATGATCGATTACGCCAGGTGATGACTAGGAACGATGTCTATACTATAGCGCGGCTTAAGAATACAACTGACGATGGAGATCCCGATCTTGGGTATATCGTGCTCGGCGCAAAGAAAAGCGGTAATATTTATAGTAAGCAGGATTTGGCCGTTTTAGAAATTCTGGCGAATGAGCTAGTAATTGCGGTACAGAATGCGCTTCGGTTTGAAGAAATTGAGAAGTTCAATGTAACGTTACAGCAAAAGATTGAACAGGCTACCCGTCAGTTACAGCGCAACAACGAAAAGCTGAAGGCTATGGACGAAACCAAAGACGAGTTCATAAGTATGGCTTCGCACCAGCTACGCACTCCGCTTACAAGCGTTAAGGGCTACCTGAGCATGGTCCTGGAAGGTGACGCGGGTGAATTAACCGATATGCAGCGCAAGCTGCTGGATCAGGCCTTCATTAGCTCGCAGCGTATGGTTTACCTCATTGCAGACCTGCTGAATGTATCCAGGTTACATACCGGCAAATTTATTATTGATGCGGCACCGGCCAGCCTGGCGGATGTGATCGAGAGTGAAACACAGCAACTAGAAAAAACAGCAACCGGTCGCGGACTGGTTTTGAGTTACAAGAAACCCAGAAGCTTCCCGCTGCTGATGCTGGATGAAACCAAGATTCGTCAGGTGGTCATGAACTTCCTCGATAATGCTATTTACTACTCCAAGCCCGGGGGCCATATCGAAATAATACTTACACATACGGATGACAGCGTGGAGTTCAAGGTGGTGGATGACGGAATTGGCGTGCCCAAGCACGAACAGCCACAGCTGTTCAATAAGTTTTACCGTGCAGGCAATGCCAAAAAAGCCCGCCCCGATGGCACCGGGCTTGGTCTGTTTATGGCGAAGAAAGTGGTGGTTGCCCAGGGAGGATCGATTGTATTTAAGAGCGAAGAAGGCAAGGGGAGTACTTTTGGCTTTACATTCGGCAAGGCTAAACTGCTTCCTCCAATAACCACTCCATCTAAATAGACCTTCAATACTTTTTGTTTCGCCAAAAAGTACCCAAAAACCCAATGTATATTTCTATTGCCAACTTTTATCATCATTTCTCCTTACTTTCTTGCCTTGGCAAAGAAAGTAAGCAAAGAACCAAGGGGCGGTTGATAAACACTACTAGCAGCCGATACCAGACTCAGCCGCGCCCCATGAATGACAAGCATCCCCATTCTTTACTTTAGGAATGAATGGGGCAGCCATGGGGCTGGACTCGACTGAGCCTGATGCCTGCTAATCGGTTTACCAAAGCCCCTTCACCAGGTGAAGCGAGCCGGGCTCGCCATTATTTAACTGCGGATCCAAGGATTCGCATCACTTGGTCTTCCCATTCTGTAGGCTCCTGATGAGTGAATGGCAAAGACACAATTTTAGTCGAAGGAGGTGTTTGAGCTATCTTTGCCATTCTTATAAAAATTACAGGCAAGGAGCGAGTTCTCCTTCGCATTGTGTGCTTTGACAATGAGATCATAACGAGCTGGAAGTATGGGTGTCGTTTTTGGATTCGTTTTTGGACAACCAAAAAGGAATAATAGTTTGGTTCTTTATAAAAGAGCATGGTTCCCCTCCACCAGAGGAGCACAGCGGTCCACCCCTTGCGCTACAGGGGAAAAACAGATACAATATTCGTTAACTGTCAAAGGGGTAGTAAGAAAGTCTATTTCTTAATGCTCTGGCGGCGGAAATACATTTATAAGGAGGACATGGAATACATGTCAAAATCTAGCACAATTACAATGGACGAACTGCTAGCGTCCAGCGATATTAATCAGCTCAAAACCGGCGATGTAATCGAAGGTGTAGTGAGCTCAGTTCGAAAGCATGAGGTCTGGATAGATCTTGGTGCTAACGGAGTTGGTGTGGTTATGCGCCGAGAAATCGGTCATGGTCAGACACTTGAGGAAGGCCAGTCGGTCGTTACCTCTGTGGTTGATCCAGAAATGGATGAAGGCTACGCGCTTCTAAGCATGCGCCGTGCCGCTAAAGACCGCGGATGGGACGAGCTACAGCGCGTATTCGACGATCAGGAAATTATTGAAATCAACGCATATGATGCCAATCGTGGCGGACTGTTGGTTGAACTTGAAGGAATCCGTGGATTCTTGCCTGTTTCGCAGCTTGCAGCCGGACATTACCCACGTGTATCAGGCGCTGATAAGGATGAAATCCTACAGAAGCTTAATGCACTTACAAACAAGCCACTTCGCGTACGTATCCTAGATATTTCACGCAAAGACAACAAGCTTATCTTCTCTGAGAAGGAAGCTGTCAAAGATGACATGGCACAGCGATTCTCTAAACTTAAGGTTGGCGATGTCGTAGAAGGCGTTGTTACCGGAGTAATCGACTTTGGCGCATTCGTAAACGTAGACGGTATCGAGGGATTGATTCACATCTCTGAAATTTCATGGGAGCGAGTTGAAGACCCACGTGACTACGTCAAGAACGGCCAATCTGTTGAGGCCAAGATCATTGCAATCGACAAAGATCGCTTGAGCCTTAGCCTAAAGCAGATGCAAGAAGACCCATGGTTGCAGGAAGTGAAAGCTTTCACCAAGGGTGACGTTGTAGAAGGTAAAGTTACACGTATTACACCATTTGGTGCATTCGTGCAGCTAAGCTCATCTGTTGAAGCTCTTGTTCACGTTTCAGAAATGAGCGATGAAGAAGGCGTAGATCCTGAAAAGATCTTCCAGCTGAACGAAAAGAAGAAGTTCAAGGTACTCGACATCGATACCGACGGACGCAAGATTGCTTTAAGTCTCAAAGACGCTAAGTAAGATGTAAGTTTTAAACCGGCAGCAGTGCCAGAAAGGAAGTCGACGAATGAGTACACAAATCGAAATCGAAGACAGTATCACAGTCGGCAACCTAGCTGAGAAATTGATGCTGCCGGTGACTAAGCTTATAGGAGAGCTCATGAAGAACGGCGTTATGGCGACCGTTAATGAGCGAATTGACTTTGACACAGCACAAATTATTGTAGGTGAATTGGACCTGGATATTGAGCTCGCACGAAAAGAAGTGCAAGTAGGTCCTGCCCGCGAAAAGAAAATAGCGAGCGCCACAGCAGAAACGCGCCCACCAGTGGTTGCGGTTATGGGTCATGTTGACCACGGAAAAACCAGTTTGTTGGATGCCATTCGTGGCGCCGATGTAGTCAAAGGTGAAGCCGGTGGAATTACGCAGCATATTTCTGCGTACCAGATCCCACATGGTGATCGAGCAATTACATTCCTAGATACTCCAGGCCACGAGGCCTTTGCGGCTCTTCGTGAGCACGGTGCAACATTAACTGACGTAGCAATTATCGTAATTGCTGCCGATGACGGTATTAAGCCTCAGACACTTGAAGCAATTCGCTTTGCGCGCAAGGCTAACGTAAAGATGATCATCGCCGTTAACAAGATAGACAAAGAAGGTGCAAACATCGACCGTATCAAGCAGCAACTTGCCGAGCAAGAGCTGTTAGTTGAAGAGTGGGGCGGCGACACAATCGTAGTTCCCGTATCTGCCAAGACCAAAAAAGGCATCCCCGAACTTCTAGATATGATTCTATTGGTAGCGGATGTTGAAGATTTACGAGCTGATACGGATGTACCGGCTTCTGGTCTTATAATTGAAGCTCACATGGAGCAGGGCCGTGGCCCTGTTGCCGAGGCATTAGTAGAAACCGGAGTATTAACACCTGGTAGCTATGTCGTTGCAGGTGGTACGTACGCTCGCGTTCGTAATCTTGAGTCTACGAGTGGTAAGCCGCTAAAGACGGCAACTCCTTCTACCCCTGTTGTTATTACGGGCTTCAAAGATATGCCAGAGTTCGGCAACGAATTCACCGTCGTAAAAGATGAGAAAGTTGCTCGTGCTCAGGCTGCTGCACACGTGCAGGCAAGCGGTGGCTTTGGTAAGACCGACATTAACAGTACGGAACTCATCCGAATTATTAACCGATCAAATCAGCTTAATGAACTAAACGTCATTATTAAAGCCGATGTGCAAGGTTCTGTAACCTCCGTTATCGACAGCCTTAAGGGCTTAGACACAGACGAAGTCGCAGTTCGCGTTGTAGGGCAGGGTGTTGGAACAATCAACGAAAATGACTTACACATGGCTCAGACCAGTGGTGCCATCATCTACGGATTCAATGTAGAGATGCCTGCTAGTATTAAACAGCTAGCATCAAGAGACAAGATTTCAGTACGACTATACCGCATCATTTACGAACTAATTGATGACGCAAAAGAGGAGCTTACTAAGCTGCTACCTCCTGAAATCGTAGAAAAGGACCTTGGCCGACTAGTAGTTAAGGGAATCTTTAAGACCACCAAAACAGAGGTCATTTGTGGTGGCGAAGTCACCAAAGGCAAGTTAATAGCACCTGCATTAGCACGCGTTATGCGCGGCGATGAGCAACTGGCGGAAGTCCAAGTGACGCTACTAAAGCGTGGTCCACAAGAGACAAAAGAAGTTTTTGAAGGTGATATGTGTGGCATGAGCTTTACCAGTACATCTCGAGTAGATATACAAGAAAACGACCGCATAGAACTCTTTACCCGCGAAACAATCACGCGCACCTTGTAATCAGAAAGTGCCTTCCGGGGCACTCCACCCCATATATTACGCCTGTTCAACTGGGCCTATTTGTGGTATAACTACCAGGTTATGGAAGATCGGCGACCAGGGCCAGAACAGGCTGATGACAAGAAGACGACATCGCGCGGCGGTGAATTTTTGGCAGCATGGTTCAAGCGGCTTCGCACTCCAGAGACTTCTGAGGAGACTACCGAATCAGACAACCCTAAAAAATCTCGTGCAAAACGCCTATTTAGCCGATTGTTCCCGAGCATTGCTACCAAAGAAGAAGTGCGCGAATCTGATGCACCGCGGCCCTCGTTTTACGAAGCCTTTTCATTTAATTTATCTGACAACAGGGAAGAGCAGAGTCCAGAGCGACCTGATCCAGCTCTTTCAGAAACCAGCGATATTGCTAACGTCTCTAGCGCGGAAACAACTCCCGTAGAGCAGGGGACCGAGACTTCTGTAGACGCGCCCTCTGCCGAGCCATCTCTGGCGGCTCAGGCAAGTGAGCGTCATGCAAGCACTTTGCCACCGGTAGAGGCCCCTGTGCGCCCACACCCGGCAATTATGGAAGAACTAGCAACTGACAGCCAGCTTGAGCGCCAAAAACCGGGAGAATCTACTACAGCGTTTTATGAGCGTCGAGCGGTTGCAGCTCCCGACCGAACAGCCAATACTGAAGAGATACCTGGCGCCGACCGCCTTGCACGCTCTCTCATTGGTCTCGAATACATAGGTCGACATCGGGCAGACGCTAAGCTCAAAAAAGCCGATAAGCTCACGCAGAAAAATGTCGCCTCACTCAGCAAGAAGATCGAAGCTGACATGAAGTCCGGCGATCAATTGGCGCGCCTTGCTAACTCTTCCAAAGAGCAAATTGAGGAGCTGCGCCATAAGCGCGAACAGGCCGTGGCCGCCAAAGCAGAAAAAGCGCCAACTCCTCCAAAGACCCCAGAAGTTAAACCGGTTATTATCGAGAAACTACCTAAATCCCCGCAAACAGCAGAAAAAACACCGATCGTAAGTACACCGGAGCGTTTAGTGCCAGTCCGGGAGCTAAAGGTCTCCTCTGAGCGTATAAAAGATAGCGCAGAGCAAAAATCTGCACCCACTCGTCCAGAGGTGATTTTAGAGCGTGTCGCAAAAGCGGCCGAGCGCGATGATCCAATCGAGATTGCTTACGAACGCCGCCATGAAATTAAGGATGAGCCCAAACAGCTATTTGCAGCTTCTACCAGCGGTCCGGTGCATATCGGCAGCATACTGGCGAGCAATATTGCCCAGAATCCCGCCACGGGCCCGCAATTAGGTGGTTTAGCCAGGCAAAATAACACTGTTTCAGGTGCTCCATCTTCGATGTACAAGCAAGCTGCCGTTAGCGGCTTCTGGACTGCACTCATGCTTGTTGTAATTGCTACAGTATTAGCCGTATTCAATCTGTAGTATCGGAGAGTGATGTAAAGTATAAATAACAACGATAGGCGGTTTAGTCTTGCTTTTTAGCCTAAAATTTGCTAGTCTGTACCTAACAAATCAAAAACAAAAAGCCTCACGCTTAAAGGAACATTAAAATGCCAGAAACACTCGCGCCTCCAGCGCCGCAACCAGTCATCGAGCAGGATGCTATCCTCAGCGAACATGAGCGCCAAGCATCTAACCAGATGGAACTTATCCATAAGTTAGAAAATCCTGAAGATGTGCGAGCCCTTAGAGAGGCAGTAAATTCCAAGCCTAACACCGAAGAGCAATATGCTACCATCGAGGGTTTCGCTAAGTTTAATCTGTCCATAAATGATCCTGAGCTCAATAATGACCCTGAGGGTTTAAGCGCAAAATACGGCGAAGAATATCTAGCTAATGTAAAAGATTTTTACATGGAGCTGGTAACCAAGCCTGACGCTCAGTTCGAAGAGTGGGCAGAAAGTGTTTCAGCGCCAGCAGAAAGCGAACCGCAAGATTTGGTCCTACCCGAGCCAGTTAATGCCGAAGTAGAGGCAGAAAAAGACAAGCTTCGTTTCCAGTATGGTGAACGCGCATCTGCAGCCATGGGTGATGACATGCTGCAAAAACAGGCAGAACGAAATGCTGATAAAACAACAGGTATGCTGAGCGATGAGGATATAAGTGCGATCAATGAAAACCTTGCTTCTTTCGGAGATAAGCCCTCTGGTGAAGCAGAAGGCACTGTGGCCGATACCGCTTCATTGCCTGAAGTTGACGCTCCTATGGATAAAGAGACTGCGGTAAAGGCACTGGATGAGAAACTTGTAGCTTTCCATAGTCGCGTTAGTGACCGCATATTTGACGATGCTGAATTGTCTGTGACCGACTATGCAGAAATGGTTAATGGCGTGACAGCAGCATTCGAAAAATTTGCTGATGCTGCAGGAATGACCGCGGAAGAAAAAGCAGAACGCATGGCGATACTTGAAAAAGAAATTGATAGACGAAAAGCCCAGCTAGATGAATACAATGAACAGATTGCAGCACGCAAGGCAGAAGTGAACGCGCCGGCTGAATCCGACGCAGCTGTGGCCGAAGCAGAGCCAGTTGATACCGAACGCTCTGACAAAAAGCGTGGACTTCGCGACCGATGGAATGCCCTTATGATACGCGGAATTGCGTTGTCCAGAGGTGATGTTCGTGAAGCATTCGGAAGTACTCAGGAAGGCAAAGAAGGCCAGTTTGTCACTAAGAGGAGAGTAATCGGCGCGGCAGCACTTGTGGGTGTAGGTATCCTTGCCTACGCTAACCACAAAAATGGATGGGGAATAGATATTAACCCCAAAGGTGGCATGGACCTAAATCCTTTTGATACAAATTCAAAAGGCGGCCAAGGTCTAGATATAAACCCAGGTTTCGACGGTGACGGCGTTGACTTA
>JBBQKK010000021.1:0-12469 GCA_038326785.1 Saccharimonadales bacterium (SeqCode) | reverse complement strand
GGAACCACGGCGCGAATACTTGGATCAAATCTTGGAACAACTGCAACCGGGCTTCAGTACTTTGCGTCGCCAATATCGTCGGGCACTTGCACAACGCAATGCCCTGCTCAAGAGCGAGTCTAAGGCTCATAGCCAGCTTTTTGCCTGGAATATACGCCTTAGTACTCTGGGAGGTCAAATTGCCGAACAGCGGCTGCAGCTTGTCGCGGACTTAAATAAAAGTTTGTCAGAAATCTACTCTTCCCTGTCTAAACATAAAAGTAGTGTAAAAATGGTTTATTTGGGTACAAGCTCTAATGAAAACTACGGTAGCCACCTGCTGCAGAAATTAGAAAAAAGCACCGAACTTGATCATCTGCGCGGCTTCACAGCGTATGGCCCGCACCGCGACGATTGGATGATTGAACTAAACGACCACTCTGCCGAGCATACAGCTTCGCGCGGTGAGACACGTACGATACTGCTGACGCTCAAGGTTCTGGAGTTACAGCTAGTTGAGCAAGTTCGAGGGCAAAAGCCGCTACTGCTGCTTGACGACGTCTTTAGCGAACTCGATGGAGCCCGCCGCCGCGCCCTCACAGAAATTCTGCAAACGCATCAGACATTTATTACCACCACCGACGCGGACGTGGTAGTCCAGCACTTCATGGACTCCTGTCACATCATCCCCACCAACAACAGCTAATGTACGTGGTCAGACCCTTCGTCTGAATCAACGAGACGATATTCATCCAAAGATATGCCCTTGCCAACTAGATATTGCTTAGCATCTTCCAGGTAGGCGTCTTTTTGCACTTCCCCTTCACCGGGTGCTGGTAGGTATACAAACAGTATGTCTGGCCTTGACACACCGGGAGTAATTTCTACTTGCAGCTCATAACTTGCATGATAGTACGGTAAAATATCGAAGATTTTATCTTTGGGTGCTGCTGGCCTATCCTGATTCTTGAGCGCCTGTTCTTGTTGTTTCTGGGTTAAGTCCGAGAATGAAGTAAACTTTGCCTTAAATGTAAACTGCTTATTTGTGATTCGTTCGTTCTTTTCACTCTCCACCTTTTCCAATACGAGTAAATACTCTTCCTTATCTGTTAATCCGGTCAGGGTGATACGTAAAGTCGTTGAATTAATAACCTGGTGTGATTCTAGAATATCTGGGCGGGAGCTTAGCTTAATACCGTCTTTTTTTATGGGTCGATTAAAGTGTATGTCGATATAGGGGGTGGCCGTTGCTACGGAGCTCAGGTCGGGACTTATTTCTGTTATACGGAATGTACTGTGCTTAACAACAGTAAAACCCACAGCGGCCATAACCAGGGCAGCTAACAATACATAGATTATTTTAGGAATTCTTGGCATATACAATCCTAGTCTGGGCTCACAAAGCCGGTTATAGCAGCGTCACGAATCGCACTGGTGTACGACGTGACTTTGCTTGTTTCATATGAATCACCCTGTTGGTTGGTGGCTCCTTGGTTCCCGCCTATGGTTGTCATTCGATCACCATTAACACTAATCACCAGGTTTACATGGTCTTCTCCGTTTTGGCGTATGGCAATATCCCCAGGGCGCGGTACATAGGTGGGTTCCGATGCCAGATCGTGATAGCGACCGTTTCGTATGCCAATGTGTTTTATTTCGTCGACCAATGCGACGCGACCGTCGTCGGCGGGTTTTAGCGGAGATCCTGCCTGAGCATAAATCCAGCTTACAAAATAAGCGCACCAGTTAGTCCTCGTGTTATTGCTGTATTTCAAATACCCGTCTCCTGGTTTTAATTCCCCTGATTCCCATTTGGTGAGCTCGTCTTGGGCTACCTGTATGATTCGTTGGCGCGAGGCACCGGTTGCACAAAAACCACTGTTTACGTCTCGCCCTTCGGTTCCAGGAGTGGTTGTCGCCTGATTGGTGGTTGCGGGGGTGCGGCCGCCAGCAGGAAAACTCGTAAAGTCACTGCTTATAAGCTGATGCACCATTTTTACATAATTTTCGGTTTCATCGTTTAGGCTTGCAAGCGATCTATCAACACCTGCTTTTGATACATTTCCCGGTCCCCAGTTATAAGCCGCTGCCACGCGCAGCATAGTTCCTTCTTTTAGTGGGTAGTTTAAGTCCCCAAGGGGTATACCCGGCTTGCCCCCCAGTGCACTTATAAATTTGGCTCCCGCAAATATAGCATCGTCGACATTATTGATGTCTTTTACCCCATCGCCATTTCCATCTTCTTGGTATCCGGCCCATGTTCTGGGCATAAATTGCATAGGACCAGAGGCGCCAGCGTCGGAGCTTGGCCAGTTTGTGGGGACTGGAATCGGAAATCCACGATTTTCAACCCAAAAGGCCGCGGCCACTAGTCTTGGATCTGCGTTGAATTTTTGTGAAGCAGTGGAGATCAGGCGATTGTACGGCTCGGGCACGCCAGTTGGCAATACGGCAGCACCACCCCCTGCTGCTCCGGTAGATGGGTTTGGCGAGCATACGGCCTCGCTGGCCTCGCTGGCCACAAAGTATATACCCAATTTTCTTAGTTCATACTCTGAGCGCTGTGGAGCAGCCGAGGCCAGCATGCTATTGCTTAGCAGCAATACCACCAAACAGAACGAAAAAATACGAGCGAAAATATGTTTATTTACCATTTGTAGACCAATGCCATGCCTCTTTAGGGAAATTAATTAATCCGTAGGAGCCCGCGTTTGCTTTGAGCCAATCGAAAGCGCGATTTCCCCCACAAGACGCCGCGGATCGTGGGAAGCATATCGTCCTTCCTTGATAACTAAAGTCTATGGCCAACCCCATCTGATGGTTTGAATAGCCAGGTCGTGCTGTTGCTACCCTGCATGAGCTTGACGGGCTGTTGTATACATCTGGACAGCCGTTTGTCGTACGGAGTGCGATTTGTGATTCCATGGTACGGAACCCTCCCCCGCTTAGCAATATACCCTGGCGCTCCGCGTCCTGTAGTAGTCTGTCTATGTTTCTTGCAATTTGAGCATTTACTTTGATGCCTCGCACCACACATATCCTGATTTTAAAGCGCTGACCGTCCTGGTAGCCATCCTGAACCCCTCCATCGGTCCCAGCCTCACAGACAAGATGTGATGTGTCCCCGGAAATTACTTCAGTCGTATTAAGTGGGTCTTCAGATCCACTTTCCGAGCCCCCTAGTGTATCACTGTAGCTTTCATTGATATCTTCGATGATATTTTCTTCATCAGTGAAATATCCATACCAATCGGTGTATCGCTCCCACCGTCCGACATTCTGGTCCGGGTCATTTTTAAGTGAGGGTCCCTGATAGAAGCAGGGCTGCGTTCCGTCTCTTCCGGTAAGTGAGGTGCTTCCTGCTGGTTCGTGAGGGTCCATCCGCGCTTCAGGATTGCTGGTTCCATCTTGATTCACGTCTGTGTGATATAGCACTCCCGGCCGACCGCTATGACAATAAGCTATGTAGTCCGTTAGGTCATCCTTGATCGTTGGTTTTTCGCCTGGATTAATACATCCTGGGCCGTCATTGGGGTATGGCTCCGCTTCGCCTGTGGGCTTGATTAATGGGGCGGGAACTTCTTGGGGCGCGCACTTATTGGTGGCAGGGTCGCGTACTTGATAAGAAATTGTGTGGGCCAACAGGACTTGCTCGGTTTGATCTGTGTTTAAATCTGGACTCTCAGCCATCTCGGGATTGCAAAATATGTCAGCATGTATCTGTAGTTTCTGAATTTCTGGATCCTGACACTCCTCGTTAGCGGCCAGTACTTTCTGGCCGGGGAGTAGCGTGAGGAAATTACTAAAAACACTTTTTGGAGTTATTTGACCAGAAACGGTAGCAAATGCAAGTTTCGACCCCATAGAATTCGTGTTCTTCAAGTCAAAGTATCGTGCATACAAGGATTGTTGGCGCATTTCATCAGCTTTATACACTTGCGACTCTTTTTCCAGTGCGGCTACCTTCGCTCTGGCTATTGGGCGTAGTCCATTGCTCCCAGCATTCATACCCCTCATTACGCCCCAGCCACTTCCAAGGGCATCACCCGCCATCTCACCATTCGTAATGACACTGGTAATGTCATTTGTTACGGCAGCTTGTATCAGGGGCACGGCAATCATGAATGCCAATTCTTCGAGCATTCCCATGGCAAAACCTGCTGCAGCATTACCAGCCGTAATCGTGCCACCACTGAATAAAGCGGCTCCTACACCGATTAGCCCACCCCCCACCTGCACAAAACCGTTATTAACAAACTTGCATGAGTCAGGGGATGACAGTGGGACGCCATCTACTACTCCCTTAATAGTCCCAAATGTGCCGGTATTGTTGCGTCCAGTACTGAAGCGCGCAAGATTGTTTTCGGAAGGTCGAGCGTTTTTTTCGCCCATAATCGTATTACGAAAACCTCCGGCGTTAGTATAACTTTTTCCTGTTGCCGGATTTGGGGTGTGCATGTAAGCCATCATTATTTTCATGCCGTCGCTCTTAATCAATCCAGCTTTCTGGTGGTCGGCTACAGTTACATAGCGCAATGAAAATTTAGCCATTTGGGCTGCTAGGGCGGTGTTTTTGACGTGAGAAACAAAATTCAGGGTGCCCTTTATTCTGCAAGTCATCCTGGGGACCTCTGTCAGATTAAATGCCCCAGATAATTTAGTAAGCCGGCTGCCAAGACTTGGATATCTTGTTCCCAGCCCCGCACCAATTTCCGTAAGTTGTGCAGGTGACAAGGAGCCATCCTGGAGCTTGGACAGAGCTTCTCGCTCTATTTGATCAGCCATATCAGGAGTGATGTCATCGTAACCGTTTAGGTTCTCGAAGCCTTCTGCCAGTTGGCGGTCTGGAACACCATCACCGTCTACATCTTCTGAAAGACTTGAGGCTGGCTTGCGCCCCTCAATTTGCGTCTGGCGATCGCCCGCATTAGCAGCGCTGTATCTATCCGCAAAATCGTCCTGAGCGTTGGCGGTAGGTTTTCTTCCATCCACCCAATTGGTCAGGCGCACGCCCATGCTTCCATACAGTCGCCTCGCTGCTCTTCCCTTCCAGGTGGCTGCGCGAATGCCGGTAACATTGTCGAAGTTTCTTGATATTTCTCTACCTAGGTCGTCGCCACCAAAGAAGTCCTTCGTTGATTTTCGCAAGTCGGGCTCGTCAAAGTCGAATACACGTTTTTGCGAGGGATCATCGGGGGAAGTGAATTCTAGGTGATTTACTTTCTTGGTAGTTGGATCGTACCCAATGGTAAAACCTTGAGCCATCAGTTTTTTGGTTAGCTTGTCGCTATTTAACTTATTGGCGAAAGTGGCGTCACTGCTCATTTTGCGCATGATTCGGGCAAAACTTTTAGCACGACGATTTTGTAGAGTTTGATTGACTAGTCTGTTGCCATTGCCCAACATGTTTTCGCGGACATGAATTGCTTCAAATGCAGAAAATCCGAGCATTGTGACGATCACGATAGCAAAAACTCCCAGCAAGCTGCCGCCAATGATTTTATTGCGCTTAGTTGCTTGTCGAACGCTCCATTCGCGGACCATTCGCGTTAACTTGTTACCGGAGTCCGCGTGGTTGTAACCAAAGTTTTGATTCAATCGCTCTTGTTCACCGTCTTTGCTGCTGTTATCCGCGGGCTCATCGCCACCAAGCTCTGCTTTCCTGAGGTCATCCGACGCCGAACCTGCTTCTTGGGAATTATTCTCATCCGCACTCTGTGGTGGTTCGTATTCTGACGAAGAAGGCTCGTGTTTATACCAACCCATCCCATCATCAGGTTGGCCCGTAGGTTGAGCTTGATTGTCTAGTTTAAGCGTCAATTTTTTGCCCCAATTCCTCTGTATTATACCCCGGGATATAGTTGATTTTGTAGGTCAATGGTCCCTTGTGGTTGAGTCATTTCTCCCATTTGTTCCATCTGCCTGATCTGCTCGGGATTTGTGGTAATTAAGCCTGTTTCAGTGGGGCTTGCAGCAATTTGAATGTGAACATGGTTTTGACCTGCAAAAAATAGACCCTGGCCTACTGGGAATTGACTCAATCGCTTCTTCTCCTCACTGGTAAGCTTGAAGACATCGCTCAGTACGTCTACAGCAGAGGAAGATTGCTTTAATAATATTTGCATAGACGCGTTCGCTACAATTGCTCGTCCCATTCGCGATCCCATAAAATCTTCTACGTCCTGTGTGATAGTGGTAATACCAAGGTTATATTTTCTGGCTCGCTTAGCGAGACTAAACAAAAAATTTGCCGAATCTTCGTACTTCATCAGCTGCCATGCTTCATCCACTACCAAAATCCGCTTTTTTTGATCAGATTTAGTTTTATTCCAAATGAAGTTTAGGACGATGTACATAGCAACAGGTCGGAGCTCATCCTCAAGGTCGCGGATGTTAAATACTACCAAAGGATTGTTAATATCAATATTAGAAGGTTGAGAAAAAATACCCGCAAACGTACCTGTAGTGTATTTACGAAGCCGCTGTGCCAGTTGTGGTCCGGTTCCGCCCATGTGAAGAAGAGTGTCGTAGAGGTCATTGATGGTAGGCGGCGGTGAATTATGTGTAAGTGGATCGTTGGTAATTCCGGCTTTGGCGTATGTATCAATTAGGGCTGCATCTAGATCAGACTCCTCAACAGGAGACAGAGCGGGCGCCATTACACTATTGCCGCCCAGCATTTGAGACTGTGCCCCGCCCATCATCAGGCGCAACAATCCGTGCAATGTAATGAGGTTGCTCCTAAGGGCGTTGTCGGCTTCGTCTGTATCGATTACCTGTGGCAGATCAAACGGATTAATACGGGTAGCCGAATTGAGGCTCAGGCGGACGTATGCACCACCAACAGCTTCGGCCATACGCTGGTATTCGTTTTCGGGATCGATTATAAAAACTTCGGTTCCAAACATCATGCTACGAAGCGCTTCTAGTTTAACGGCAAAAGATTTACCGGCCCCGGATTTCGCAAACACGACCGAGTTGCCGTTTTCGAGCGAAAAGCGGTCAAAAATCACCAGGCCTGAATTGTGCATATTTATGCCGTATAAAATACCGTTTTCTTGCGTAAGATCCGCAGAAGTAAATGGAAAACTAGTACTAAGAGCTCCTGTGCTCATGTTGCGGCGAATTTGAAGTTGATCAACAAACTGCGGTACGGTATTGTTAAGCCCTTGTTCCTGTTGGGAAGTTGCAGGTTTTGAGTAAACCAGCTGCTGTCCTAGTATGGATTCGATCTTGTGTGCTACAAACTCTAGCTCGTCCATGCTTGAGCCATATATTGTGAAATAAAGACCAAATCGGAAAAAGCGCTCTTCGCCCACCTGGAGCTTATCGCGCATTTCTTCAGCGTCCATAATAGCCGCTTGCTTGCCCGGGTCGCGTACTTTGCCCTTCTCGGCATCTATCTGTAATCCGGCTTCTAGTTGGCTAACCTTTTTGCGTAGATTATTTAGTACTACCTGGCTCTCTACAGGATAAATGAACATCGAAAGATCCATGACCTCATCAAGATTGACCATGCTGGATAGCCAGCCTGTGTATAGTTGGCGGGGGTAACCGTATACGTAATAAGTGCGGGCATATCTTGTGCCAAGCTGGAAATGGGTTCCTTTGAACTCTATAGAGCTTGGCGCGATAAAGTCACGCAGTGCTGTGATGCCCTTTTGAAAGGCGGCGTTAACCTCTTGTTGTTCGCGAAAACGCTGTTGTTCGGCCAATGTGACCGGGTCTAGTGGAATTTCTTTTTTACCAAATGCCATTATGCTCCCCCTTCGGAGGAAATTATCAATTTACATTTTTCAATTTTCAGAAACACTTTGTAGCTTGCTAGATTGTAAGTGGTTATTGGTAGGTGAATATAACTGTTCACGTGAGCTCCCGATCAAGGTTTGGCTGTGCCGCTAAGCCTTCGCCTTTAGTGATAATCGGAGCCGTAAGGTCATCAAAATTTTTTAATTGCTGCCTCGTGGCCGTGTCTGGGTTATATGTATCGTAGTACAGCTCGATTAGTTCTTGTGTATCCAGGGGAAGACCTTGAATACTAGACTGCGCTAGTCCACCCAATACAGCCTGTACGCGATTTCTGAGCTCGTCTTTAGCCGTAACCAGCTCGGCTTCATTTATTACAACTCGTTGCTCTTTGCTGTTGAATAATCCCGCCAGACCGGTGAAGAAATTCTTGCTTTGTGCGATAGCCTTTTGTACGTCTGCTACCGGAAAGTAAGGTATAACGACATAAAAACGCTTGTCCATAATGTTCGTTTGGGCTGCCAGCGCATCTATGTATCCCAGATAATCTTCCATAAGAAGCGCTAGCAGCATATTGTCATGTTCTGAGCGTATTTTATCTAGTTTTTCTATGTAAGGGCGAATGTCTACTTTAGAAGAGCGCACAAATATCTGAATTGGGAAATACAGGGAGTTTAAAAATCCCTGGTAGCTGTACTCAATCGCTTCCCTTTCTTGCGGGCTCATTAGGTCAAAGTTTATGGACTTTACCATGACAACGGAGCGATAAGAGCCGTCGTTCATAATAACAATTCCATCGCGAATTTCGGCTATCTGAAGCGTGTTTTGAGTGCTATTAGGATTGGATTTTACATGGGCCAACTGCGCATTTGACTGCGGAGCGCCGTAACCGGGATTTGGCCCATAACCTGGCTGTGCTGGCATAGCACCATTTTGACCAGGCTGAAAACCTCCCACACCTTGTTGATTGTATATATTAGGATCCATAAATTGGTTTCGCCCACCCGTTTTCACGAGATCTCACTGCTCTTGTAAGTATAAACGATAGCGAGGCGTGAGTACAGTACCGCTAGCGCAGTTTAATGACTACTTCTCCGTCGTCTTGCTTCATAGCCCGATTCGCCTCTCGGGACAGTGTAGAAAGATTGAGATCATTGTTGGAAGCAAGAGAGGTAATGACTGGGTCGACTGTGTGGGGTGTAGGCTGTGGTGGTGTGGTTGGGCCAGTCTGAGGCTGTTGAGCGGGTACGGTGTCCACAAGGTCTTTTTGCTTCTTCTTTGGCTTCTTGCTACCTGCAGGCTCTATTCTTTTCAAGTGACCTGTATATGCGGTTGAATCATCAGGGTGAATTTGTGCAAGTAGTGCCTTCTCTTCTGCTTTACTAACGCTCGCTGCCCTTGTTAAGTCTGATCCCGGAGAGACCACTGAAGGGGCCGCAAATGCCGCCTGGCCACTAGTGATGGGCACATGGCTTTCGTTCAAGAACCAATAGTTAGCAGGAGCCGGAGCGGACGTGGCGCTAGCGGGGTTTTGCATACGCTGCAGTACTTGTTGCCTTCTAGCCTGTTCGGACTCGGATATCATCTGGGTTAAATGCTGTGCAGTTGCGTTGCTCCGCTCGTCGAACATGTCCTGAAACTCTGCGGGATTTATGGTTGGTACTTCTTGCGGCATCGTTCCCGGGTCAATCAAGCGGTCGGAGCCAACTTGGTTTAGTACGTATGAGGGCTGAGCGAACATGTTTACGTTGACGTTTTTTACGGCCCATCCACGGCTGTCGATGGTGTTTGCGAGGGCTTGCAGACGGCTTTTAACTTCCGTCTGTGATAACCCGTTTGTCAACCTATGTTCGATCTTTTTCGGAACTGTAATCGTCACGAGCTCCTTGATGCCGCTTTGGTCCCAGACGCGCAGACGGGGCTTTAAAAAAAACCTAATTTTTGCTAACAACCAAATCTCTGGTGATTGGTCTTTTCCTATTGGAGATGCAAGTATTGCGAGCAATATTGTGTGTGGGAGAAATGGTATTACTAGCAGTGGGCTGACTACGGCGAGTTTGAACATAATGAAACAAGACACAAGAACAATAGTTGCATAGATAAATTGACGCAGGGTCAGTGGCCCTAGTAGTTTGTCCTCTGCTTCGATGTCTTGAATTACCTTATACGTTGCCATTGTTTAGCCTATCTTCTTCCCGGAAGGTCACCACTGGTCGGGTTGGACCACCCAGGACCACCTGGTGTAAGTATTGTTGGCCCGGCGCCAGGAGTCGGTGTACCACCACCACCACCACCACCACCACCACCACCACCGCGTCGTTCGGGCAGAACATCTCCGATTAGGCCTTGAATCTCTTGATTTACAAGACCTGCTGCACCTGTTTGGGCGCCACTGATTGGTGCTCCTTCTTCGCCTTCTGCAGTAAAGTTGCCGCGCGACTGGAAGCGACTGTCAAGTGATTGCGCAGTAGTAGTAACAAAGTTTTTGATTTCTTGAGCTTCTTGCAGCTGACGTGCCTGGGCTGTATCAAGTGCGCCTCGACTGCCAAGGTCAGAAATAGTCTGCTCGGCGTATGCATAATCTTCTCTGAGTGCCTTGATGGTAGAGGTGCGCATATTACCAAGTGGATAGTTGCTGACATTTTCCGCTACCTCACGAGTAAAGGCTCGGCGATCCCTGCTCATGCTTATTGCGCCGTCTTGATCTTTAACCTTAGTGTGCTTAAGTTCACGGCGCGTATTTTGCTGACTATAAGCAGCGCCAGTCCAAATACTCCCTGCAGAGTCGCGGTAGGGCGACGCGGACATTTGCTGCCTGAAGGTTTCTCCTAGGGTACTCATTTCCTCGTCATCGCCCATCTTGCCGATTTCATATGATAAAGCTGCCTGGTATGCCGATTCATCACGACCAAATAGCTGCTGGGCTTTAGTGACTTCATAATCTGAGAACTGAGGTTTTTCAGCGCCCATTACCGTGCCGTCTGCGCCAACTCGAGCGCCGGTACCAAACCAGCCGGTCTTAACATTGCCCTGGCCATCACGGTAGCTTAGTTGACGAGCAAATAACGCTCGAACCGTATTATCTGCGCCCGTAGATACCTGTGTCTGTACAAGCTCCGCGGCCTCCTTGTTTTTTATGGAACGGAGTGCTTCGTAGTTGCCCATTCCGGCAACCCTTCCGACCACTCCAAAGTTACCACCAGCCTTCTCTCTACTAACGCCTCTTGCAACGAGCCTTTCACGGCCACGCAGGACACCCGTGGACATGTTTCGTTTGGTCATGTTGCGTAGGCTGTATGGATTGCGCTCGTCTCCCTTAAAGGCTTCAAGTCCACGCTTATTCCAGCCGCTAAGGCTACCATATAGCTGCCCTATGGCGCCTCCGGCGAGCTTGAATGCAAACGGTATAAGAAATAGCGGTAATACTAGTAGTACGATTGATACCAAGTTGCCCACCACGGAAGTTGCTCCGCTGGTCTGTGATCCCCAACCAATGGTTACTGACATGATATCCGCAACTGCAAATATCACCATAACTATCGGGTATACAAGCAGTGTCTTTACGAGTAAACCCCACCACTTTTTAAAGTATTGTTCAGTACTCGGCAGGCAGTACAATGCAAATGCTATAGGGCTGACAATGATCAAAAAGATTATGAGCCCTCGTCGAATAATTAGTGTCACCAGCACTCCCAGGAATGCCAGTAGGGCTGGCAGCAAAACAAAGAGCCCCAGGAAAGCGATGATCGGCCCTAAGGCGATTGAGCTTGATGTGATGGCAGCGGCGGCAAGGAAGGTGCCTCCTATAAGCGCAGCTAAACCAAGGCCGCTCGCCCCGCCACTCATTTTGAGTCGGAACTCGCCTGCCCCTTCTAGCGGTGCGTACATCAGATCTGAAATACCTAAAGCGACTATGTTTGTAACGTCCACCAGTAGACTAACTATGTATATAGACAGATTTACGAGGATGGCTGCTACTAGAAGTCTTGGCATAACCTTTTTCGCTGTGTATGCGTCAATCATTCCTCCACCTATCGACTGACCGAATACTATTACGAGTACGGATATTACCAGGATTACATTCGCAAGAAACTTAAACGCAGACCAAACCTTATATACGGGACTGTCTGTGTCAGAAACGTCTACCCCCGGCTGCTGTAAAAGGGGTCGAATCATCTTGTCGAAAACAAAGTCAGATGCATCGGCAAGTCCGTTTACTAGCGGACAAAATAGCCATGATAAGGAAGCTCCTGTACTTTCGCACGTGGCGTTATCTTGGGCATTTGCGCTAGCACTCAGTCCCCCGCCCGATTGGTTTGCCTCACGTTCGTCTTCCGAAATTACCCCATCACCATCAGCATCGTCTCCGTATACGATAGTGTCCGTATTTTCATTAACTAATGCTATGTTATCCAGCACAAAGCTTTTATTATCAAAAAGAAATTTACAGCCTAGTACCGAATCATCCGCCGTATAACCGTCTATAAAACTTCTGGTATTGCTTAAGTATTCAAGATCACGACCGAAGGGATAAAAGTCGTTATTCCAGTTATCAAAATCATCTACGCCTCCGCTGGAGAAATCTAGGGGGATATCACCTAGATAAATTCTATTGGTCTGAAAGCCTGAACCATCTTTTTCTCTAAGCCAGGGCATATCGTCATCATCAAGATTATCTCGAAAAACAAAGTAATGAGTTTTCCCGCCTATATCTGCCTGAAAGTCTTTGTCCTTGTCTAGGGCG
>JBBQKK010000020.1:0-13561 GCA_038326785.1 Saccharimonadales bacterium (SeqCode) | reverse complement strand
GAGATGCAGAATAAAGATTCAGTTTCTTGTATTTTTGACGCTGTTACTTCTATCAAAAAATAAACGTCAAATAATTTAAAATTTAATCAAGCAAGTGTGATAGCTGGGGATGAGGGATTCGAATGCATTTTTCCTGGCTGGGGATGAGGGATTCGAACCCCCGATCCCGGGACCAGAACCCGGTGCCTTACCACTTGGCCAATCCCCAATAATAGGGCCAGGAAAGATACATTCGAATTGTTAATTATGAGTGATTTGACTCATATGCGGCGAGCCCGCAACTTCTGCTAAAAAAGCATAGCATTCAAGCGAACATTGCCTTGCAAATTGCCGCCGGCAATTCTCACCCCGATTACTGGACCATTTGGAGTCCCCATCATACCTGTTTCATGGGGTTAGAGAAGCCGGTATCTGTGCCCTGGTAAATCCCCAGTACAGGTGGGGATTATACAAAAATTCATAACGGATTACTAGCCCTCGCTTTAGCTGACAACATCAACTGCCGGGAAGTGAGTGGACTTATGCACTTCCCTTCCTAAACCCAGCTGAACAATGTGTAGCAGCATAGCTTCGTAATCCATATTCAAGTATAAATTACAGGCTTTTGGAAAATTGCCGTACCCGTCCAGCAAGCTGGGGATAAGGTTGGCCTCTAGGAACTGAGGTATACCTTTTCGATTTAGTCGTATGTCTATTCGTCCGTAATCCCGTGCACCCAGTGCTTTAAATACAGCTAAAGCTAATGTGTTAACTTGCTGCTTAACGCGCTCGTCGGTTACGGCAACATGACTCTCGGTATCTGCTGACTTTACGTCCGCACTAAGCATTCTGTCGCCATTTACATCTTTAGGTGCGATAAGTTCTATGGGCATTAGATTAAAAGTATCCGAGAAGTTTTTGCGCAATATCGCTACGCTAAACTCACGACCATCTAAATATTCTTCAACCATTGAGTCAGAGTCTAGCTTGGCCGTGATGGCTTCAATTTTTGTATGCGCTGCATCAAAATTATGAGCGACCGAATACTTGTCTATGCCCATGCCTCCACCGCGGTTAGTGGGCTTAATAAACAGCGGGTATGACAACGTCATATATTTGCTAAACTTGGTGCCTGTTCTTGAGATAACATAATAAGGGGAGGTTTGAAGACCAGCGCTAATGACTTGTTGCTTGGCTAGCGATTTGTCACATTCCAACTCATGAGCGGGAGATGGAGAACCCGTACATGCGATACCGTGAGCTTCCAAAAAGTCCGACAGCCATATCTTTTGCGTGTCGTTTTGTTTCAAAGCAAAATTTGTTGGAATAAACTTCATTCCCAAAAATACGAGATCAGGCTTACGCTCCACCAGCGCCTGCAAATCACCGAAAGTATTGACTATTGTTATTCCTACAGTAGCGTAATGCTTTGATAGCGCACCGCGAATGGCCTGGCGTGAACCTAGGCTCATTGAGCTTAGCGTAGATTCCGTAGAGCACACAATCTCAATGTGTTTATTGATTTTTGCCATTTTTAATTCCAATTAATAGATGCTGGGCACCCAGGTTCGATTTTATTCTAAGATTTAGCGACGAAAACTGTTGCCAGTGTTCGGACGTCGATCTTCTTGGGGACGAGCTTCATTAACCATGATTGAACGGCCGCTGACTTCTTTGCCATTTAATGTCTTGATGGCTTCTGCTGCTGCAGTGTCGTCATCCATTTCAACAAATCCAAAGCCTTTTGACTGGCCACTATCGCGGTCTTTGATGACCACTGCGCTAGTAACTTTTCCAAGTTCTGCAAAAATGCCTTCTAATTCTGAGTCTGTAATGCTGTATGCAAGTCCACCCACGTATAATTTTTTTGCCATAATAGTTTATCCTAACTTTTATCTGATATCACACATACTTATTATCTACTGACCGCGGGCGATAAAAGTTATTTCTAGGACTTATATTCACGACGGAGAGGCTATAGTAACCACTTGCTTATACGTATAATATCATAGAATCAGCGTCATTACTACTTAAGTACAATGTTTTTTTTCTTTGTGCAAGACTTACGCCACCTATAGCTGGATAATAAACGACCTGCAGATATGATAAGGTAGATACAATGACACAGACCGAGCCGCCAAAAGATAAGTACACCGTAGGTAAGACACTTTACGGCGGAGCTTATCGCCCTGTTGCAATCGCCGCCAATCCATTAGCCCCGCCAGTAGAGAAGCAGCCTTCACGCATAGCGGCTCGAGTCAAGTTGGGCCTTATTTTGCTGTTAATCATAATCCTGATTCCGTTCAGTATTTTTGTTACCTGGAACTATAAAAACTATTCAGCAGCCAGCAAAAAGATGTTCGGCTCAGGAAATCTCTTTAGCGCACTCGTTCCTAGCTCGGCAGCAGGGGCAGAACGCGGCAGAACAAACATCTTAATCGTAGGTTATTCTGCAGATGACCCGGGACATGCCGGAGCGAAGCTAACTGATTCTCTCATGATCGTAAGCTTGGGCGCCGAAGGAAAACAGAGCTACATGCTAAGCATCCCGCGCGACCTATATGTAGAGATACCGGATTATGGCCGCGCCAAGATTAATGAGGCGTATCAGAACGGTGAGAATGATGAATTTAGCGAATCCGGCCTTCCTTCAGGAGGAATAGGATTACTACAAAAAACGATCACCAAAAACTTAGGCGTACCCGTAGATTATTATGCCGTCGTAAATTATGCGGCCGTTCGAGACACCACCGATGCCCTGGGCGGCATAACAGTCAATATTCAGAGTACTGATCCTCGCGGCATACATGACCCTAATTTCAAGCCCGAAGAAGGTGGCCCGTTAACACTAGCTAACGGCCCACAAAAAATTGATGGAGCAACAGCGCTTCGCCTTACGCGCGCTCGTGGAGCGGCAGGAGGTTACGGCCTAGCATTGTCTGACTTTGATCGGACAAAGAATCAGCAAGCGGTTATTGCAGGAATTAAAAATGGCATCAGTACTAATCTGTTAATAAATCCCATGAAGAATGAAGCCATATTGAATGCAGGGGCAAACAACATCACTACCAATATTGAGCTAAATGAAATGTTGCCACTATACAAATTGTTTTCAAAAATACCCACTGAACAACTTAAACCTGTCAGCCTCCGCGATTTTAACGGCGAGAACCTACTTAGTGGCTTCGTAACCTCAAGCGGGCAATCCGCACTTGTCCCGGCGGCAGGAGTGCGTGACTTTAGCGAAATACAAGAAGCAATCTCAAAGCTCAACAAATAAGTGCAGGTGCTACTTCGGCCAGGGCTATCACAGTTCCATAATGGGACGATTCTACAAATCTATAAAGCCCGGGGGTACCGGGCAATATAGCGAGTTAAATTATTCGTTACTTATTATGTGATCGGTAGTACATGCTGCCCGTTACGATACCTGTTGTCGCGACCGCCATCATACCCACTTTATTGCGGATAGGCTTCTTCTCGGCGCTCGTCAAGAATTCCTTGGTTGATGTACCTAGGTTTTTGAACCCTTTGTTCAGAGCCTGAGTGGCCGTTGTGGCTTTCATGCCTATAGTACGCATTAAAGTATGCTTGTCCTTATCATCTGTGTTCCGCTCATGGCTCTCTGTTCCTACTGCGGGTTCAGCGCTATACGCGCTTGTCTCGGGCGAGGTGATCGTGGTTACGGGTTCTATTTCCTGGACTCCGGGGTCGCTTCTTAAATCTATTTCGTTACGATCCACTGCCGTCTGTCCTTGTTGTTTTTCCATGGTGTACTCCTTTATCGTTAACGGCTTTAAAGCATATACGTTATTAAAGTCATGGGCTGTTAAATTTCTACTGGCGGACAGCATATTCCGTAAGCTGCTAGTGGCTATAATCATCCACTATCTGGTATTCTTATTGAATGCAGTTAACATATCGGCGCCTAAAGTGGTTGCTCGTAGGGGGCATTATTTTTTGGGGGATAGTACATCTAATATCGATGTATCTGGAATTCAATACAGAAAGCCCAGCTATCAGCTATTGGATACGGTTGTTCGATCTCGATCAGGAATACAACATTCCGACGGTTTATAATGGATTGCTCCTGGCGCTTGCTGGAGCTTTTTCGGTAATCGTATTTATGCGGACCAGGAGTTTATGGTGGATTGCACTCTCCGTAATATTTATTTACCTGGGCCTCGACGAAACCCTGCTTATCCATGAGCAAATAGCAGAGCCGCTGAGACTTAAGTTGGCCCTAGACAACACCAGCCTTCTTTATCACGCGTGGGTAATACCTGCCTCCTTGGTGAGCGTGGCCATGGGTACATATTTGTTGGTGGTGGCTACGCGTAAAAAAATAGTTAACTTTACGCCCAATATTTTGATTCTGTACATATTCGCACTGGCCTTGGGCGCCGTAATACTGGAAATGCTGAGCACCAAAACATACGGGAACATTGTGTTTTATCGTAGTTTCAGTGTGCTCGTAGAAGAATTATACGAAATGAGCTTTTCCAGCCTAATTTTGTACCGCGTGCTGCGCTCGCTCAACCATTGATCACTTCGCCTCCATTAGGATGCAACACTTGCCCCGTCATGTATGATGAGTCATCTGAAGCTAGAAATACATAGCTGAGTGCGACTTCTTCTGGCTGCCCTGCGCGCTGCATGGGTACCTGTTCGCCAAAACTCTCTACCTTGTCAGCTGGAAATGTCGAGGGAATTAATGGCGTCCAAATAGGCCCGGGCGCCACCCCATTTACGCGTATACCCTGCTCCACCAATGACTTGGACAGCGAACGAGTAAACGATACGATAGCGCCTTTTGTAGAAGAGTAATCCAGGAGTTCTTTGCTGCCACGATATGCCGTTACTGACGTAGTGTTTATAATGGCACCGCCCTGACTCAAGTGAGGTAGTGCAGCTTTCACCAAATAAAACATGGAAAATAAATTGGTCCGGAATGTTCGCTCTAACTGATCGGAAGTAATATCTGCAATTGTATTCTGTGGGTGTTGTTCTGCTGCATTATTTACCAAGATATGAAGTTTGCCAAAATGCTCAACGACCTGATCTACTAGTTGTATGCAGTTTTTTTCGTTACCAATGTCGCCCGCTATACAGATACACTGTCCGCCTTTTTCTTCGACGAGTTTCTTTGTTTCGGCGGCGTCTTCGCTTTCTTCTAAGTAACTAATCACAATATCCGCGCCTTCTTTTGCATATGCGATTGCCACTGCGCGGCCTATACCGCTGTCTCCGCCCGTAATAAGCGCAACCCTGCCGGCAAGCTTGCCGCTACCGGTGTGTGCTTCTTTTTCGCTAATGGGCTTTTGCTGCATCTCTGACTGATGCCCTGGTCTTTTGTCTTGTTGTTCGGGAGGCTGATCGGCTGGTCTGCTGTTTGAGGTGTCTTCGGACATACTTATTCTCCGTCTTATACGTGAATAACAATAACCAATACAGCGAACTTAGGCAGTGAGATATATAACGCGAAGTTAGTTAGTACTTGCGAGTCGTGAACGAGCGACCGCAATGAGTGAGTAGACTATGGCCAAAAATGCCAGTCCGGTTACGCATGTTTTTAGAAGTGGCGCATTAAGTACTAAAACTAAAACAGTTCCTGAAAGTACCGTAAGGGCTGCGCCGATATTGGACAAAAGAATCTTATGATTTGTAGGCGTCAGCGCCGATAAAGCGGCAATGACTAATGTCGAAATAGCGATGATGACATGAAGTATTACTAGCATGATTTAATTATAACCATTATTGCAACCACACATCAACTGCGATCAGTACTGCAAAAGTAAGAAGGACCATTAGGGACGTTCCAAACATACCCCTGCCCCATTTATCATTGTCCAATCGACGGTAGTTGCGTAGCCCGTAGGCAAACCAATATACGCTTACAATTGTCATGATAATTAAATAAGAGATACTCGCGGACCCCACAACCGCCAGTAAAGGCGTGACTAGAGCAAAAAGTATGACGTAGATCATTATTTGCGGTTTTACTGCGCTGATAGATTTATTTGAAGTAATGACCGGCAGATTAGCTGCCGCATATTCTTTAGCCCTGAATATGGCAATCGCATAAAAATGCGGCATTTGCCACACGACTAGAATTAAAAATAAAAGCCACGCATTGGTGTCCAAATAGGCTGTCGCAGCAGTATAGCCAACCACGGGTGGCACCGCACCAGATAGTGCACCGATAAGGGTTCCGTGCACTGTGGTTCGTTTGCCTATACCGTATATAACTACATACAGAAACAACCCAGTGAGCGCCACGAGCAGTGCCACCACGTTAGTACCCAATGACAGCGCTACAGTTCCAACTATAGCTAACACAAACCCAAATACGTATGCGCTCCTTACCTCTACAGCACCGGTCACGAGTGCGCGATTTTTTGTGCGCTGCATCTTTGCGTCAATTTTGCGATCTAAAACATTGTTAAGTACACAGCCTGCTGCAATAATTGCCGCGAGTCCAACAATCATCGAACCTAACGTTAAAGCATCTACTGATTTACCAGCCCCAAAAAGATAGGCCCCTATAGCCACAATTAGGTTACCCCGAATGATGCCGGGTTTGGTCAGATGATAATACAGCTTGAGCCTTGATACGCCCATTTAGTGGTGTGCCTTTCGGTTGAAACAGTTCACTTTACCACTTATTATAACGAACTATGCCGCCAAGCGTTTACGGAATAAATACTCCAGCGTAGCAGCCTCGATGGTCTAGCTGCAACTTCGCTAAGAGTTTCTCTCTATGTGACTTAGAATTTCGGCTACCAGGTCCCTGATCTCGTCAGTATGACGTGCGTAATTTGGGTTTTCAATCATTTGATTCTCCTTTTTGCTTTTATCACCTCAGCAAAAATAATACCGCACATGCTTATAGTGGTTCAGCGATAATCCTCTCAACAACAGATGTAAAAAGAATTTGCGTCGCATATGCTACTTATTGGCTGACACTCGCAACCGCGACACCCTTGCTAAAATTAAAGGTACAGTGCTCTTATCTTAGTAGATTTAGAAATGTTCGCGTATGTTAGCCATCGAGAATCCCCAGTCAGCATCTGTTTTCTTCTTGGGATTAAAGATATTGTGAGGATCGAACGTATGCTTAACAACCCTGAAATGTTTCATAATCTGTGGACTGTACATTTGCTGCAACCATGGACCACGGCTCATGCCATCGTTATGCTCGCCACTTAAACTGCCGCCATATTTAAGTACTAGATCATTCACTTCCTTCATAGAAGGCTGAATTTTATCTCGCTCACTCTTCTCTTCTATCTTCATAAGAGGAATTACATGGAAATTACCGTCGCCCATATGCCCGGCAATAGTTGCCAGCAACTTGTACTTATTAATGATGCGCCGTAATTCTGGCAGGAACTCAGGAAGGTGCTCGGGATTTACCACAAGGTCATCTATATAAGGTGCTGTGTGCTTGTCGTGCACTTTCTTGCGTAAAAGGTTGAAGCTTTCGCGCCGCATGATCCAGAACTTGCGAGCCTTGGCTTCTGTTTCGTCCTCTTCGTAGGTTTCATAACTATCAAAAGGATGCAGATCAAGGCGCATCTGATGTACGCGCTGCGCTACTTCTTCTGGGGTTTCTCCGTTGAACTCTATTAGTAGCACCATTTTTGGTACTCCGCGGAACAGCATTAACGCATCGGGAATTAATTGTAGGCCCAACTTGGCCATTCCCCACCACCCAAGCGTCTGATGAAAATAAAAGAACAATTTGACACTTAGCATCAGGGTGTAGTTATCAAAACCTTCGAATGTCGCAGGCCTATGACGCAATACAACGTTAATGATGTCGCCAAGCTGGCCCATATCGCGCAAAAATACTACAAGCGTACCCGAGTGCTTAGGCGCAGGCACGAGCCGGAATTTTATATCCGTGACTATGCCAAGCGTTCCTTGGGAGCCTATTATTATTTGCCCAAGGTCAAATATACCTTTATCTCGATCCCACACATTCCACATATGGTACCCAGTTGAGTCCTTTGTGACTTTAGGCTGAGCCGCTTTAATTTCATCATAATGTTTGTCGACTAACTCAAAAATATCTCGATATATTTTGCCTTCAAAATCCTTTTGGGCCATTTTGGCATCGAGTTCTTTTTTGTTCAGCGGGCGTACGGTATATTCGTTCCCGTCGCTGAAAACCACCTTAAGTTCGGTCACGAATCGCTCGGTTTTGCCATGTTGAAGTGACTTTTCGCCGCCTGAATTATTTGCGACCATTCCGCCAATAGTACAAAGATCACGTGAGGCGGGATAGCTCGGCATTAAGGCGCCATGCTTTAGTGTTTCTTTTTCAAAGTCTCGGTAGAATACTCCCGGTTGGGCGTGCGCAGAAGTAGCGCTAGTGGTAAATATTCGATTTAAGTACTTCTTCATGTCGAGCACTATTGATTGACCTATAGCACCGCCACTCATATCGGTTCCGGCGCTTCGTGGAGTAATCGATAGCTTGAGTTTTTTATAGGCCGGATCATTAACGGCAGTAATAAGCAGCCCAATATCGGCAGCATCCCGTGGGGCAATTACTATCTCTGGCATGAGCTCAAACATGCTTGCATCATGACTAAATAGTTCACGCGCCTCCAGCGACTGATCTACGTCTCCTTTGAAGCCTTTTTGTTTTAGCTCTTTTATAAAAGCATCCATATTGCTTAAGCTTACCTGTTTGTCATCTGTTAATCAAGCACTAGAGGTCTTACCTCTGGTGGTCACTGAACTGCTTATGGTATAATTTAGCTAAATATAGCCAAAAACAAAAAAATAACTCAAGGAGTATCAAAAAAGTGGGCAAACTCAAGGTGGTAATCGTAGGAGGCGGATTTGCAGGTATAAAATCTGCACTTGAGCTGGCTGGCGATACTAGGTTTCATGTAACCCTGTTAAGTGAGCACACGGATATGAGGATCTATGGGTCTATGTACAAAGTGGCTACAGGAGGCACGAAAGATCTATCTTCTATCCCTTTAACAGATATATTTGCGGGTAAAAAAATTAACCTTATCCAAGATACCGCAGTCAGCATTGACCGCAAAAGCAGGGTTATTACCACGAAGGTGAATCACACTATTCACTATGATGCCGCCATTATCGGCATTGGAGTTAAGACTAACTATTTTGGAATCAAAGGACTTGAAGAATTCTCTTTTGGTATCAAAAGTGTCGACGATGCAGAGGAGCTAAAAGCACACTTGCACCAGCAGTTATTGGACCAGGATAAGCCCGACCTAAACTACGTAGTCATCGGCGGCGGACCTACCGGCGTAGAACTTGCAGGCGTGCTCCCTAGTTACATTCGCAAAATATGCCGACAACACAACCTACCTAACCGTAAGTTTCACGTAGATTTGATAGAAGCCGCGCCGCGATTATTGCCTCGCATGCCCAAAGACATTTCACGCAGTGTGGCTCGCCAACTGCGCAAACTAGGCGTAAAGCTATACCTTAACACTGCAGTGCAAGCTCAAACAGTTGATTCTCTCATGGTCAACAACAAACCGATTCGCAGCCACACCGTTATCTGGACAGCCGGCGTCATGAATCATCCCTTCTTCATGGATCAGGGATTTCAGCTAGCTCGCAATGGACGAGTCCGAGTTGACCAATTCCTGCAAGCCGAACCTGGCGTGTATGTAATCGGGGACAACGCCGATACACCTTATAGCGGCATGGCTCAAACAGCTTTATATGATGGTAAATTTGTAGCGCATAACCTCCAGCGCATTGCATCCAAAATGGACCCCAAGCCATACGTGGCTAAAAAACCAATCTATGTATTGCCCGCAGGCCCTCGCTATGCAGCAGTTCTTTGGGGTAAGTTTCGTGTTTACGGTGTAATCGGTTGGGCTTTACGTATGATGGCAGATCTTGTGGCCTATCATGATTACGAAGAATGGACTCACGCAACTAAGCGCTGGCTAAAAGAAGACGACATCGAAGAATTTTGCCACCTGTGTGATCATAAGCTTCAAGAGTCAGTTGCCGACGGCGGCTACCGCCACGTAGGTTAGTGGACGGTTGCCGGCGAAACATCCCGCGGGATAATTACTTTGGCAATAATCTGCTTTTTTGATATCCAACCGAAATGCCTGCTATCAGTACTCTCATCTGATAAATCACCCAATAAATAAACCGAATCATCTTTTATTTCTGTAATCCGCTTAATCTTTTCACGTTCATTATGATGAAACACCACAACATCATTCACTTGCAGCTTTCTGAACTTTTTGAAGCCCACGATCAAAGTACCAGGCGGGAGCACCGGCACCATACTGTGCCCGCTGACTCTTCGTATAATAAAAGGCCATCCACTACGCAAATTGGCTTTTCGGGGAGTACTAGCGTTGGCTTCAGAAGATTGCACTGTTATGCCTTTTTAGTTTCAGCAAAAATCACGGCAATTTCATCAATCATCGCCAACAACTTTTTGCCTTCTTCAGGATCATGATGATGCTTGCATGCGCTCGCCTGCTTGGTCGCTTTCCAAAATTTATCATGCAAGTCAGGATAAGTATCTAGATGCTCTGGTTTAAAGTAATCACTCCATAGGACCCATAGGTGCTGCTTTACCAGCTCCGCTCGTTGTTCCTTGATCATAATGGCTCGTGTCTTGTTCTCATCGTCCAGGCCTTCATACTTCGTCTGAATTCCTAGAACGCTTTGAGCTTCAATTCGAGCTTGCGCTGGATCATAAACACCGCAGGGTAAATCACAGTGTGCATATACTGGTTTTACAAATTTAGTCAGAAATTTCATATCAATGGCCCCTCCATTACTACTAGTAGTATAACAAGTTACTCCTTGTCGTCGCCAATAGTTGCAAGTATTTAAATTATTCGGCGCGCGACTGCTCTATACGCCACTTCTGGATTTCAGCATGATGGCCGCTAAGCAGCACATCTGGAACTTTTGTTCCCCTAAACTCTTCTGGTCGCGTAAACTGCGGAAATTCTATATTTTCGTCATCATCCTGAAAGGATTCAATATCTACGGATGATTCTCCGCCCAGAACGCCAGGTAGCAAACGCACTACGCTATCAATCATCACCATAGCCGGCAGCTCACCGCCTGTAAGCACGTAATTGCCGATGCAGTATTGCTTATCTATCCAAGCGGTCACGCGCTCGTCATAGCCCTCGTAACGCGGGCAAACAATAATAAGACCCTGGTTATCAGCTGCTATGGCCTTTGCGTCTGACTGCTTGAACATTTTGCCGCGTGGCGTCGGTAACAGCACAAGTGCTTCAGGGTCATTGTTCTTCGCCACCTCAATTGCCGCTACTATTGGTTCGGGCTTGAGCAACATACCATCGCCGCCGCCATATGGAGTGTCATCGACTTGCTTTCGAGGCCCAAGCCCGTAATCGCGAAGGTTAATGTAGCTAAACTCTACTGCGCCCTTATCCTGAGCCTTCCAAAGCATGCTCGTGTTAAGTACTCCAGGAAACATATCTGGAAACAATGTTATTATTTGAATTTTCATTAACTTTATTATATCAAATTTTTTGCATCAATATTGCAAGAAACAAAAATACCCGGACGAATGCCTCGGGTATTGTTGTCACATAAAGCTCCCATCGATTTTGGATGGCTCGCATAGAGCTTTTGATGTTTTTATTTTTGTGCTTTTTAAAGCGCTGTATGGTTCCAGCCGAATGTATTTATCATACTGCTAATGCCTACGAACGACAATACGGATTGTACATTCCACCACACTATAAAAATTATAAAACGACAGAATTTACTTCTGCCGTTTTATATCGTTGATCAGTAAAGACAGCCCCCGAGCTGGTTACAGCCAGCTACGGGCGCGATAGAAAACCCGCCTGGAGTTTTCTATATATCCAGGTCGTCCAGGTCATGTAGCTCCGCGCGTGTCTTCGCCACAACATCACTCGGCTGGTCATCCGCAGCCGTCGTGCTGTCGTCATCGCTCTGGGAGGAATGAGAAGCATTTCCTCCTCCATTGTAATCGCCGCCAACGTCTACTATCTTCAGGTTGTAGCGTGCGTCATTCTTGGTGCCAAGTGCTCGAAGCAGTGTTCGCAAGCTTTGCGCGGTTGCGCCTCGTTTACCGATCACACGGCCAAGGTCTTCTGGGTCGACTGTCAGTTCTAGTAGAACACCTTTTTCGTCGATGCGACGCTCTACCGATACTTCATCGGGATTGCTGACCAGGGATTTTACTATAAATTCTACAAATTGTTGGTCAATGGTGTTACTCATGATACAGACGGTCCTCCGATTATTGACTGGTGTTTTTATTATAGCAAAACTTACTTAAGCAAAAGCGAAAAACCTTGCCTCGTTATTGGGGCAAGGTTTTTTCGTTTGCACTTTCGGTGCTGTTTAAGCTTCAGTTTCTGCAGCAGGGGCTTCGGCAGCTTCTTCTGCTGGAGCTTCTTCTACCACTTCTTCTTTTGGCTGGTTGCGACGAAGTTTCTCGGGGTGACGTACCTTACGAGTCTTCTCGGCGGCTTTAATTACCCATTCTGGAAGCTCAATGCTTTCAGACTGGAAAAGTCGCACAACGCGGTCAGATGGCTGTGCACCATTCTTTAAGTACTGTGCTGCTTTTTCTTTATCGAGCACAGTAGCTTTAGTATGTGGATTGTAATGACCAAGAGCAGCAACTACACGTCCACTGCTAGGGGTCCTGCGTGAATCTTGAACGACTACGCGGAATTGAGCGTGGCCTTTGCGACCAGTACGCTGCATACGAATGACTAACATTCAGTTTCCTTCCCTATGAGGTTTGTAAATAACTTGGTGATAATACGCTATTTCACCTCTGTTGTCAACGGTCTACTTGTCTTCCAACTTTTTAAGTGCGACTTCTGCTGCTGCGACTTGACCAGTCTGCTTGCTAGGACCTATTCCCTCGCCTAATAATTTTCCGTCAATGAACACACCTATCGTAAAGGTCTTTTCGTGATCAGGTCCGTCTTCGTTTAGTACCTTGTAAACAGGAGTAAAGCCCTGCTTGCTTTGTACTATCTCCTGCAGATGAGACTTCGGATCCATCCATGAGCCAGTTTTCAATATTTCCTCAAATGTAGTTATGAGGCTATCTTCTATGAATTTCTTTGCGGCGTCATAACCCTTATCTTGATAGATTGCACCGATAACAGCTTCGTAACAGTTGGCTAAAATCTGGGCACGAGCACGAGCAGTACCGCGTTTTTCACCGCGGCTCAGTCGTAGTAGTGGCTCGAACTCGTAGCGAGCTCCTGCGGCGCTAATACTTTCAGTGCGAACAAGAGCGCTACGCCAGTTAGTGAGCACACCTTCTGGATCGCTATAGTTGTTATATAAATATTGCGTAACGACCAGTTCCAAAACGGCATCCCCCAAAAACTCTAGGCGCTCATTATGCTCCTTGGCAGTTTTGCGGTGCTCGTTTACATAGGATCGGTGCGTAAAAGCCGTGACGAGTAGTTCAATATTTTCGAACGAAACACCCAGTTTTTCCTGCGCAAAGCGCTGGTATGCGGTAACATCTTGCATAACGTTTTTTAAAGTCCTGCGTTCCTTATCTTTTTGAGTCCGAGTA
>JBBQKK010000019.1:0-14268 GCA_038326785.1 Saccharimonadales bacterium (SeqCode) | reverse complement strand
TATCAAAAACAGAGGCATATTACCTCTGTTTTAACATAACCGGGATTGGAGGGCCATCTGTGACGCTATCGCAACTCTTTTCAGTCAATCATGTCACGAGCTTTAAGTTCAGGAATTATACCATGTTCCAGGATTGAAGCGAGTTCAGTACCCTCAGGAACTTCTGAGTTGAACCATCTTATTTCTTCTACCTCACTTCGTGGCGACGGCTCGCCATCATATCGTTTCACTAAGTATGCTGCCAACTTGAGTCGTATACCAGCTTGTCCTGCCGCCTCTGCATAAAAATCATCTATTTTTTCTAAATCAGCTTCCGTTACTTCTATACCCATCTCCTCACGCAATTCACGAATTACTGCTTCGGTTTCAGTTTCACCAGCTTCCAGTTTGCCACCTGGTTGTATGTACATCGACTTACCCTTAGACCGAGTTGCAAGCACTTTTCGGTCTTCGACAATAATTCCCGAGGCTTTGTATATATCATATTGCTTTTCTGTCATGTACTAAGTATAACAAAACGACCCCTAAAAGTCGTTTAAGCATGACCGAGTTGGAGGGCCAGGTGGGACTCGGTCACGTTCCGCGACCCCCCAACGACTGCCTTGCGAGCACCGCTTGCAGGTGAAGGTTCGTTTCCGAACTGTCACTGACAGTTCTCACCCCCGACATTCTTTTGATATGTCGTGGCTTCGAGTACCACTCGTGGAGTATTCACATAGAAAAATGCCCCATCTTGCGACGGAGCATTTTTCTATGGAGGGCCATCGTTGAGGTTATTGCAACTGCGATGACGCAATTTCAATAGCATTAAGTACCCACGGAGCCCTAAGCTGATTTTCAGAATTCATTTTTTTTACTTCTTCCAAGGAGAACCATTTAGCATCTAGAATTTCATCAGGTTGTATTACCTGATCGCCTCCTATGAGTTTAGCAAGAAAAGCGTGACATACCTTTTCACTGGGACCTTCATGAGTGACAGCTAGCTTAGATACGATATCAACTTCCAGACCAGTTTCTTCCAGGGCTTCTCGTTTTGCTGCTTCTTCGAATGTTTCCCCTATGTCGACATGCCCCGCAGGTAGATTCCAAAGGCCATACACACTAGGCTTTTTTTCCTGCACTAGTAAGTACTTTTCTTCATTTCGTATTACGCAGCCCGCTACGACACCTACTTGTAATGTTTCGCTCATATAGAAAATTATATCAAAAACAGAGACGCATCATATTAGTTATAAGCATAAGCGGAATGGAGGGCCATCGTAGACGCTATAGCAACTCAACCTACTGTTACTCAGTCGCTACAGCCAGCACAAAAATTACTGTAAAAAGTGCGATAAACACTGTACCAGTAATTACGATGCTAGAGCGTTCTTTTTGTTTCCAAATGCTAGTAATTCCTAAGGTAAGTCCTACTAACCAAACGGTGATGGCGATGACAGTCAGAGCGGCGAGAATGGGATAGTCAAAGAACAACTCATACTGTTTTATACCTGAATATGAAATTGCTAGGTTAAAAATCGGTATTAGTGCGAATAGAAGAACAAAAGCCCAGAAAGCTTTTTTGCCCAGTGACGTGTGGGGAATTATAATTTTAATAAATTGGTGGGTGCCTTTATTTTTATTCATGCTCAACTATGTTTACACTACAAAGTTACAATCTAAAGTAAGCATAAGTGTATTGGAGGGCCAGGTGGGACTCGAACCCACGACATTCTGCTTAAGAGGCAGACGCTCTAACCAGCTGAGCTACTGGCCCACGTATAACTAATTGTAAGGTACGATTTGCTGACTACCGCTCGAAATCAAGCTGGTCCGAGCAAAAATTCTCATTCTCCTGCAGCAAGCTGCGCCAGCTGAGCTACTGGCCCTCGTCGACGTGTGATAGTTGTATGCCGCAGGTTACCGACAAAACAAGTTTGCTCGTCAACCGTGGTCATCCAACTAAGCCGTCTCCTCTCAAAAATGTAAACGGCAGTAAAACTGCCTGGTTTTCATTTTTGGTACGGCTGCAATTGCAACAGGGAAACTTTAACAAATTTCGCCTGTTTTTTCAAGTACCGAGTGCGTGCAGTTCCAAGTATATATTTTGACTTTAATAATAAAGTATTTTTTGATATAATTTTTCAGCTTGTAGTCCAGCTATTTGAGGGGATGCTATTTTGATGCCCTCGGGTAGCTGGATTACTAAGAATGTACCTTTACTTCTCAGTAAACTTCTCAGCACCCTATCCATCAGTCAGTCGCATAATGCGGCACATACAACGAAGGAGGAGCTGGTTTGACGAAAGTCATCTGGTTCAAAGATACGCGGAAAGAAGATATCCCTTTGGTCGGCGGTAAGGCTGCCAACTTGGGGGAACTGATTTCCGCCGACATCCCCGTTCCAGACGGATTCACCGTGACAGCCCAGACCTACATGGACTTCATGAGAATCAGCGGTGTCAGTAACACGGTGACACGCATCCTGGAAGGACTGGACGTCGATAAAACGGTTGAGCTCGACATAGCGTCAGAGCGAATCAAGCGCCTCATCGTCCAGTCCAACATGAGCAAGGACGTCCGAACCGATATCATGCGGGCTTACAGCCAGCTTGGTGACGGCAACGCCCTTGTCGCAGTGCGCTCATCGGCAACCGCCGAAGACCTTCCTGATGCCAGTTTTGCCGGTCAGCAAGAAACGTTCTTGAACGTGCAAGGCAAGGACAATGTCGTCCGTGCTGTGCAAGCTTGTTGGGCCAGCCTTTTCAACGCTCGTGCCATTTTCTACCGCGAACAGCAGGGCTTCGACCACATGTCGGTTGGACTCGCTGTCGTAGTGCAGGAGATGGTTCAGTCCGAGAGGGCCGGTGTAATGTTCACGATTAACAGCGTGGACGGCAACCCCACTCAGGTGGAGATTGCGGCAGCATTGGGCCTTGGCGAGTCGGTTGTTTCGGGTGCAATTACTCCTGACAACTACATCGTCGACAAGAAGTCGCTCAAGGTCACCGCAAAGACCATCGTGAACCAGCCCAAGCAGCTTCTGCTGAATACTGGTAACGATGGCGGCCACGAGGAAACCAACAAGTGGACTTCGGTCCCCGGCTACCTTGCGGACGCACCAAAGCTGACGGATGATCAGGTCGTCGAACTGGCGCAGATCGGCCTCAGGGTCGAACAGCACTATGGCGGACCACAGGATATCGAGTGGGCGTATCAGGGAGGAAAATTTTTCCTGACGCAAGCCCGGCCTGTGACCGTACAGTCCCAGGACTACTTGGATGATGCCGAGCTTCCGGACGAACCCGCGCAGCTTCTGCTGCAAGGCATGCCCGCAAGTCCCGGCGTCGTGAGCGGTGAAGTCAAGATTCTTGAGGGGCCGCACCAGTGTGACCTCATCGAGGATGGCGACATCCTGGTGGCTGATATGACCACTCCGGACTACGTCTCCGCCATGAAGCGCGCTGCTGCAATCGTCACCGCAAAGGGCGGCCGAACCTGCCATGCGGCAATTGTCGCACGGGAGCTCGGTAAGCCTTGCATTGTCGGCGCAGAAAACGCGTTGGCACTTCAAGAGGGGACGACTATCACAGTCGACGGCAGTCATGGAGACGTCTTTGACGGTGTGGCAGCCAGCCGCATCGCATGGAACGAGAGCCGCCTGGAGCGACTGGAAGCCAAGAAGACTGCAATGGCCCAGGTCGAAACCAAGACCAAAGTCATGGCAATCCTGGCTGATCTCGACGAAGCTACTTCGGTAGCCCAAGAGAACGTAGATGGAGTCGGACTACTCCGTATGGAGTTCCTGCTCGCGCGCATTGGCAAGCATCCCAAGGCCTTCCTGGCCGAGGGAACGCAGGAGCAGTTCATCCAGCAGCTCGTAGATGGCTTCAGTGCTTTCTGCGAACCCTTCGGGAACCGGCCGGTCGTCCTGCGACTAACGGACTTCAAGACCAACGAACTCGAGAACCTGCAAGGGGGCTCGGATTACGAGGTCGAGGAGGAGAACCCGATGCTGGGATTGCGTGGCGCAGCCCGTTACGTGCAGCAGCCGGAGGTGTTCGCCCTTGAGCTGGAAGCCATTCGCCGTGCGCGAGAGGTTCACCAGAACTTGTGGGTGATGGTTCCCTTCGTCCGCACCGTTGCGGAGCTGGAGTGGGTGCTCAATTTCATGACCGAGAACGGCCTGGAAAGGAGCGAGAGCTTCAAGGTCTGGATGATGGCAGAGGTTCCCTCCAACGTCTTCCTGCTCGAGAAGTTCATCAGTGCTGGCCTCGACGGCGTGTCCATCGGGTCCAACGACCTGACTCAGCTCATTCTGGGTCTGGACCGGGACAATGCCAAGCTGGGCAACATCGGAGACGAACGTAACGAGGCTGTTATGCAAGCCATCGAGCACATCGTCAAAACCGGTCGGGAAATGGGTATCACCGTGGGCATCTGCGGCCAGGCTCCTTCTGACCATCCCGAAATCGCCCAGAAATTGGTCGAGTGGGGTGCAACCTCCATCTCGGTTTCACCGGACCGCATCGCGCACACGCGTGAATTGGTCCATCAGGCCGAGCAGCAACTGCAGAAGTAAGTAAAGTACAGCGGCAATTCGAAGCCATAAAATTCGAATAAAACCTCTGGAAATACCAGGGGGTGCTAGTGAGTGATGCGAGAACACGAGATTCTGAGTCACATCGACTCTCTCGTTTTTTTACTCCTCACTAGCACTATCACCAAATACGAATGTTTTTATTACAAAGCCTTGGTACTTGTTGATAGTTTTATGAATTCTTTGCTACAAATTTGTTGTACGTAAATATAAAGCCATTTTCCTCATGCAGTTCGCTCTGCTCAGCCAACGCAAAAGCTTGATCATAATGCGGAAAGAATTGGTCACAACCAAAGTCGGCATCAATTTTAGTCAAATATAGTTCATGGGCCAGTGGCAACATTTGCTCAAAAATTGACGCGCCGCCGATGATCCAAATGTCATCTTGGAAATTATGTATAAAATGCATCAGGTCATTCACAACTTCCCCGCCCGGGATTTGCAGATCCCCTTCCCTAGCCACTATAAAATTACGCCTATCCGGCAACACATGCCCAATAACTTCATACGTTTTCCGGCCCATGAGTATATTTGCACCGAACTCAAGTGTTTTATCCCTAAAATATTGTTCGTCAGTAGTAATTTTCCACGGCTGCATACCCCCCTTGGCTATTCCCAAGTTGCGGTCGATTGCAGCAATAAGTCTAATCATGCTTTGATTATACGCTTTATGTATGGCCGGATGTGGTTGAGGAGATAAAACGATCCGGTGACAAGAAATATTGGTTCTGGCCGCTCTAGCAACTTTTCGAAAGCTTTTTCCGGATTTATTTCTACTTCAAAATTTTCGTAGTTTGTGTGCTGGCAGTACTCTGCGATCTCTTCGGTATTGACTGATCTATAGGGAGTATCCTGAGAACCCGCAAAAGCCGTTATACCCATCCAAGAAGCATTTTTGCTAATTACCTCTAGACTAGTTTCAGTACGAATGCCGCGGGTGTGCTTGAGACTCAGTAGCACTGCTATTTCCTGATTAGGATATTTACTGGAAATACTTTCAAATAACATGCTGAGCTTTTGCGCGTTATGCGCACCGTCCATGATGATTATTTTATCTTTGTATTGCACTGTTTCCATTCGTGCAGGAATGTATACATTAACTAATTCTGCCATTCTGCTTTCCGTAATTTCAGGCAGTTGACGGCGAGCGCGTAAATAGTCGTATGCGCTCATAGCTAGCGCAAAGTTTCTTTGCTGGAAAATAGGCAGGTTAGACGTTGCACCGCTCGGTTGTATTGCTTCTGCCTCGATCAGCTCAGCCTGATTTTGCGCACAAACTTCGCGCACCACCTTCATTACTTCGTCTGACTGTTGATGCATGAATACGGAATTTTGTGGATGTATGATCCCGGCTTTTTGGGCGGCAATTTCTGGTAAAGTTTTGCCCAAAATTTCCGTATGATCTAATCCAATGTCAGTAATGACACAAACTTTGTCGTGCCTCGTCACCACGTTTGTTCCATCCAGTAAACCGCCGAGACCCACTTCTATCACCGCATAATCAACTTTATCCTCTGCAAACTGCCAGTACGCAAATGCAACCAGAAGCTCAAAATAGCTTGGCTTTATATCAGTTTCGTTAACTACATTTAAAAATTTAGATATTTGTTTACAGAATTTTTCTTCGGGCAACGGCACGAGGTTTATTTGCACTCGCTCATTAATTTCGTCGATGTGCGGCGACACTGTTAATCCTACCTTCTTTCCCGCTCCAACAAGTAAGCTCGTAATGAAATATGAAGTTGAAGTCTTGCCACTCGTACCCGCAACATGCACCACCCTGTAGCTATCCTGCGGGTTCCCTAGTTTATCCATCAGCAACCTGATTCGGTCCAGCGTATATACCTGCCCCTGCCCAGCAAGAGTTGAAATATATGAATTGAGCACCTCATGCGCTTCTTTGAAGTTGTGAATTGTTATCATGTGTTGACTACACTTATACCTACCCGCCACCGATACTACAAGCATAAGAAAATAAGTATTTCACCAGTAAATTGCCATAAAGGTAAGAATCCTCTCAGACATATTTTCAATATTCGGCAATACTAAGATTACTAACGGAGGAGATGATTATGTTAGGAATTAGAGATTTTAAAGAATACCGTCGTGAGCGTAAAGAGATAAAGCAAATCTTAAGCCCAGAAAATCCTCATTTTTACTAAGATTTTGCCACAGACAAATTAAAATACCCATTCTCGCAAGATGGGTATTTTTTATGAAGATCATTCAGGTTTAAAGCAGAATGTTTAGCAGGACAGTCAATAAAATACTGATAATGATGCTCGGCCAGAGCAGAAATTTCACCATGACTTTTCCTGATTGATCTTTCATGAGACCTATCTTATCCATTCCGAAGTAAGTTTTCAGCAATAAATATTGCATAGATAATTCACATTAACCGTTGGGAAGTAGTCATGAAAGAATTAGTGAAAGTAGTTGTGTTTGTACCAGAAGAAAATGCTGATGAAATTCGTCAGGCACTTGGAGAAGCTGGTGCAGGTAAAATCGGTAACTACGAATACTGTAGTTTCTCAATCAAAGGTACGGGAAGGTTCAAGCCTCTTAAAGGCGCCGATCCCGCTATTGGTGAAATTGGAGATATGGAAGAGGTTGCCGAAGAAAGAATCGAAGTAGGCTGCGAAAAAGACCAAGTAAACACCATCATTGCCGCCATCAAAAAAGCTCATCCTTACGAAGAAGTAGTCATCGACATTTATCCTATGATGGTACTGAGCGATTAATTAAGGAGCAGACCTGCCACAACGAATAATTCCATACCAATCCATAAAACACTGGATATGATTACTGGACGATCATTAATTTGTATTCCGTATAGAAGCCAGATTACGGCCGGTACTATAAAGAGCGACCATGTCATTAGAGACACACCTTCAGTCTTTTTAAGAACCCAAATTTCATATATTTGCGGCAATGTAAGGAAGGGCTCAATTATCGCGACAGATAAAACTGCTCGCTTAACCCACTGATCATACCGAGAATTATTGGGAACTATTTTTGTCTTGGGAGTCGGCATACTGCGATAATACCATGAGCAGTATTAAGATCGATGCCTCATCTGTTATAATCCCATAGCATTCACGCACCGGTAGCTCAGCGGATTAGAGCATCTGTCTTCGGAACAGAGGGTCGGGGGTTCGAATCCCTCCCGGTGCACCAAACATAAACCCCCTGCTCGTCATGGGTTTTTTGTTTGACTTACTGAGTTTTGAACTCACGACGCCGAAGGTCGGGGTGAAAAATGCCAGTGGCATTTTGCAAGGCAGTCTTCCGATGAAAACTTGTTTTCAATAGTGAAGTTGCGGGCCTGCCGGAGGTAGGTCGAATCCCTCCCGGTGCACCAATGAAAGAGTCGGCCATTTGGTCGGCTTTTTCATTGACAGAAGAGCACTTAGGGCGAGCGAGGAATGTGAAACGCCCTACCTTAAATATTTCCTGGTTTAACAGTGACTAATTGATACTTCAGTGGCCACACGCACCAAGTTGATCCTGACAGGAAAAAAGCGTAAGCTTACTATACAAATTAATAAGGAAACTAACACAATGCACAGACTAATATTGAGGCAAAGCTTGCTAGCAGGCATTGCCGTATTCGTATTTGCGGTTGCAGCACCCGTTGCCACACTTGCCCAACCCGTTCAAGCCCAGGCCCAAGAACGGCGACAAGCGAGTGAACAAGCTACTCAAGAACGGCGAGAAGCAGAACAGACGGCGCAAGCTCAAGAACGCCAGGAACGGCGAGAAGCCGGTGGGGCACGCTTGGAAGCTGCAAAACTGAAAGCTTGCCAGAAGCGCGAAAAAGCCATTACAAATATTATGGCCCGCATCTCAGACCGCGGTACCAAGCAGCTGGAAGTTTTCACAAAGATTTCTGAGCGCACCCAAACTTTCTATGAAGAAAAAGGTAATACGCTCAGCAACTACGACGAACTTGTGGCAGATGTGACGGAGAAAAAAGAAGCAGCCCAAGCAGCCGTAGACGCTGTTAGTGATGGCAGCGATGACTTTACCTGTGACGGCGACAATCCTAAAGCCACAGCGGACAGCTTCAAAGAAAACAAGCAAGCCATGAATGCAGCCTTGAAAGAGTACAAGACAGCTGTTAAGGACTTAATCGTTGGTGTTAAGTCTGTACAGAGCACCACAAAACCTGAGGGCACTACTGAAGGGAGCGAAGAATAATGAGCATCCGTAAAAACCAAACAGGATTTTCGGCGGTAGAATTAATCGTGGCATTAGTAGTTGTCGGTGGTCTGATTTTCGCAGGCTATACCGTATTTAATCGACAGCAACCGCAGGAATCTGCCGACACGACCACTAGTCAGCCAGTAACCGTCAATGACGTACCGAGCGCGCCCGAAATCAAAGACACCGATGATCTTGATAAAGCCAGTGCAGCACTAGATCAGGTTGAGATAGACGGAGATAATGATAGTTCTCAGCTCGACTCTGAACTAGCAACCTTT
Organism: Saccharimonadales bacterium (SeqCode); assembly: GCA_038326785.1. Classification (GTDB taxonomy): domain Bacteria; phylum Patescibacteriota; class Saccharimonadia; order Saccharimonadales; family JBBQKK01; genus JBBQKK01. The sequence goes on along the minus strand of JBBQKK010000019.1, from coordinate 5,205 downwards.
TAACTCTGCCTAAATATAATCAGGAAGCACTCTGAACAAGAGTGTTTTTTGATGTTCACTGCCAGGTCGACCTCGTCTGCAGTTGTGCTGCCAGATTAGATAAGCTAGTCCACAGCGCTGCTGTGCGAAATCTTATAAATTTATAACAATACTGCTGTAAAATTGAAGATAATGTTAAAGGAGCACAGCAATCAAAACATATCCTGATACGGTCGAAGAACTACTAGCACTGAAAGATGTTCCCGTTGTAGCCATCAATCAAGAAAGTTTATTCACCTACGTAAATGAAGCATTCGAAAAGGAATACGGATGGAGTGAAGAAGAGCTGCTTGGTAAACCGGTGATGGAAATAATGCCCGCCCATATGCGCGGTGCGCACATGGTAGGATTTTCACGTTATCTGACTACTGAAAAGTCAGAATTATTGGGTAAGTCACTACCCCTTAGCGTGCTGTACAAAGACGGGAGAGAAACTGTTTCCGATCATTACATTTTGGGACGCAGAGTCGATGAGCGCTGGGAGTTTGCGGCCATTATTGACTTTCCAAAAACTGATGAATGATCAGCCATATAAATCACTGGCGAATGAACTTCTAAGCGTTCAGCGAACTCTCGGCTGGATGGACTTAGTAATAAGCAGCATATCCGATGCTGTGTGTGTCATCGATGAAGACGGCAATATAATTTTTGCAAATGATTATTTCGCTAATATCGTAGATCAGCAACGGGTATTTTTACTTGGCAAGAGTTATAGCGAAATATTCCCGATAAAAGAATCTGAAAAGATATCGAACGAATACGCAGTGGGCTCTGGCAGGCTTCGTGATGAAGGCGATAAGGCAATTAAAATTTATGAGTGGATTGACGCAAACAATCGCACGCTAATTTTCCGCATAAGTTCTAGGCACTTGCCTCAGTTGCAACAAACTGTATATCTCATTCAGAACATAACGCAAGAATACGAACTAACTAAAATGAAAAATACGTTCATAGATCTAGCCTCTCACCAGTTGCGAACACCCATGACGGCTGTGATCATGTATTCTCATATGCTCAAAGACGGCTACGCCGGGACATTGCTAGACGAGCAAAAGGAACTTGCAGATACAATCGTCACTTCGTCCGAGCGAATGGTGCACCTGGTAGACGGCCTACTCAGCATCACCCGAGCTCAAAGTGGCGTGCATACTTTAAATAATCGCCAGTTTGCTCTTGCTGATATATTTAAGCGGATCGAAACTGAAGTGAAGCCCAGGACCGACGAGAAAGAGATATCGCTTGAGCTGAAAATTCCATCTACAATCAAATTGTTCAGTGATGTGTCTGTCCTCCAGGAAATATTTTCCAATCTGATCGTAAACGCAATTCAGTATACACTTCCAAAAGGTTACGTAAATGTATCTGCGTTAGAGACAGACCACTCAGTAGTAGTAAGTATTCAAGATACAGGGATTGGTATTCCGCCAGAGTTTCATTCAACGCTATTTGATCAGTTCATAAGAGCAGACAATGCAGCAGAACTTTATAGCGAAGGTACCGGGCTAGGTCTTTATTTAGTTAAGCTACTGCTTGGTAAAATAGGCGGAACTATACATTTTGATAGCGAAGTAAACATAGGTACGACATTCACTGTTGAATTGCCTAAAAAATCAGGCGCTACGGCCTAACCACTACTGCTATCTTTTTTGCCCACCGGCCAGGTTAAGTTACAGTCGATCCCTGTTCTGAGCCTTGGTTAACTAGGCTAATTTTGCACCCTGCCCGTGTAAAAATAATACGATGAAAGTCATTATTTAGGGATTTTTGAGCTGGCCAATTTGCTCCACTACAGCTTTTGGTATGGACTTGATCGGACCACTTCTCTGGGGGCTAAAAACCTGCAAATATTTGCTGTCTTTATTAGCAATTACTTCAGCTAGCATCATAGCTGCCATAGTACCGCCAGAGAGTCCCCATTTTTTGAATGCAGTAGCTACGTATAGATTCTTGGACCAAGGATATAATTTTCCAATTAACGGAATTTTATCGTAGGCGATGTAATCCCTGTCTGACCATTTATATGAAATGTCGGTCATGCCAAATTGCTGTTCTGCATATTTTTGCAGTTTTGAGAATCGCCATTTTTTGCTGCCGCGCAGCCCCGACAAATGTCCGCCACCTCCTATTAACAGCATATTTTTTTCTCCAACTTGCACGGGCAGGATCGAGTAATGATTACTGTCCGGCGAAATGTACATACCTGAAATTGGCTTATCATATTCAGCGGCTACAATATAAGACTCCGTTGGGTACTCAAGTGCACAGTATGTTCCACGTGCCATAAGCGGCAGAGTTGGGACGTTTGTGGCGACTATAGTATGTTTAGCTATAATTTTTCCATTACTTGTCTTTACGCTACAGGGATTTCCGTCACGAATACTCGTGACCTTGCTGGCCTCATAAACATAGCTCCCTTCGCCATGAACAGCACGGGCTAGTCCTAGGACATACTGCTGGGAATTGAACTTCCCCTGCCCCGAGAATTTGACCGCACCCTTAATCTCAAAAGGAAGGCCACTGGCGGTGGTAAATGTTGCGGGTAGCCCTAGTTCTTCCGCGACTGCAGCTTCTGTTTTGAAATTCTGTAGTTGATCTGGGTCTGCAGTAAAGACATAGTTATCATCTCGTTCCCAGTCGCAGGCAATTTTTTCTGCATGCACAATCTTGTCGACCATATCCACAGAGGCTTTAGCTAAATCGGCATATAAGCGAGTCTTATGGTCGCCAATAGTATTTTTTAACTCGTTATAAATTAACCCGTGCTGAGCGGTAACCTTCCCGGTCGTGCGACCGGTAGTCCCTCCGCCTACGGTATCTTTTTCTAGTACAGCTACACTGAATCCAGCCTTTTTTAGTAGATAGGCAGAAGTCAGCCCAGTAATCCCCGCTCCTATGATTACTACGTCAGTATGCAATTCACCTACCAGCGATGGATACAGCAGCTCACTATAGGATTCACGCCACAAGGAATAGTTAGGTTTGTTGCTGCTCATACGCAAATCCTACATGCTATGAAGTTTACATACCGCTATATTTCTCTCAGGGTGCAGCGTTTACTGAATAAAATTGCTGGACAAAAAGCCCAAATAATATGAGCAGTAAATTCTAAGCTTCGTATTGTATAATATTCTCTAAGTTAAAGTAGCAAAATGTAATTGGAACAATATGGCAGGCGAACAGAGACGTGTATTGGTGGCTGAGGATGAAATTACTATGGCTCGCGTCTTGCAGCGTAAGCTTATGCACAGCGGCTGTGAGGTGACCATAGTCCTAAACGGCAGCGAATGCTATCGGAAACTGACTACTGAGCAGTTTGATGTTGCTATAATGGATGTTGTAATGCCGGGTATGGACGGTTTCCAGATATTAGAAGCCGTGCAGGACAAACCAGGAATTCCGCCAATCATCGTTCTAAGTTCTGTAGAGCTACAGGAAGAAATAGACAAGATCATGGCACTTGGAGCAAAAAAATTCCTGTTCAAGCCTAATACTTCGCTAACAGAGATTACGGACGCAGTAATAAACGCATAACTGGAAATGGGTGGGGCATAACAAGTGTATCCGGACATAGAAAAACTAAAAACCATACTGGTCCAGCAGGACTACGTTTCAGAAGCCGACAGTAATCTCGCGGCTGCTAACAGCAAAGATAGCACCACTTATTTAGAATATCTCCTAAATAATGATCTTCTGACTGTGTCCCTCGTGGGACAAGCTATCGCCGAAAGTTACAATCTGCCGTATGCAGATCTGCAAGCACAACCTCCAAGTGCAGAGGCAATCCGTTTGATACCCATAAAGATTGCCCGCGAAGCTCGAGTAATCGCTATCAAACAGGTGGAAAACAACGTCACGATTGCGACAGACAACCCTACGAACAAAAATCTTAAGGGAGCCATTTCAAACGTCCTTAAAGGTAAAGTTGTGCGCATCACCTACACCTTGCCCGACCACCTTGATGAGAGCTTATTATCATACGACGAGGAACTCGAAACAAAATTTAGTGAAATAATAAAATCCGGCAAAAAAGTAGCTCCTGAAATTATCAATGCAATCATCAAAGACTCAGGGCGTTATAAAGCTTCAGACATACACTTCGAGCCTCAACATGACACGGTATATATCCGGTTCCGAATAGACGGGTCACTGCGCCAAGCGGGAACTATGTCCAGAGAGCAGTACGAGACCGTACTTAACCGCATAAAAATAGAGAGCGGCATGCGCATAGATGAACACTATAATGCCCAGGATGGCTCAATGCAGCTTATTAATGGAAGCACGGGCGTCGATTTACGCGTATCGCTCATCCCCACGGTTCATGGAGAAAAAATTGTAATGCGCGTTTTGCGCTCCTTCCTGCATGGCTTTAACCTGGAAAGCATAGGACTGAGCCAAAAGAACATGGCTTACATTCAGGAGTTCAGCAAAAGACCCTACGGGATGCTTATTGTTTCAGGACCGACCGGCTCAGGCAAGACAACTACGCTCTATACTGCTCTCAAGCTTTTGAATCACCCTGATGTAAACGTAACGACCATCGAGGATCCTGTAGAAATCAGGGTAAAGGGCGTGAATCAAATTGAGGTCAAAGAACACATTGGGCTTACTTTTGCGAAAGGTTTGCGCTCCATAGTACGACAGGACCCGGACGTAATCCTTGTTGGAGAAATTCGCGACGAAGAGACTGCAGTTATTTCTGTGAATGCTGCGCTGACCGGCCATCTGCTACTAACGACATTTCATGCCAACAATGCTTCAACGGCCATCCCCCGACTACTTAACATGGGAGTCGAACCTTTCCTTGTTGCTTCCACTCTAAACATAGTCATTGCACAGCGTTTAGTTAGAAAGATATGCGAACATTGCCGAATTAGCATGACACTTGACGAAGCTATGACTGAGTATGCCGATAACCACGAGTTGATGCGCTTTTTTACAGCAAAAGACCACGTATTTAAGGGCAAGGGCTGCGCTTCTTGCAATAACTCAGGCTACCGAGGGCGAACTGCTATATTTGAAATGATTGTTATGAGCCCCGAACTGCAAACATTGATTATGAACGGCACTCAACCATCTGCTCATCAGATCCTAGAAGTGGCCACCAAAAACGGCTTTACATCTATGTTCGAGGATGGAATCGACAAGGTAAAGCAAGGAATGACTACC
>JBBQKK010000018.1:0-14496 GCA_038326785.1 Saccharimonadales bacterium (SeqCode) | reverse complement strand
ATTTTGTTTCATATCAGGAACTTCTGCCACGAGAGGACGAGCTGCTGGATTGGGTCGCTGAAGCATTTGAGAACGTTAATGATGATCGCTATTTTTCAGTGCCCTCTACTATTCACAGCGCATTGATCGGCAACGCAGTAGGTACCAAAAGTCTGGAACAGTATGAAGAGCACCCACAGTTTGGAAATATCATTCGCGAAGTACTTAAGCGCGCTAGGGTTGTTCGCCCCCACCGCCGAACTTACACTCCGGCAGGCCCGCTAACAAGCGACGAACTAGACCAGCTTTGGCAGGTAGTTTTCAAAATTCGAAATACGCCTACCAACTAGTACGAATAGATTATTCTTCGTATGCCTTGTACAGTTCGTACCAATTCTCTAGTGACAGAGCTTGGGCTCGTAGTTTTGAATCTATATTTGCCTGCGTCAAACGTATCCCCGTTTCCTCCTTGGCTACATGCATGCCAGCACTCAAGGAATTATGCAGCGTTTTGCGGCGACCAGCGAACCCCGCTTTTACAAGAGAAATGAACCGCTTACGATCAATATCCGGGAAAAGTGGAACAGGGCGCCTTTTGAGAATGAGTACTTGAGAGTCAATTTTTGGCGGTGGGGTAAATAATCGAGCTGGAACAAGCCACCCCTTGCTGACCTCATACTCAAGCTGCGTGACAACGCTCACGATACTCATGCCACCTGGTTCGGATGCGACTCGTTCTGCAACTTCTTTCTGCACGAGCAATGCTGCCCGAGCTGGTTTGTTATTTGTTTCACTCAGAATTCGTAGTAAATGATTTGTTAGATAGTACGGGATATTGGCAACAATTTTATAGCCCACTGGCAGGCCTGTTAAATCATAAGTACGAATGTCTCCCATCTGCAAGGAAAAACGCGACTCATCATATTTGGAAAATCGTTTTGTAAGTCCCTTGTGCAAACTCTCGTCTATTTCGAGCGCGATGACATTGGCGCCTCGCCCAAGCAGCTGCTCGGTTAATTCGCCGGTGCCAGGCCCAATTTCTAGCACTACATCGCCAGCTACAACCCCGGCGCCATCGCAAATAGCTTCTAAACTTTCTTTGTCATGCAGCCAATGCTGTCCAAGGGATTTTTTCGTATCAGGGATTTCATTCATAGACTGCATTGTACCACCTCGTAGCCTAGGGGAGAGCAGCCGGAGCTTGAATTTACTTCAAGCTCCGCGCGATGAGAGGGGATAGTCCCCCCGCATATCAATCCAGCCCCTCTGAACACTGTCTCTAAGATTCCACGTGCCGATATCTTCTGTTTTATAAGTCCAATAGAACCAGGCAGTCGCGGTTTCAAAAGACCGTAGCTGAGCTGCCCCGTATGCCTGTAGCGCCTTGTCTCGTTCGTAGGCATCGAGTCCACGCAAGGATTTTGGGTCCAAGCTCAGGCTCCACTCCCCTATCATAATTGGCCGCACGGATTCTGTTTCAGTGATCAAATCGTGCCACTCGTATTTCGCCTTTTTTATACTGTTATGTACTTTTCGGCGCTTATCCTCCCATGAAAAACACTGGTATAAATGCGTGTCCAACCAGACGTTTCTAAATTCGTCACCAATCAACACTTGTTTCCAATTCTGTGGGTCAAATTTGTCACTAATGATTACTGCGATTGATTCGTCGCAGTACTGCCTGATGCGCTCATACCCTAAACGGAAATACTCTTTCAGCGTCGTGTTTGGGATCTTACTGCCAGGTTCATTCAACAGCTCTATTCCAGCCAAATTCGGATACTTGCAGTAGCGCTGCGCAATCTGAGAAATTACATCGAGTGACTTTGTGATATTACCTGGCTCCGTATGCCATTCAGCCTTACCGGCTTTTCCACTGTGATCGTTGCCATTCTGACTGCCTGGGGCCGCATGTAGATCTAAAACCACTTGTAGTTTGTGCTTTAAGGTAATATCCATGAGCCAGTCAACATACTTTGCGCACGAAACGTACGGTTCTTCGCCGCTAAAAATCCAGTGGGGCACAGGCAAACGCACGGCATTCAGTCCCTGCTGCTTAATCCACGCAATATCGCTTTCTGTTATGAAAGTTATGCGGTGCGTGTCCAGCCGTTCAATTTTACTGTCGCCTAACTCACGGCAAAGCTGGTGCTCATCCTGAGCCATCGTGCCTTTAAAAACCGACGGCGTAATCCACCGCTCCAATACCAACCACCCCCCTAAATTAACACCGCGGAGCTTTTCCATGATTGCTAGAATCTAGAAATAATAAGTAGAGCTGCAATAATTATAAATAGAGCAATAAACACCCGGTCGAGAGTCTTGTCCCTGGTGGGCAATACTACGTCTTCCCGGTTATTTGGATTTTGTAACGTCGGATCTCCCATGAATGCTCCCCATTTACTTAATATACCTTACCTTTTTAGCACTAAAACCTCAGTAAAATTTCTATCTATGCATCCAGCCCACCAAATCTAAATATTTATCCGAACTCAGGAAAGGCAGCCGGGTGGCAGATTCATTCCGTCACACCGCGCGATGGAAAACCCGCCCGGGAGCCAGAAAGAGCATCCCAAAAAATAGATTCAAATATTTGAAGAATTTATTTCTTAAAAAATTTATCCGCATGAGAGGAGAGCAGCCCCACATTACCACGGACCGGGAAGAGCAGCCGGAGACTTCGGTTGAGCCGAAGCACCGCGCGATGAGAAACCCAGAATGGGTGTCTCATGGTACTTAGTACCAATGATTAACGTTCCAGAAAGCCTGCGCCTTACAAGGCGACCCATATCGATTCACCATATAACCGATACCCCATCGAATCTGAACAGCAGGATCAGATTCCCAGCCTGCGCCCATTTTGCTTCCTGGTAGTGCTTGCGGAATTCCGTATGCACCAGAGCTGCGGTTTCGTGCAAGGTGGTTCCAGCCGGACTCGCGTTGGAAAATCTGATAAATACAGCTGAATTCGTGTCCCCAGCCCATTTGTGCAGCAATGCCTTGGCCCAGAGTCACGTTGGCAGACGGATTGCTATAAATCACTTTCGTGCCGCGCACGACAACTCGCTTAACAGGCTGACTAATTATAACTTCCTGGATTGCTCGTCGAGCAGCTTCTTTGCCATTCTTTAGCTCAATTTCATAAGTAGTAATTTTTTTGCCATTTGCGCCCGCTTCGCGCACAACCGTAGAACCAGCAACAGCATTCGGGTCATCGACGTTTTCTACAGGCGCCGGAATGACCTCTTCTATAGTTGCTACTTGCTTGCCATATTTGATGACAAAGACTTGTGTGTCAGGGGTAAGAAGCGTGTCTAACGAAGGTGTTACCGTGTCGTCTGCCGCAGTTTGGACATTTTTCTCTGCTAACAAATCGCGAACGGTCACCGCATGCGTGCGAATAGTTACCGGAGTACCGTACAGGTTAAGATGAGTTGGCGTTGCTCGATCGATAAACACCTCCTCCGCAGCAATTCCGTGCTTCAGTATCTCGCTTGGCCGAGCCGTATCCATTGGCCGTGATTCTATTTTGTCTTCTGGATGGATTTTGAGGCCTGCCCCCTCCGCGACCCTACGTGGCTCCGGCTGTGCACTATAGGCTACTGTTTTTTTATCGCCATCTACTATCAGTACAGGACGTGCTTTTTTGATTGAAATAGGAAAGTCGTCTTCGTAAATCTCGGCATCGAGTGACGGCGTGACAATATCTTCAGGCCTAAGGTCAATATCCAGTCGTTTTAATAAATCCTTCACTGTTGCGGCTCGGGTAGGCATAACCCGCTCTTGCCCGTCGATGCTTAGGCGCACAACATGTGAATCGCTCGCGCCAATTGTCTGGCCTCCCATGCTGACAAATCCGACAAGCGTCATAATAAACAGCACGATAACTGTCGTTACTGGCACGGCAAATGGATGTTGCTTGAACTGGTGGAGAGTGAAGCGCCCGGCAATTGACTCAGGCTGCTTCGATTTTTTAGAAGGCATAGTATTTAGAGTTACTTAGAGGGTGGCGTGTATTAGACAGTCACTCCCCCCATGAACCTAGCCGTATTGTAGCAAATTATTGCAAGCTCTTCCAGAGGTCGCGCAGGAGCAAAACATCAGACTCGCAAGTCTCGGGGTTCAAATCATCCAGAGGCATCCAGTTAACTTCATAAATCTCTACTCGCTGCGGACGAACATCTATCCTTGCTGGCAACTCGCAGACGAACTGATCATATTCATACTGTAAACCGTATTTACGAAACGACGCCTCCCCTACATGCTGCAGCGCTTCTGGCAATACGACGGCGCCTGTTTCTTCGTGGATTTCTCGTACCGCACCGTCTTTTGGGGCCTCTCCTTTGTGCAAGCCACCACCGGGAGTCATCCAGCGATTCACGCCTATCCAAGGTTTTACGAGTAGCACACAGCCCTCGCTAACCAAAAAAACCCTAGTACGCCGGTGGGAACGTAAATAAACGTGCAGTACCGGAATCCCTACCCAAAACATCATATTTCCGATCCGTTTCCAAATTCGTTTCACAATTTCTCCAGAGGCGCAAAGCTAGTGTTGAGCTTTTTCATGCCCTTAAACTCATATGAGACAAACCTGCGGTTTTTCTCATCGCGCCATGAACGAAATAAATTCGTTCGTGGGCTGCTCTTTTCCCGGCTCACTATAATTTCTCCAGAGGCGCAAAGCTTGTATTAAGCTTTTTCATACCTTTGCCCTTAAAGTAAACCGCTACGTTATCGCCCTCTACTTCCATAATTGTCCCCGTACCAAAAATATCATGCTTTACCTGATCACCTTCGTTTAGCTCCGGTATATAACGCGGCTCGTTCGTGACAGGTGGCTTTGGTGCTTCGTATGAACTCTCGGTTTCTTGCACATAGCTTTGAGTAGTTTGCCAGATGTTGCCGCCTAGGCCCACGCTATCGACCTGGAATTTGCCATCAATTTCGCTCAAGAAGCGTGACGGCGGATTGTGCTGGACACTTCCATAAAGTAGTCGACTGGTTGCATAGCTGAGATATAGCTCTTCGCGTGCCCGAGTCATACCCACATAACAAAGACGACGTTCCTCCTCCATTTCTCCTTGGTCGTACAGTGCCCGTGAGTGGGGAAAAATGGTTTCTTCGAGTCCAATCATGAATACTACGGGAAACTCCAAGCCTTTTGCAGCATGCAGCGTCATAAGCGTCACGGCGTCGCCTCCTTGGTTGGCAGCGTCAATGTCGCTCACTAGGGCAACTTCTTCTAAAAAACCATCTATACCAAGCTCCTGATAGGACTGAGCTACGCTAATAAGTTCCCGTACGTTCTCTTCCCTGGCCTCACCCTGCAGCGATCCATCGCGCAAATATGCAAAGTAGTCAATTCGTCGCAGCATTGAATCAATCAAAACAGGCAGAGGTGTCTCGTACATAAGCGCCCGAAGCTCGCGGAGCATGGCACCGAGCTCATACAGGCCGCTTCTTGCTTTACCCGTTAACTTCGAGCATTCTTTAACAGATTCCAGCGCCATCTGCAGTGTTAACTGGTTCTCTTGCTGCCAATTATAAAAGTTCTCGATTGATTTGGTTCCGATACCACGAGTCGGCACGTTCACCACACGCTCAAAGCTCATGCGATCTTCCGGCTGATACAGTAAACGCAAATAGCTCATAACGTCTTTGATTTCTTTACGGTCATAGAAACGCTGGCCACCAACAATACGGTACGGCACACCATAACGTATAAATGCTTCTTCAATTGAGCGACTCTGTGCATTTGTGCGATAGAGCACAGCAAAATCTTTGAAGTTTCTAAATCTTGCATCAGTCGCGTTTTTTACTCGACGGATGATGGCTTCGCCTTCGGCTCGCTCGTTCGCAACCTGCAATATTTGCACGGGCTGACCCTCGCCTGCATCGGTCCATAATTCTTTTTCGGAGCGGTGTGAGTTCTTTGTAATAATTGCGTGCGCCGCATCCAAAATAGATTTAGTACTACGGTAGTTTTGTTCTAATTTAATGATCGCCGTCTGCTTGTAATCCCGTTCAAAATTAAGGATGTTCTTGAAATCCGCACCGCGCCACGAATAAATACTTTGCCAGTCGTCACCAACAACCGCGATGTTGTGCTTTTCGTTCGTCAAAAGCTTCACTAGTTTGTACTGCGCTGCGTTTGTGTCCTGGTACTCATCAATCATGATGTAGCGGAACTGCGTCTGCCAGCGAGAACGTATGTCCGCTTGGGTCTGCAACATCTTTACGGTCTTGCCGATCAGGTCATCAAAGTCCAGCGCATTTGCCTCGCGCAGTATGCGCTCATAAATCGGATATACCTGTGCGACCACTCGATGAAGTGGCCCAGTGCCGGTACCTTCATATTCCTGCGGCGTGACAAGTTCGTTTTTGGCACTGCTAATGAGGCTAGAGATCGAACGTGGCGGGTAGCTTTTTTCATCTACCATGACCTGCTTACAAGCTTGCTTTACGGCACTCAGTCTATCCGCTTCATCAAATATTACAAAGTTACGCGGTATACCGATTGATTCGCCGTCCTGACGAAGCAGTCGCACGCAAATACTATGGAACGTAGACATGAAAGGCATGAAGCTGCGATTATCCGCATTTTCGCCTACTAAGTGTCCGACGCGCTCACGCATTTCCTTGGCGGCTTTGTTCGTAAATGTTACAGCCAGAATATTAAACGGCGTGGCTTTGCCGGTAGAGATCAAATACGCAATGCGGTGTGTAAGAGTCTTTGTTTTGCCAGAACCCGCGCCCGCCAAAATCAGCAGCGGCCCTTCGGTTGTTTCAACCGCGCGCCGTTGTTCAGAATTTAAGCCAGTAAGAAGGTCGTCATGCATCGTTTAATTTTACCAGCACTGAGAGCAAAATGACTGTTGTTTAATTGGTTAGACAGGCAGTTTTGAGGGATCTAGATTTATCATGCCAGCCCGATTTGCCAACATAACCGCGCCGACTATAGCGAGTATGATAACCAGTGCAGCGAGTATGGCCGTGTTTCGACTGTGATGAGCTTTGCTGATCGGCACATGGTAAGTGCGCTCCTCTATAAGCTTATGGATAGCTTGAGCTTTGGCAATCTCTTCTTCGCTGATTGTGCCAGCCTTTTGACGATTAGCCGCGTGCTCTGCGAGTACATCTACTGCAGCTGCGTCGCTAGATGCAGCAGTTGTACTTTTAGTGTCGTCTTCTTCAGCGGGTAACTCGTCTTTTACTGCAGGAGCTTGTTCTGAATGCTCTTTGAGCATAGCTATTTCTGCAGGAGACGGATCGGCTTCTCCCTCGGTAGCATCTTCTACCGGAGCGGCTTCTTCAGGCGAAGACATAGGCGCCACAATTTTTGCAGATCGAGATGGACTTAAGTTAGTTGCTGCTTTTTCTTCGTCAGTAGACTCAACGTCGTTAGAGCTCATCATAGGATCTTTCACAAGCGGTCTGTGCCCCACTATAAGGGGTCGAGTTGATGCATCCGGAGCAGATTTTCCGGGCTTGGCTATATCAATCATAATTTTGTTGGCTTTAGGGGCTTCCGGCTTGCTACTCGCCATGACCGTCCTCAGTACTGTGCGTGATACGGTAGGCAGCATCAACAATACCTGCAAACTTGTGATAGTTCAGGCTAGCACCGCCGACCAATACACCGTCACAACCCTCTAATGATAAGTAGCTTGATACAGAGTGGTCATCTACGCTACCGCCATAAAGTATGCGTATATTATCGGCAGCACTTTTGCCATACAAATCAGCCACTTGCCGACGAATGTAGTCTAGCGCACTCTTAATGTTGTCCGGCTTAGCAACTTCCCCGCCAAATGTACTTATAGCCCATACAGGTTCATAAGCAATTACCACCTTATCTATGTCGTCAGAGGTCAAGTTCGAAAGGGCGGATACTACTTGATCATGCAATACTTGCTTAGTCTCGCCAGCGTGCCGTTCTTCGCTGTTTTCCCCAACGCATATAATTGGCATAATGTCGTTTCGTATCGCAGCCGCTACTTTGTCTCGCACAGTATGCTGATCTTCGTTGAAATAAATGCGGCGCTCCGAGTGACCGACAATTACGTAGTGCACCAAGTCCTGCAGCATACTAAAGCTCACTTCACCGGTATACGCTCCCTGGTCTTTGTGATAGGCATTTTGTGCGGCTAGGCGGAATTTGCGTCGATCCATCTGCATAGATAATGGCTGGAGAACCAGGTGACTGGCCGCGAGTACTATTTCTATGTCTCGTCGAGTTTGAATTCGCTCATGCAGTCGGTGCAGCAAAACACTCGCCTGAGATGTATTTAGGTTCATTTTCCAATTTGCGACGATGAGAGTACGTTTCATATATTGTTGTTCTTACTTCTTATGCTTAATTGTATCACTTTTATTCAGTAACGCTTCTACGCCCGGCAGTTTTTTGCCACTCATTAATTCCATGCTGGCACCACCACCCGTAGAAACGTGATTAAAACAATCTGTAAGTTTGCGGTCCTCGATATAGCCGACGGTGTCCCCACCCCCAAGTACGGTAAACGGCTTATGGCCAAAATCACCGAGCATGGCCTCAACGATGAGCTCTGTGCCATGCGCAAATGGTCCGATTGGTCCTTGCAGGCCAGCCGTTTCGGTTACACCCATAGCGCCATTCCAAATAACGGTGTTTGCCATCTGCATGCCACCAGCAATAAACGCCCCAGAAAACGGCCCTATATCCAAAATTAATTCATTAGCCTTGACCATGCCACTCTCGCGGGGCGCTCGGCGCGGATAGTTTTCGATGTTTGCAATCACATGTGCCTCCCAGTCAACAATTCTGGTTTCTGCGTGCTTATCTAGGCTAGTGGCTACCACGCCATCCTGCGGCAGATAAAAGACAAACCGGCCTTCAGCGGCTCGCTTTTTGGCTTTGGCGATAATTCGCTTTGCGAGCGGCACCTCATCTTTTTCCGCCAAGCTTTTACCGATATCAATTCCCTCGGCAAGCAAAAATGTGTTTGCCATAGCGCCACCTACTGCCACAAAGTCTGCTATATCTATAAAGCGCTCTAATATTTCTATTTTGTCGGAGATTTTTGAGCCACCAATGATTGCCATCAGTGGGCGCGTTGGGCTTTCCATGACTTTGGTAATAGTGTCTACTTCTTTGGAAAGCAGCAAGCCAGCTACACTGGGAATATGACGCGTAATAGCATCGGTCGATGCATGTGCTCGGTGTACTACCCCAAACCCATCCTGCACAAATACCTCAGCTGGCCCAGCAAGCTGCTTAGCAAATTCGTCGGCATTGGATTCTTCCTCGGCATAAAAACGCAGGTTCTCCAGCAGCAGCACATCACCCGGCTGAAGCTGTTGAACTTGATTGGTCGTGTCATCGCCAATGCAATCTTGTGCAAACTGCACCTTTGAATCAAGTAGTTTCCCTAACTGATTAGCAACAGGCAGTAAAGAATACTTTAAATTCTTGCGACCTTCAGGGCGTCCCAGGTGTGAACAAATTACGACTTTACAGTTTTGTTCCCGCAAATATTCAATTGTCGGCAGTGACTTTTTAATGCGGTAATCATCAGTAATGCGACCCTTTTCGTCTAAGGGCACATTATAGTCCGCACGGAGCAGGACCGTTTTGCCCTTTAGGTTAAAATCTTTGATCGTTTGTTTGTTGAAGCTCAAGGTCCCACCCGCTCAACGCCTTATGGCGTTCTAATTTTCAATTTACATTTAACAATTTTCATTTATTGAAGTACGCGTACCTTTATTGTATCAGTTGTGCCAACTACTCCGGGATATTGCCCGGAAGCGGTCACGACGGTATCGCCCTTGCTTAAAACTTTAGACTGCTGTAGCCAGTTAGTTAGCTTAGTTGCAGCCTTGCGATCTACTGGTCGCGCATACGACTTCGTGCCATACACAATCGCCAGCTGTTGAGCTGTCACAACGTCAGAAGTTACGGCAATGACAGCTATGGCTGGTCGGCGTGCAGCAATTTGCAACGCAGTAGAACCAGTCAGCGTTTCGGCAACGATAGCTTGAGCGCCTACATTATCCGCTAGGTTAATGACCGCACTAGAGATAGCTTCCTGGCGTGAGCGCTCACGTTGCATCTCAAAGCCAACATGAGTTATCGGGTTGTTTTCTTGCGTGTATAGGATTACGCGCTTCATGACCTTAACGGCCTCAAGCGGGTACTTGCCGTTTGCTGTTTCATCACTAAGCATGACGCAATCGGCTCCAATGATTACCGCAGTGGCCACATCCGACACTTCCGCACGAGTTGGCTCTGGCATTTCAGTCATACTTGCAAGCATTTGCGTCGCAACAATGGTTGGTTTTGCAAAGCGCAGACCCAAACCGATAATTTTGCGCTGTACGATTGGGACTGATTCTGGCAACGTTTCGATAGCCAGGTCACCACGTGCAACCATTACCGCATCAGATTCGCGAACAATTTCTTCCAAGTTATCTACGGCCGCCTTGGTTTCAATTTTGGCAATAATACGTGATTTGCTACCTAAATTACGGAGCATTTTGCGCAACGCCTGAATATCTTTACCGGTCTGAACAAAACTAAGCGCTACGTAGTCGATATCGTTAGTAGAACCAAAGGCAATATCCTGCTTGTCCTTGGCGGTTATAATATCTCCGCCAAAATCTGTATCTGGCAGGTTTATTCCTTTTCGTTTAAGCATGATACCGTCGTTCTCTACACGAGCGTGCACTAGACCATCTTTAACGCTTGTTACTGTGGTTCGAATCTTGCCGTCAAAGACGTAAATGCGTTCACCACGCTTTACCTTTTTACTTAGGTCGTACTGCGTAGGAATATAGCCTGAGCGTTCATAGTCAGCGTTGTATTTAAACGTTATACTCTGCCCTTCCTGAACGTTGATGATTCCATCGAAGTCACCAAGACGAATCTTTGGACCCTGGAGATCCTGGATTATAGCCACAGGCTTGCCGTATTCTTTGCTGGCCTTTCGGATCCACTTGATCTGCTTTTCGCGCTCCTCGTGGTTGCCGTGGCTAAAGTTCAAGCGCATACCATTTGCGCCCTCTTTAATAAGCTCCAAAATTGACTCGTAACTATCTGTTACCGGCCCAATTGTGGCAATAATTTTGGTTCTTTTAAATTTGGCTAGGGGCACATTTGGCGCCTTGTGTGTTGCGTCTGTCATATTTACTGTATTCTACTCGCTTATGATTATGTTTTAAAGGGTTATGGCATAAATGCACAAAGTTCTATTCTACACTTTTGACTAGCATTATTCAATCTGTTGTGGTATTATTTTTCGGTCTCAGCGTTTTAGTTAAATATACGCCGTAACGGCCTCATACTTTGTATGAGCCACAAATTTCTCAGAAATGTGCGAAAATGTGAACAGTTTCGCCCGCTTCATTCGAAACTTGGCCTCATCGTCTAACGGTTAGGACACCGGGTTTTCATCCCGGCAACAGGGGTTCGATTCCCATTGAGGTCACCACGTTGCCTTCAGGCATTTTAAGAAGCCGAAATAGCTCATTCACCCCTGGCGTCTGGGCTATTTTTTGTGTTCCAAACTTTATTTCTTCATAGGTCGGTGGGTTGTCGAAAAATAGGCTAAATAAGTTGGCTTTTTTAATCGGGTCAATCTGTTTTAAGAGCAAAAAATCGAGGTGTTCTAAAAAATATTTGACGTAGGCCATTATGACCCGGATATCAGTCGGTTTTTTCTTGGACTCCTCTTCTTTTTGTTGTTTGAGTTGTACTAATTCTTGTTCAATCCTCATCAAATCCTCCTCCATATATTTAAGTGCCGTTTCCGAACTGAGTACCTTGATCTTTTCTACTGCCAGCTGAGCTTGCGTTTGCAGGCTTTCTATTCGAACATCAAGCGTCTCTGATGCGGTTTCATCAACAGCCTGTCGTTTATCCCATTCAGTAATTATTGCCTTAACTAGCTCATCTATGCGCTCGGGAGCAATTTGCATATTTTGTATAAACCTCGTGATAGTCTCATCAAACTCGGCTTTAGGCACCCTGAAATAATGGCCCTCGCGGTGGCAATGATAGGCAGGATAGTATTTACCGAGCTTGCCACGGGTGGCGCTTCCGAATAACGGCTTTTGGCATTCAGGGCACAAAACTATGCGCCGAAACGGAAAGTCATTGTTTCGCACGCCTTTTTTGGTTAAATACTCCGGTGGTGGTTTTCGATAGAAGGTGACTTTGCCGTCCTCCTCAAATAAGGCCAACCGGCCTCTATTTGCCTTATTGAACAGCTCAAAGGAAACCAACCCCTCGAACTTTCCGCGTACTGGTTGATCGTTGGTCCACTTTTCACTAATCACACCGGCATATATTGGATTCTCTATGATGCGGGCAAGTGTTTTTTGATCTAATGGTTTGCCGCCGATTCGTTTAATAATCTGAGTCCGGTCATGCTTGTTACGTTTAAAGGTTATGCGCGATAAGTAGCCCATGGCGTTAACTTGTTCGACTATCTCACGATCATCGTACCCTTGCGAACGCATCTCAAACATTTTCAGTATGTACTTTTCTTCAACCGGATGAGGCACCAGAACGCAACGTTTGCCATTTGTTGTTTCCACCTTCTGGCTCTGGCAGCCGTAAGGAGGCTGGCGCATCCAGTAACCCATTTGGGTATAGCGAATTTCGGCCCCAATCATACGGCTCATAATATCGCGCATTTCATCTTGAGCGCGCTCAGCTTCCAGTATTTCTGTCTTCTTGGTGGGAGAATAGACGCTCCACTTGTATTGAAATCCCAGGTGGTCGAGCGTGTTTACTTTCGTTGATCCAATAATTCCATATATATCAACTAGGTCGACGCCTTCTTGATCGAGTTGGCGTTTCAAGGGCCCATAGAAATCAGAGCCTCCACGGGTAAAGCGGTCGATCGATTTAATAATAAATAGCTGTATATCGTTTTTCGGCTGCTTGCAGTAGTCGATAGCTTCTTGCATTGGCTGCTGCTCTTTGCTCGCTGACTCCAAAAAGGTGAAGTACTTTTTAATGGTAATACCGCGGGTCGCGGCAAAACGGTCGATCTGCTCTTTTTGAGCTTCAGGAGAGTCGCCGTCCGTGCCCTGTTTAGTAGTAGACACTCGAATCGCTGCAACGGCATTTTTACTTCTTTGTTGGGGGCTCATAGTTACCGCCACTCAAACTTAATTGTTGAAGCAAGCGCTTCCCGGTCTTTTGGTCCTCAACGATGTATTCGATCATTATATTGGCCAGCCGAACAATGCGCTCGTCGGGCGATAACGTTGCTGTTGGCAGCTCGGAAATGCTTCTTATATTTTTTGAACCTTTAGGTCTTGCCATCATACCCTCCAGATGTAAGTATCCTTATGAGGATAGTATACTATCCTTTCCAGGATAGAAGCAAGTATTTAATGGTATTTATTGTCCACATAAATGGTTGCAGTCGATTGCAACCCTAAAGATAAATATTAACAGATATAAACATACCTATATATTCTCCCTCTTTTATATATACTATAAAGGTGAATAATAATATTAGAACGTATAAAGCAGCCTGCCCAGTTCAATACCCATGAACATACCTACCCACAAACTTCTACTTAACCAAAAACAACTAGCTCTACTAAAACTTATGTACAAATTCAGATTTGTGTCATCTCAATTACTTGCCAACTACCGAAACGTCAGTGTGACAGCAACGAATAAGTCATTGAGTGTATTAGTAGATACTGGCCATATTGGCAGAAAGTATAACAATAGTTTTAAACTGCAAGGCAAAGGGGCCATCTATTATTTATTGCCGAAATCTCTCAGGTTGCTGCGCGATGAGTATGGTCTCGATAATACTGTGATACACGCGATGTATAAAAACCGCACTGTCAGCCAAGCATTTATTGACCACAACTTACGTACGCTAAGTGCATATCTCGCTGTGCAGAAAGCTTATCTTAACAATTTTCACGTATTTACCAAGTACGAGCTAACGCCTTTTACGTATTTCCCCGAACCTAAACCTGATCTCTATTTGAACTGCCGGGTTCCCGCTATTGATCGTCCAAATGAGTACATCCTCGATATTTGTCCCGATACCCAGTTCTTCGTCCTTAAAAAGCGCCTTAATGCATTGGTAGAACACTTCGAGTCCGGCGAATGGGAAGCGGGATCAGAGACAGACTACCCTACTGTTCTGTTTGTCTGCCCTGACGCAGCTATCGAGCGAAAGTTGCAAATGGTTGCGATAAAAACCTTAGAAAATATGGGAATCGATGAATTGCAGATATATACCACTACCCAAAAATCTCTTCTCGCGTCTAACAATGGCTCGGTGTGGAGTAGTGTTTACTCCCCAGAACAACTTATAAGTCTATAAAAAGCAGTTTTACGTCATGCTTTAGGTTGATCTGACAGAGATGTTTTAAGTGACCCTGACGGTATTAAGGCGCGTAGTCGATGAAATGATGGCCCGATCTTTTCTTTCCGATATTCAGCACAGCACCAATTAGCTATTTCTTAGGTGGGGTTAACTCATAACTGAGTGCTTTTTTGAT
>JBBQKK010000017.1:0-14533 GCA_038326785.1 Saccharimonadales bacterium (SeqCode) | reverse complement strand
ATTTGCAGTTCATCACGGCGGTTGAATATTGTCATGCGAATGGTGTTGAAAATTATAAGCATGGATACCATCGCGAATACAACTACCCCGGCGATACCGGCCTGCTGAAAGAAGTTAGTGGCAGCAGTGATTTTGTTTACTGCGGACATTCGCTCCTCTTGTGTGTCGGTTCGCTCTGATAAGGCTTTAATCTCATCGGTACTAACGAAGGCCTGAATTTCGTCTATTTTATTGGGATCAGCTGGCTTGATTTTGATTGAGGCTGGCAACGGGTTATCAGTCTGCGAAATAGCCGACAGTAGCTCAGGGTTGCTAGCGCTTGCCTTCTTATATGCTTCAAGTGCTTGTTCTTTGGTGACAAATTCTACACTGCTGATATCGGGATTATTTTTTAAATCTCGCATTAATTTGTCACGCTGCTCTGTGGTAACGGTATCTTTCAGGAAAACCGAGATGTCTATTTTGTCTGTTATTTGCTTGATGCTGTTGGTGAAAGTTGCATTTGAAACTATTGAAAATAGGATAATGGTGAGTGTTATGGACATAACGGCGACTGCTGCGATAGACAGCGATGCGTTGCGGATAAAGCCCTGGAAGCCGGACTTAAAAATTCGAAATGCGGTAATTAATTTCCTATTATTCATGGTCTAGTGATGATACTCCGCATTGGCCTTGTCGCTCACAATACGGCCGCCTTCGATAACTACCACTCGGCGTTTTAATTTATTGACGATATCTTGGTTATGCGTCGTTAGCAGCACAGTAGTGCCATAGCGATTAATCTTTTCGAGAACTTTTATGACATCCCAGGCATGCTTGGGGTCTAGGTTACCAGTAGGCTCGTCTGCGATCAGAATTTTTGGCTGGCGAACTATGGCGCGTGCAATGGCAACACGTTGGCGTTCTCCACCGGATAACTCATTTGGCAGACGATTTTCTTTACCCTTTAGCCCTACGATGTCGAGGACTTTTGGTACGGTGTTCTTAATTTCCTGGCTGCCTACACCGACGATTTCGAGTGCAAAAGCAACGTTTTCAAATACAGTCTTTTGCTGCAGCAATTTGAAATCCTGAAAAACCACGCCGATTTTGCGTCGAACGAGCGGAATGTCTTTGTCCTTTAATTTGTCGTAGTCGAGGCCCCCGATAACAATTTTGCCTGAAGTAGGCTTCTCTTCTTTGGTCAAAAGCTTAAGGAGCGTGGATTTACCCGCGCCACTTTTACCAATAATAATTACAAATTCTTTTGGCTCAACATGAAGCGAGATGCGATCGAGCGCAGTATTTGTGCGGTTGTATACTTTTGTTACCCTGTCGAGAAGAATCATTACTAGTATTATAGCAAACTGTTAGTGGTTTTCGCCGAGTGTAGTTTCTAAATATGCATTAATGAACGGCTCTAGATTGCCATCGAGCACTCCTTCGGCGTCCGATGTCTCGTGTCGGGTACGAAGGTCTTTTACCTGCTTGTACGGGTGCAGGACGTAGCTGCGAATCTGGTTCCCCCACGCTGCCTGTTCGTTGGGACCTTTAAGATCGGCTATGCGCTCCGCGTGCTGTTCAGTTTGCAGTTGGATTAACTTGGAGCGCAGTATGGTCATGGCAGTTTCTTTGTTTTGCAATTGTGAACGCTCATTTTGAATCGATACCACGATGTTGGTTGGCAAGTGAGTAATTCGGACCGCCGAATCAGTGGTGTTGACGGACTGACCACCATGGCCGCCGGCGCGATATACATCGATCTTTAAGTCCTTTTCGTCAATTTCTAGTGCATCCGGCTTATCTACTTTGGGTAGAATTTCAACTTTTGCAAAACTGGTCTGACGTAAATTATCTGAATTGAAGGGACTTAAACGCACCAACCGATGGACCCCATGTTCACCTTTTAATTTGCCGAAAACGAAAGGGCCAGAAACTTCCAGGGTAACGCTTTTAATGCCCGCTTCTTCGCCTGAAGATTCATCTATAGTCTTTACTTCAAACCCCTGCGATTCGCAAAAGCGCACGTACATACGCAGCAACATTTGTGCCCAATCCTGCGCATCGGTTCCCCCTGCCCCGGCAAAAATGCTTAATATTGCATCCATGTCATCATACTCGCCGGCGAATTTAAGATCTTCTTTTAAGGTATTGAGTTTTTGTTCTGAAGCCTCAATTTGCGTATGCAGATCGGCAGTAAGTGCGGGGTCGCTAAGATCCGCTAACTCTTTTGCTTCGGAGAGTTCTTTTTCTAATTCAAGCCAGGGCGCCACGCGTATTTGCAGTTTAGAGATTCTGCGCATTACATCCTGGGCCTTTAGGTTATCATTCCAGAACTCGGGTAGTTGAGAGTCTGCTTGGAGCTGCTCCAGCTCTGCGGCAAGTGACAAAATTTGCATGCGCTCAATAGCCTCCGCTACCGAGGAGCGCAACTGGGCAATTTTCTTTTGCAGGTCGTCCATATGAATCAAATTATAAAATGGCGTCTTTTTTAATCATACCCTGCGGCCAGGTATCTTGAGGTCCGGCTATCCAATTTACGCCGTCCCACATTGGTTTGATTTGCTTATGCAGATCAGTTACAAACTCCTCGCCAGAACTACTAAGGACGCCAAGCCCCCAAACGCGCTCCCTAAACATTGCTCGGCTGATTTCCATTATTTCATCGCGCTTCACAGCTTGAATACGATCAGGAATTTGATAATAGTCATCAATTTTGCCGTCGAAGAAGTAGCGCCCGCTGTAGCCTGAAGCTGTACCGCTCACTGTCTGCCCGCTGCGCTGATAGCGGCCGAGTGAATACTGCTTGGCGCCCTCAACATCATCTTCTCCTACGTGCTCCAGGAATACTGACTCTAGTTCATTGGTAATGATGTGAAATAATGCACCGACGTTTTTGGGCATTACTTGAGCACCGAACCACCAATTACTGCTGTACTGTGCTTGGCCAAATCCGGAACTGATGTGATACACAAGTCCCCTCTCGCGCGCCGTTCCTAGAATTCGTGAGTTGAACGTTTCTGTGAGCAAGGTATTGATGAGTCCGAGTGCATCGGTCTCTCTATCCGATAAACGGCGGCCAATATATGTGTCTATATAGAAATAAAGATTTTCGACACTTTCGTTATGGATATATAAGGGTTTATCAAGTGTTTTTGGAAGCTCCTTAGGAAGCTCAAGGCGCT
Organism: Saccharimonadales bacterium (SeqCode); assembly: GCA_038326785.1. Taxonomy (GTDB): domain Bacteria; phylum Patescibacteriota; class Saccharimonadia; order Saccharimonadales; family JBBQKK01; genus JBBQKK01. The sequence goes on along the minus strand of JBBQKK010000017.1, from coordinate 11,369 downwards.
TTTTGCCTATTGGCAACTCTGCGCTCTCTAGTAGTAGTTGAATGATTTTTTGTCGTTCGGCATTTATGTTGCCCGCGATCACAAAACGCATATTAGAAGCAGTGTGAGTAGCGGCATAATGCGCGCGAATATCTTCCAGGTTTACGTTATCCATGAGTTTTAGGCGCTCTTGGTCTGTTACTACTTTGAAGCCATACGCTTCACGTAGCGCAAGGCTTAGATGACGGAAATGATTGTTTGAACGGGCGTTTAATTCTTCTCGCACGTTCCCAAATTCTGCCTCGTATTCATCTTCCAGGAATAGTGGCTTACTGATAGCTGTGATTAGTAGGTCGGCGATTCGATCCCATTCAAAGTCAGCACACTCAGCTTCGTACGTGATGTCGTATGTTCCGGTACTGGCGTTGCAGTATGCCCCGTTCTTTTCAAATTCTGCCTGGAACAATCGCGCTTTAGGAATAAGCTCGTTTGCGCCCAATAGCACGTGTTCCATTAAGTGAGGCGTCTCCCACTTGTTGCGGTCAACAAGGTATTCCCCTGCACGGAAATTAATTTCAAATGTCATGACGCTAGCGTCGGGTATATGTATGAAGAGGCCTTTAGCGCCGTTGCTTAAGAGTACTTCGTTTACGACATGTTTCATAGGCGAAACAAACCTCTTTTACGGTTAATGATTACTTTCGTTTTCGGGTCTTGGCTTTAGCTTTTCGCTGTCGCTCCAGTTTGCGCGCTTTTTTGCGCCTATCAGATTCCTTCTTGCGCTCTTCCACCTCTTTCTTCTTTGGCACAAAATCTTCGGCATGGAATTCTTCGGCTGAAATAATCTTATCGGCGTTATCTACTGACTGGCGAGCTGCTTTAGTTAGTTCGGTTTCAGTTGCCCGATCTAGTTCTTCTTGCGTTACGGGTTGTGCATGGAAAAGATGACGAATTACGTCGTGACGTAGTGTTTCCTGCATTTCCTCAAACATTCTCTGACCTTCGCGACGGTATTCCACCAATGGGTCACGCTGACCAACGCTGATCCAGTGAATGCCTTCTCGCAAATGGTCCATGTTTTCTAAATGCTGCATCCATAGGTTGTCTAGCACCTGCAGGTATACGTCTCGTTCTACTTTACGCAAAATCTCTGCGGTGAATGCGGCTTCACGGGATTCATACAATTCCAAAGCACATTTCTTTAGCTCAACGCCAAACTTGCTGGCGTCCGTGTCGAATAGTCGGTCCAATGTTGGCTCGTCAAACGGAAACACCTCGCGCACCATAGTTTCAAATTCATCACTGGTAAGTTGCGGAGAATGTGCGAGCTTGTCTGCTTCCTGCTCTATAAACAGCTTGACGCGCTTTTTAATGTCAGCTTGACCCAAAATTTCGCGGCGCATCGCATACGTGGCGCGACGATGTCGGTTCATTACATCGTCATACTGCACGACATTCTTACGAGCATCGAAGTTGTAGCCTTCGACTTTCTTCTGTGCGCCTTCGAGGCTTTTGCTGATAACCTTGTTTTCAATCGGCGTGTCTTCGTCTACACCAAGTCGGTCCATAATTGAAGCAATGCGGTCACCACCGAAAATTCGCATTAGGTCGTCTTCTGTACTTACGAAGAACTGCGTCACGCCTGGATCACCCTGACGTCCGGCACGACCACGGAACTGGTTATCTACACGCCGTGATTCGTTTCTGACAGATCCAAAGACGAATAGTCCACCTAGCTCTTTAACGCCATCACCTAGAACAATGTCAGTACCACGACCAGCAATGTTTGTCGCAAGTGTAACTGCACCTTTTTGTCCGGCTTTCGCAACAATCGATGCTTCTTTTTCGTTATTCTTTGCGTTTAGTAGCTGGTGCGGAATCTTGGCTTTCTGCAAAAGATCGCTAAGAATTTCATTTTTCTCGATAGATGAGCTACCAATCAGGACTGGCTGACCTTTTTTGTGCAATTCTTTTACTTCTTTAATGATGGCTTTGAATTTGCCCATTTCTGTGCGGAAGATACGGTCTGGTCGGTCATCGCGAACAATTGCCCTGTTTGAAGGGATTTCCAGTACATCCAGTTTGTAGATCTGATGGAACTCTTCTGCTTCAGTAAGCGCCGTACCGGTCATACCGGCCAGTTTTTCATATAGGCGAAAGTAATTCTGGAAAGAAATAGTAGCTAGAGTCATGGACTCTTCTTGAACTTCTACGCCTTCCTTAGCTTCGATTGCCTGGTGCAGACCTTCGTTATAGCGTCGACCCTTTAGTAAACGTCCGGTAAATTCATCGACAATCACTACTTCCCCGTCGCTCGTTACCACGTAGTCTTTGTCGCGTCGGAATAGTACTTGAGCCCTTAGTGCCTGGTCTAAGTGATAGATTGTACGGATGTTGTCGGTACTGTAGAGATTTTTGATCCCTAGAATTCTTTCGACTTCCTCTACACCTTCGTCAGTCAGTACAACTGATTTACGCTTTTCATCTTTTTCGTAATGAGTTTCTTCCTGGAGATTTCGTACAACTTTTGAGAACTGTGCATACGATGTACCACTTGTAACTGACGGCGCAGAAATAATAAGTGGTGTTCGGGCCTCGTCAATGAGAATAGAGTCAACTTCGTCGACGATCGCATAGTGCAATTCGCGCTGCCTAAGCTGGTCCACTTCTCTTACCATGTTGTCGCGCAGGTAATCGAAGCCAAATTCGTTGTTGGTGCCGTAAGTTATATCTGCACGATAAGCCTCTTGTCTGGTGCAAGGCTTGAGCTTACGCATTCGTGGGTCTTCGTGGTCTTTGTTGTTGAATTTAGGATCAAAAATATAAGATTCGTCAGCAATAATCACACCGGTCGTTAAACCTAAGTAGTTATACACTATGCCCATCCAGCCGGCATCACGCTGCGCTAAGTAATCGTTTACGGTCACGACGTGAACGCCCTTGCCCGTTATTGCATTCAAATAAACTGGTGCAGTGGCAACTAGAGTTTTACCCTCACCAGTTTTCATTTCGGCTACTTTGCCTTCGTGTAGTGCCATTCCACCAATCAGCTGCACATCATAATGTCGCTGCCCTAGGCTACGAGAGGCAGCCTCGCGCACTACGGCAAATGCATCTGGCAGAATTTTGTCTAATGATTCTTTCTTGAGTCGAGCTTTAAGCTTGTCAGTTTGGGACTGAAGCTGCTTATCGGTCATTTTTTTATACTTAGCATCAAGAGCGTTAATATCCTTAACGCGCTTCCGTAGCCGCTTAAGCGTCTTTGCCTGGGGGTCACCCAAAACCCGTTTTAGAACTTTCTTCATTATTCTCCCTCTTCAGACTATAGCTGTCTTTTCTGCAATGGATATTATTTTACAGGATATGACAGGTGTTTTCTACGTAGAAATTACAAATGGAATATTTCGCTGGTTTTTAGAAACTACTCTTCTACTGGAACTGCACGGCGAATCTTGGATAATAACCGCTGGTGCAAGCGCGGATTGCCATGTGTTTCCTTGTATTTTCGTAGCTGGTTTTTGAGCTTAGCTTCGACAATATCCACAGCTGCGTACATGTTTAATGTAGCTTCCGAAACAGTTATCGTATCTTTCGGCAGGTACAAAATTACTTCGCAGATGCAGTCTTTTTTCTGCTTAGACTTTACTTCCTTTAGGATCACTTCCGCATGTGCGCTGACGGCTACACGCTTGTTCATGTAACGGTCGATCTTGCCTATTTTGTTTTGGACATATTTTCTTAACTTGGGGTCAACCTTAGTGTGTACTCCAGAGATTTCGAGTTTTTGGATCATTTATATGTTCTCCTTTCCGCCCATGTAAGGACGCAGCGCTTCAGGAATTCGGATTGTGCCGTCATCCTGTTGATGATTTTCGATCAGTGCAATCGCCGTACGGCTAAATGCCGCCGCCGTGCCGTTCAGTGTATGTACAAATTCAGTCTTGCCCTCGGGGTTGCGATAACGGATATTTAGGCGTCGCGACTGGTAGTCGGTTACGTTCGAGCAGCTCATGAGCTCCCTGTAGCTCTGATCTAAGGGGCTCCAATATTCAATATCGAACTTCTTGTATGCTGGACCACCGAGGTCACCCGCAGCAATCCGAACGAGCTGATATGGAATTTCCAGTGCCTGACAGAGCTCTTCTTCTAGCTGGACTAGCTTTTCGTGCCACTGTTCGCTATCCTCGGGTTTACAGAAAACGTACAACTCTAACTTATTAAACTGATGAACGCGGTACAGGCCTTTGCTGTGTTTGCCGTACGCACCCGCTTCCATGCGGTAAGCCGGGCTCAATCCAACATATAGAATTGGCAGATCTTTGTCCGCAATAATTTCTTCTGCATGATAGCCGGTGATTGGAATTTCGGCAGTAGCGATCAGATTTAAGTCTTCTCCCTCGATTTTATAAATCTGGCGCTCTTCGCCACGCGGCAAGTAACCGGTACCACTCGCAGTGCGGGTGTTTACCATGTGCGGAACAGTCATAGGCGTGAAACCGTATTTTGCGGCTAATGATAAACCAAGCTGAAAAACCGCTAGTTCTAGCGGCACTAAGTCACCTTTCAGGTAATAAAATTTAGCGCCGGCAACCTTGGCGCCGCGCTCAAAATCAATCATCTGACGTTTCTCGCCCCACGCAAGGTGATCCAGTACGCCTTCCGCGCTGCGTGTTTCTCCCCAACTTTTTACGGGAGCGTTAGCCTCTTCTCCGCCTAGTGGCGTGTCGTCGGGCGTTACATTCGGGACGGCTTGAAGCAGGTCGTTGTAGTTGTCCTGTATCGATTCTAGATCGGACTCAAGTCGGGCAAGTTCCTCTTTCAGTTGGCGACCTGCTGATATTTGCTCTTCTGTAGGTCGTTGGCCTTTGAGGCCTGCGGCCTGAGTATTGCGCTGGGCTCGCAGTTCTTCTATCTTTTGTAAGGCGCCGCGGCGCTGCTCATCGAGCTGCAAAAGCTGTCTAATGTCCACTTTGACATTCTTCTGTTCTGACTTTTCCTGAACTAGTTCTGGATTTTCGCGTATAAACTGTATATCTAACATACTTATATTATACGTTAGCTCAGGTTCTTAACCATAAAAATAATTAACTGGGCGACACCAATTAATAACTGTAGCGCTATAAGTGCAATTATTATGTGCTTGAACTTAAATTTGCTGAGCATTAGACGGTAAGGCTCGCTGGCGGTAACCGGTCGCCAGGTTTTGTCCTTATGTTTTATCTCGGCAATCAAGTCACACATCGCCCCCACCAACAAAGGAAGTTTATGTTGAGTAAACTGCTTTCCGTTGGCAATAACCGACACGAGACGCTGGTTGATTTCTATATCGTAGCGGGATCCTGAATCAATAATTGTCTGCATGATATCGGGCGTGATTATAGCTAAAGGAGTGCTCTTGGCCCCTGCTGGCGCGAATAGGTGGAAATAGTCGTCAAAATTTCCCTCTAGAGAAATTCTTTGACCATACCTTTGATACTGGTTAGAAGGTAAATTTTTTAGACCATCTAAAAATATATGAGGATAATTTTTTTCTGTCCTGTAGGACGCAATTACAAATTCTTTACTGAAAGTGCTTTCTGGCTTAGAGACTGCGATTAACGCAATTTTTTCACCATTTATCGTATATTCATAGGCATGATTGGTAAAAGTATAATCTTTAACGACGTCTATGGACGAAGGTATGTACGACTGGGCCTCATCGTATGCGAGTTCACGTCCATTGTTGGCTTGGGCAAAAGCAATTAGAGCATCGTGCCTTGCACCCGTTAGTTTAAATGCTGCCCAGAATATCAGCATAATGAGGCCGATAAGCCACCAGTTAAATAACCAAGTCCACTTCAGTGCAAAAATGAACAAAAACCAAAGTGGTATGCATAACAATAAGACCTGGTTAGTTACTTTTTCGTTGTAGTTTAAAAGCTTGTACTTTTTCATCTAAAACTATTACTGGACGAGTTTGGAAGATTTGCGGGATTGGAGGGCTTTGATTGTTAGTTCTGCGCGCTGTTTTGCGTAGGTACAGAAATCGCAGTCGCCGCCCATGGCAGCTTGGCCTACGGCCGGGATTTCGCCTTCCATGCAATCTTTCATTTCTTGTAGAGTCGTATCAACCCAGGCGTCTGATCCTGTATATGGAATAATCTTCGTCTTAAATTCAACACGGTTGTTAAACACATCAAGGTCCATGCGGCCATTGCAGTACACAAAGTAGCCAGTATCGCTGACTGTAAAGCCGTTTTGGCGTAGTAGCCATTGGTAGACTTCCATCTGCCGCTTGTAGCTGATTTGCCACTCGGAATCGATTGATACATCAGTTTGCTTCGCAGTGGCCTTGTAGTCTACTACTATCAGCTCGCCTTCCTTAGTAGCCCAAATGTCGTCTACTGCACCAAATACATGCAGGTTTGTAGGTTCGTGTACGGTAAATACACCAACAAAATTCTGCCGCCACTGATCCAGACTATCGTGCTGAAACGGTACTGCGGTGAGCCCAAATTCTACCATCATCGGGTGCGGCTCGCCCTTGACGCGGTAGCCATCGAATTCTTTTTTTAATAACTCATCAATTGCTTTATTGATGTTAAATGGAGGACCATTTGGTCTAGTAATTTTCAGTCTGGTATCTAACCAAAAGCAACGAGGACACTGCTTAAAAAGCTCAATCTTTGATCGACTGACTTTGAAGGGCGCTTTTTGCCCAAGAGTATATGGTTGGCTTCTTTCGCGCCAATAGTTGTTACCCGCCATGTCTGACTATTGTACCAGCTTTGTGGCTACTGCAACGCACGCAGTTTCCGCGCGCAGAGTAAAGTCATGCAAACTTAGGTGTAATAGTTCGTTTTCTTGAAATAGAACTTTCTCCGCATCGGACCATCCGCCTTCTGGACCTATGAATACTCCTGCTTGCTCTGGGGATGATACTGAATCATCACTATCCTGTTCGCAAATATACAGTGGCATTTTGCCTTTAAATTCGTTCAATATAGTCTGGATTTGCATGGGCTCGCGAACGGTTGGAATATCGCTGCGACCGCATTGTTCAGCTGCTTCAATTATAATTTTTTCTGCCCGCTCTATATTAAAACCGGTTTTTTCTGAACGATCTGCCAAGAGTGGAATAAAGTGACTAACCCCAAGTTCCGAGCACTTTTGCAGTACCCAGTCGTTTTTGTCTTTTTTCAGAAGTGACCAGAACAGATAAATTTCTTTCGCTGGGGTTTTGCGCTCAAAATCCGTGACATGCTGCATGTGCGCTTCGCGGTCGGTAAGCTCTACTATCCTGTATAGGCGGTCGTGTGTTTTGCCGTCAAATAAAATGACTTCTTGCCCTGCCTGAAAGCGCAAAACCTTTTTCCATTGGTTAACTAGACGCATGTCGTGTAACCAAAAATCATGCCGCATTTCAATTTCATCTGCTACGTAGAATCTGTGTAATCGCATATGCTTACGCTGCTCTAACCTGATCTAGCTCCAGAACTGGCACCACTAAGCGCTCAGTGTAGTGATCAGCCCGCAAAGACTCAGCTTCTGGATCCACTGCCTGCGCCTCCATTACTCGTGCGTCCTGCAGCGCTATAAACAAGGTCTGCATTCGAGGTTTGCCTACATTTTGTATAAACCCTACCTTGCCGGCGTACTTTCCGGTAGCTACTATTCGGTCATCGTAATACACACTCTGGTAGTGGTCTGATTCCATAGATCTTTGCGGGAACACATACGCACTGAACGCATGTATTACCATGAAGTTATCTTTGATCCATATACTTCCCACCAGCTGATTTAACAGTTCTACTGACTCGTGCCCTTTTAGAGCAGCTTCTATCGGATCATCCAGAAACTCTATTTCCATTTGCATGGCCTTGGCCATTTCAATAGGATCAATTGCTAGTTCGCTCATGAGTTGTGTCCCCTTTATTGCTGTTTATTATACACCCGGATTAGCGGCGCGTAAGTACTGCAAATGATTCTATGTGTGGAGTGCGTGGAAAAAAGTTATATCCAGCGATCTCATCAATGCGATAACTGCCCTGTAATAACGCCAGGTCGCGTGCATGCGTAGAGGGGTTGCAACTCAAATACAGCACCTTCTCCGGCAGATTCTCTAAGATCTTTTTTGTCATATTTGGATGCAAACCGGCGCGCGGTGGATCCACAATAAGGACACCGCTATTTGGAATGTGCTCAATAGCAGTTTCAGCTGCTGCGTGCACTATTTCAACTTTTTTACCGTGCGTGTTCATGCGAGCCATCTGTACGTTGTGAGCATCACTTTCTACCAGCACCGTAGCGCCAACTGGTATTCCAATTGTGCCCACACCGCTGTAGAAATCCACAACAGGCGCGGCGCCCTGACTATGTTCGGATATTTTTTGTGCGGCCAACTCAAATACAGGAATATTCACCTGAAAGAACGAGTTAACGTCGTATGAAATATTGCAGCCGAGTATCGTGTCGGTAAGCGTGGTGTCCCCAAAGGAATAAAGGTTGCGTGTACACACACTAGCAGGACTTTTCGGAGTCGAAAAGTTAACCTCAATCCCCTTTCCTATTGTGGAAAACTGCGTAATCTGTGGAAAAGTTTCATCTTTTACAAACAACGCCGCCACCGTGTTGCCCTGCCGATCGCATCTGATAACAACGGTCTTGAGCTGGCTGGCACGAATATTTGAATTGTTCAAAGCCGAACAAATTTTGTTTGCAATTTCGTCAATTTCAGTACGAGCTATACTGCTGCCAGTTATGATCTGCTTGCCGTGGCTACCACGCTTAAATAACGCAAGATGCAGGCCGTCATCGTCACCCCAAAAGCTGTATTCCATTTTGTTTCGGTAGTGCCACTCTTCTGGGCTGGGCTGAAACATGAACGGTGCTTCATAAATAACTTTTTCACGCTGCATGGATTCAATTATAATCTCCTGTTTGTAGCGATTCTCGGACTCAAAAGTCATAACCTGCCACGGACTAGTACTCAAGTAAGCTTCATCAACTGGATCTATGCGCTCACCTGAAGGTGTGATAATTTCTTCGGCAATTGCTTCGGCAAAACGCTTCTTGCCTTTTAGGAGTCTTACTCGAACAGTTTCACCGGGCAACGTATTCCAGGCAAATACTTTTTTACCATTAGGGAGCGTGCCCATACCCTGGCCACCATGAACAAGCTTATCAATTCGGACTTCTTCAAGCATTATTTATCGAGTAGGCCGACAATAAGCACCACTGCGAACAGAATGGTGGTTGCGGTCGAAATAATTGCATGACGCTTTTCGACAAACGCATTGTCTTTCCAACGCTTATCAGTTGCCGCTAATTGCTTGCGACGATTCTTCAATAACATAACGAAGCTTGCGACCGTAATCAAGTACAGAACGTATACATACCATGGCGCTCGAATCATGCCGTAAATAAGTGTCGTGATCGCTACTATAAGAATATATACAGCTGGGATGGCAGCCGCAATAACTGCGAGCCAGTAGGTAGTGAGGTCAGCTTTGCGTGCCCCTTTGTTTTGTCGTTCGCTTAACCAGTTGAGGACGGCGGAAAGAATAACAAAACCAGCAAGTAGCTTTATGACCATGATATCGGTAACGCCACTGAGAAATGCGACGATAGTAATAAGCAATGCTCCGACTATACCGGTTTCTGCCCAACGCATTGGTGAGACACCACTTTTAACTTCATCTTCATAGCGTTTACGGAACTTAGTTAATTTAAGAGCAGTTAGTACTGCTGCGGTAGCCAAAGTAGCCACAAGTAGCCATCGTATTTGCAGTTCTGCGAGATTGCGCACTGCCGGTGCGAAAACCGAAGTGTCTGCAAGTTGCGACAAAATTTGATCGCGCACCATGTATCCATGTACAAGGGTATATGCCGTGTCTTTCATTAATAATCCTGCAGCGATTGTAAGCCCTGCTAGCAGTACGAGTGCAACGTTGAGGAGTTTAAGTGTTTGTTCTCTGAATTGGGATGTAGTTTTAGCCATAGAGAAATGATACCACATTTGTAACAACAGTATTAGCTACGGTGATAATAGACGCTAGCCGCGTAATCTCGTTTTATTAAGCGATGCACCTCGTCGTCCGTATAATAGAGATAGCGAAGGAGAACTTGAAATGACTAAAGAGCACGCGCACGATTCTGACAGCAACCAGCATTCACAAGAGTTAGCAACGCTTGCGGGCGGTTGTTTCTGGTGCACCGAAGCACTATTTAATGAAATCAAGGGCGTCAGCAAAGTGGTGTCCGGCTACACTGGCGGCCATGTTGATTATCCTACCTACCAACAAATTTGCTATGAGGATACGGGGCATGCCGAAGCCGTACAGGTTACCTATGACACAGAGGTTATTACTTATGGGGAAATCCTGGAGATATTCTACGCAATACATGATCCCACCACGCTTAATCAGCAAGGCAATGACATTGGACCGCAATACCGTTCTGCAATTTTTTATCATAGTGAAGAGCAAAGACAGATAGCAGAGGACGTCACCACTAACTTTGCTGCACAGCACTGGGAAAATCCCGTGGTAACCGAAATCGTGCCATTGCAAAAGTTTTGGACCGCCGAAGGCTATCATCAAAATTATTTTGCAAGCAATCCGGAGCAAGCTTACTGCCAGATGGTTATTAATCCCAAGCTGGCTAAATTCCGCACAGAATTTGTAAGTAAATTAAAAACGACTTAGTTTCTAGAGTATATAAAATCAATACTAGCATTTGCGATAGGAGTAATCACAAATACCTGAACATAGCCAATATCTGGGTCGGTAACAGTAGTGTCCATAGCTGCAGCTAACACCGGTACCGTATCCCCGGTTTCGGAATCTTTACTTGGCACGACTTGGTAACCAATAAATCTACCCTCGAGCACGCCACAGACTTCCTGATACGAAGCCGCAACATCTGCCTCGCCGTAAGACCAATCTATCCAGTGCTTCTGCGATTCTATAGTTATGCCTTCTCCTCGCAGCGAGCTGACATTGTTGAGCTCTTTTAGCAGTGCAAAAATTTTACTTTTGGCGGTATCCTCGTCCTCGCTATCATTGATGTTGCGTATTAGCTCATCAAATCGCAAGGCATCAGAATAGAACTCCACCGTTGAAGAAAAGTGCTCAAAACTATTCATACCATTTATTATATAAGGAATTTACTCAGAAACAGTAACGTCACGCCAAAATGCTACGTAATTAGCGAAGTCTTTCTTGGTGATATCTTTGGCCGACTCCAATGGCTCGGGGTAGCTCCAGGCGTTATCCTGACTCATGTCGTCGTCTTGGCCTACATTAAAATACTGGCAGACACCTTTCCATGGGCAAGTATAGGGAGTTGGACTTTTCTGTAAGAAATTCTGATCTACTGCGCTGGGAGGAAAATACCAGTTGCCCTCAATA
>JBBQKK010000016.1:0-15191 GCA_038326785.1 Saccharimonadales bacterium (SeqCode) | reverse complement strand
GTCGCCGTCATTTGTAAGCAAAAGTAATCCCGATGAGTTTTTGTCCAGCCGGCCTACTGGCTTTAGGTGGTGTAATTCCTCTGGTATCAGGTGATAAATAGTTTTAGAACCTTGCCCATCGCGTGAGCAAACGTAGCCCGTTGGTTTATGCAAAAGCAAAGTTTGCGTTTTTACTCGGGCCCTAACTCGGTGCCCGTCAAAGGTGACGAGGTCCGTATCCTGCACATCATACCCTGCGCTAGGCAGGCCATCATTAACTCGTATTCTGCCATCAGAAATGGCAGCGTCGGCCGCTCTACGGCTGATGCCGGTAGCTAGTGCAAGATATTTATTTAAGCGCATATAGCTTTTAGTCTACCGCATTACCCTGCGATTAAAGTGCAATTGAGTGTGGGTCGATCTTTTCGTCGGACTCTGGAGCGGCTGGTGTTTGTGGAGCCACTGCTGGCGGGTTCACTACAGGAGCTTCAGCAGCTTCTTTTTCCTGCTCTTTTTGCAATAGCTCATTTAGGTCTGGCTTTTGTGTAGGATCGTTTATGGGTACTATCACTTTTCGCTGCTGCGAGGGAGCGTCGGCAGCCGAAGTTGCGGGAGCTGGCGCAGATGCAGGTTCGGTAGGAGCGGGACTGGCGCTGGTTGCTGCCGGCGCTGCTTCCATAATATTGTTGACGGCTTCGGCTAACTGAGCGGCCTTTATGCCAGGATCTGCCGGTTCTAGAACTGGCTCTACGGCTGGTACTGGTTCGGCTGGTAGCTGCGCTACGTATGAATCAATTTGGTTCTGGACAGAGCTAGCTTCGTCTGCAGTTGTCTGCGTGCCTGCTGGAGCTGCAGCCGGGGCGGGAGTAGGTTCAGGGGTTGCTACTGTTGGTGCAACCATGGGTGCAGGTTCTGGAGCGGTGGCCGGAGCCGCTGCTGGCGTGGGTGCAGGTTCTGGAGCTGGAGCTGCCACAGCAGCTGGAGCGGGTTCAGGGACTGCTACTGTTGGTGCAACTACTGGTGCGGGTGCGGACTCAGGAGCAGCGACCGGAGCCGGCGCAGGTTCTGGTACGGCGGTTGCTGCCACTGAATCGGTGTAGCTGGCGTTTGAATCGCCGTCGTCGCCATTTAACACGTCGCGAGCAACCTGTGCTACGTCCTCAAGGGTAACCTGTGATTTTACAAGGTAGCGATCAGCACCGAGCTTGTCTGCGCGATCCCTGTCCTCAACTTGGCTCAAAGCGGTCATCATGATGACTTTTGTATTCTTCGTTTCAGGGGTGCTGCGAAGAATATCCAGCATATCGAATCCGCTGATTTTTGGCATCATGACGTCAGATATGATCAGGTCCGGCTTTTCTTTTACTGCCATAGCAAGTGCTTCTTCGCCATCTTTGGCAGAGACTATCTCATAACCTTCGGCAAGCAAACGAGCTTCATATATTTCCCGTAGATTATTGTCGTCCTCGACGAGCATGATTTTTGCCATATCGTGTACCCCTGTTAATTTCTTTCTTGATGCTTATGTTAGTTCAATTGTACCTTTATTGGTATTTTTATACCAGCGGTGTTGTAAGTGTGTTAACCGGGGTGGAAGACTGCGATTGCTTTAGTAGCAACTCAGATGCTTTTTGGCTTGAAAGGCGTGGCAGATTTATATAGAAGGTACTGCCCTTTCCAACTTCGCTTTCTGCCCAAATTCTTCCCTGGTAGAGCTCTATAATCATTTTACAAATAAACAAGCCGAGTCCTGTGCCGCCGATAGTACGCGTGGCGGTGCTATCAACTCGGTAGAACTTCTGGAACAAATGCGGAACGTCAGCAGCCGGTATTCCTGGACCAGTATCTTTTACAAAAACTTGCACCACGTCATTGTTGCCCGTTAGTCCAATAGTAATTTTGCCGGTCTCTGTATATTTGACCGCATTGTCGAATAAATTAGTAATAACTTCCCGCAGCCTATCTGGGTCGGCATATACGTAGTACAACGGACGGACTACTTTGTTGCCGACTGCGTTGCTATCTGCGCCTGGTGACGCCCCCACCATATAGTCAATCAGTAAGCCCTTCTTCTCTGCGGAAAAACGCAAAGATTCAGTAACTTGATCTAAAAATTCCCCTATATCTACTACGACGGGATGGCTTACGAGCCTACCGTCTTCTGCTTTTGCGCTCGTTAGAAGATCCTGGAATAATTTGCCTAGGTGTTGTGTGCTAGTATGGGCTTTTTCAAGGAAGCCACGCGCTTTGTTGTCTATATTGCTAACTTTGTCATTCATTGCTAGCGCCAGGTAGCCTTCGATGGCCGCTACCGGGGTGCGCATTTCGTGGCTGGCGGTGCTAATAAATTCGGCTCTTTTAGCTTCTTCTGCGCGCGCAGCACTGACATCTCTGAGAACTGCGATGTACCCGATGGTGTTAGCACTCTGCGGCAAGATAACGGGCGAAACAATGACTGATACAATTTTGGTATTGCCGTCTCGGCTGGCGATCTGTAGTACCTGACTAACTTGCTGTTTTTGCTCCGCAACCTGAGTGAATGGATTTTTGTTCGCATCCAAATCTTTGCCGTCTTCGAGTCGTAGTAAAACAACGTCGTTCGCGTTTATGCCCAGTGCTTCCTGAGGGCTCCATCCCGTCATGAGTGCGGCAGCAGGGTTGATGATAGTAATCATATTGTTGTTGTCTACGACTATCACACCGTCTGCAATGGACTGTAAAAGAATTTCTGACTGCAATTCTTTGCTCTTGAGTGCACCAGAAAGCTGCGCAATCTTGGCGCTTTCCCCGCTAGCATAAGCGCGCTTCCAAATGAAATAACCTATTACTCCCACGATATATATGAACAGCACTCCAAGGAGACTCACCGGGTCAAAGTTAACTTTCCCTGGTACATCGGTGATAATTAACAACAGATAAATCGTGGTCAACGCCGCGTATCCAACGATAACGTATGGCCCGAACATGCCATTTGCCAGCACGGTCAGACCCCATCCAATGTGATACAAAGAATGTAATTTACCAGTGGTATGAATAAAGGTGATCAGTATGAGCGTAAAAATCAGATTCAGCATCATGACTGCGGCCATACGCCCATAGCGCCGAACCATAAAGGGGAAAGCCAAGATTCTAAACAATAAAAGTGCGCCGGACAATACGGCAATTACTATCGAAAAACCCGCCTTGACGGCAAGAGGCTCAAGCGAGGGTACATACATGCCACCAAGCGAAAAAACCAAACAGAAAAGAGCCAGTCCCACCAGGATATGACTATACAGTACGTACCAGCGATCATTAACCAGTTGCATGTATTTTCCTTATGCTTATAAGTATACGGCAATACGGTCTGTTTTTGGCATGAAATAAGCATAGCGGATACTCCCAAGCCCAAAGAACCGGTCATATGAGGCGGCTCGGAGTTGCATTACTAGTACTAGTAAAGTATTCATCTCAGCAATTCAATGTTATATTTGTTGCAAGTAGTCACCTAAAAAAAGAAAAATAATGCGGTTTAATATAAATAATCCCACGGGTTCCTTTCGTACAAAGAGACAAACGTTCGGTGTCGGCTCATTGCTGTTTTTATTTATGTTTGGGCTGGTATTTATAGGTGTTAGCGTGCTGGCTTACAATACGTTCCAAATAGATCCCAGTTGGCATAAAACTCCGGGAACCGTTATTGATTCATCACAGGGCAGGAGCGACGGCAGCACGTATTACAGGCCAATTGTTGAATATGAAGTATCAAATCGGAAATTTACTGTCGTAGGCAATATGAGCTCTTCGAGTAGACCCGTCATAGGTTCTCGGCAGGAAGTGGCGTATAGTCCAGCTAACCCAATGCAGTCGAAGTTAGTTGAGGATGCGGGTTCGACCTGGTTCTTGTTTATATTCCCTGTTGTCGGTGTGGTTATGCTGCTTTTGGGTCCGATACTATTTATGAGATCGCGCCGGCGTAACAGTACTGTCGAAAAACTTCTGCAGGGCGGCCATAAGTTACAGGGAGTTTTGGTAGATATTCAGTCTCAGCAAAATAGAAACAGCAGTAGCTACAAAATAGTAGTTTCTGCAACGAATCAAGCCGGAGTCGTGCAGAATTACGTCAGCGATTCCCTGGCAGGCATTGGCGGCCTGGCAATGGCAGACTTTCGCAATAATCCAATTCCTATTGACGTATTCGTGGATCCCTTGAAACCCAATGACTATTATGTTGACGTGGATGATATACCAAATCTAACGCCTGAAAGAATCGGCGAACTTATAAAATCTGCGCTAGACAAGAAACAAGGCGGCATCGTAACTCAAGCAACAGACCCGGCGGCTGCTCCGCCCAATACCCCTTCTCCACCATCAAATCTTCAGTAAAATCAGAAATACATGAAACTCTTGGCCTAAAAACTAACTAAGTAATTATGGCCAACAACAGGGGTTAAAGTACCGAGAGACATTGACAAAAAGCAAATAATTTGATATAATATATTAACTAAGCAATTAGTTTTGCTTAGTACCTTAACACGATCAGATAGAAGCTTTCTACTTCTGGGCGCATATTTTGGACTTACCTACTCATAACGGTGGTTAGATATGTCCGAAATATCCCCTCAAAAGAAAGATTACCTACCATGCGCAAGCACATCAAGTTCATCACCGGCCTTGTGGTCGCCCTGTTCATGTTCATGGCCAGCACCAACCCCGCTTCGGCGGAGTCGGAGACGACCATGACCGCATCCGAGCAGGAGACCCCCTCCAGTCCGGTCGAGTGCAGGTTCCATCTCAACACCGAGCACACGGTGCCCGAGCAATCGGCATTCATGGTGCATGATGAGATTGACTTCGAAATCGCGCTCAGTGATCCCGATGAGCTCGTGGCGAACATCATGTTCACTGCTAGCCTGCCCGGGAAAGGTGGCGTTATTCAGGAAGGCTTGAGCCGCACAGCTTCGTGGATCATCCCAGCCTCCGGGCAATGGGCGATCACCGCACTGCTGTTTGACGATGCCGGAGACCAAATTATCCCCACAGGAGACTGTGACGGATCGGTCAAGGCACTTGAAGCAGACGAGCAAGTTGCTCATCCCGACGAGCCTGATGTCATCGAGCCCCCAACTGAGCCTCAGCCCGAGCCCGCCCACCCGGATAACCCCGACGTGGAAGAGCCCTCCGTTGAGCCCGTTGCGACACCTAATGTCCAGGCCGAAGCAGCTCCCGCTGTTCAGACCGCTGCGGTCAGCCAACCTGTCCAGATGACTACATTGCCCCGAACCGGCATCAAGGATTTCCTGCCCCTCTTTGGAGCAGCCTTGCTTGCCTGTGGCGCCCTGTTTGTCCTCATGGGCAAGAAGCGCGCCGCATACGTGGCAAATAGGTAAGGTCCCAAGCGGGGAGGTTGTATGCTTGCTGTTTACAGCTTGCACCCTCCCCGCCTTAGGGCCACTTCTATCTGATCGTATTTACATTTTTAGCACTTTTCGTGAAGTGTACGAGCAAACACCCGAGCCCAGCGTTCGGGTGTTTACTTTTACGGTCGTTCACTAGACGTTTTATCCCTGTTGTGGTAGTATTTGCGGGTCTAATAAATATGGCCTCATACTTTGTATCGGCACATTTGTTCACTAGATATTAAAGTACCTTCCTCGCTCATGGCATCATCGTCTAACGTGAGAATAGCCAGCGGCTGTTCGCAAGGGAATGTTCCGATGCAAACTGGTTTGCAGTCGTGAACTTCCGGGGTCGCGGAACGTGACTAGGACACCAGGTTCTCATCCTGGCAATAGGGTGAAAACTGCCGGTGGCAGTTTGCAAGGCCGGAAGTCTGGCTCGCGAACGCGACCAAACTGAGGCGGGCTCGACGGATTTTTCAGAGAAAAATACCGGTGAGTCGATTCCGAATCGAACATTTATAGTAAAATTGCTGTCATGGCCTCATACTTTGTATCAGGCCGCTCGCTCAGCAGATATTTTTGCGTACACGCAAAAAGTACCTTCCTCGCTCATGGCCTCATCGTCTAACGTGAGAATAGCCAGCGGCTATTCGCAAGGGAATGTTCCGATGCGAACTGGTTTGCAGTCGTGAACTTCCGGGGTCGCGGAACGTGACTAGGACACCAGGCTGTCCGGCTGCAGAGTGATACAATTGCACGAGCGATCTTTAAAAATAAGTCACACATCATGGCCTCATCGTCTAACGGTTAGGACACCAGGTTCTCATCCTGGCAATAGGGGTTCGATTCCCCTTGAGGTCACCAATTCAAGAGCCCCAGCTAGTCTGGGGTTTTTGAATTGGTGTGCTCGCAACGCGAGCCGAACCCCGTGAAGGGGTGCGATAATGGAAGGCTCTCGCAGGAGCTAGCTCCGAGAAAGACTGAACATTATATGCGCGAAGGCGCTATATTCCCCTTGAGGTCACCAATAGGTAGACGGTTTAAAAATGCTATTCTACCTCCATGAATAAGCTATTTAATATACTAACTCCTGTGGTGGGCATTACTCTTTTAATTGCCGCATTTATGGGATATACGCATGTAACCGCAACCGGCGGTTCTCAACTTACTAACAAACAAGTATTAGAAGATCGATCCTATCTGTCTCAAAACCAAGAAAAATATGCTAGTTGCCAGTATACGGTTGAAGTTGGTGACTTCAGTATTGCTACTGTTACTAATAAGTACTACAACCAAGGTGTAAACAAAGAAAAACTTGAATCGCTTGAGACCCAGTTCAAAGATAAATACAAAGCTGAATGCCAGCCAGTACTGGATAAGTATCGAACTAGGTATAGCCAATATCAGCAGCATCAAAAAGATGCGGCCGAGGCAGAGCTTTCTCAGCTCGACAAATGGCTTGGTAAAAAGGCAGAAGTGATTTCAGAAAGAAGTCCTATCATGGGTCTGTATCAAGAGTACGACCCTAAGTCTTTGCAGTACCCTACAAATCCAAATGCAAAGATGATGTACACCCAGCAAGATTATGAATCTTTTGTGATACAGAATTTGTGATGGAACTAGACGAGGACTCCGTTACGAAGCTTTGTGAATTTTTCAAACTTCTTATAGAAATTGAGAATAGCTAGAATTGGCTGTTGACTAAATCAACCACATCTTTGGCACAGCCCCAGGAAACGGTGTAGCCTGAACCGCCGTGTCCGTAGTTGTGTACAATTTTATTGTTGCCAATGATTTCAACTTCCAGCCTGATTGAAGATCTAGCCGGCCTTAAGCCAACTTTTGCGCCAGCTATTTTCCACTGAAAATCTGGAAAAGTGTCGATTACTGAATCCAACATTCTGTCCTTATCTGCTTTCCTTACCTCTAGATCATTATCGTTGTCTTGAACCGTAGCACCGATAATTATGTCATTTTTTCTGGGCACAATAAGCATTTGCTTTTCAGGATCAAGAACTATTTTATTAAAGCCATTCTTTTCGGCCACTAAAACTTGTCCTCGAATTGGGTAAAGCTCAGCGTCACTGAAAACTTCTTTTGCGCCTAAACCAAGACAATTAACAACGACACCATCAGGCAGCTCATCTACACTAGTAATTACTTTGGATTTGAATGTACCGCCTTGCTTCAAAAACATATTAACCAAGTAATCCATATAAATAGAAGAATCGAACAAGATAGTAGTAAATTCAAATCCATTGCTGTATTTACCGGGCAGTCCATCCGTAACTGTTTTCAAATTTGGGACAATATCTGCCCACCACGGCATTTTTGAACTAGTATTTGCGAGTTGCAAAAATGGTGCAGTAACACAACCTGACGATATGTCCGTTATTAGGTTAGCTTGCGCGTACTCAAAGGTACTTTTAGACCAGGGCAAAACCTTGTCTCGTGGCTCTGCGTTGAATGGCAACCAGAATGCGGCTGCTACATCAGATGTAGTATTGGGCGTAGTTTGCTTTGACCAAATTTCTACTTCAAAGCCTGATTCCTGCAGCAGAATTGCGCTAGACAGTCCGATTACGCCAGAACCCAGAACTATAACTTTGTGCTTGTCAGACATTTTAATTTCCAACAAACGTCACAAGTTCATTCCAAATAGCATCTGCGATTTCTATTTCACCTGATTTTTCAGCTTGTTCGGCTACTGCGTCGCCACGCTCACCAGGAAGCGTAACTTGCTTGCCAGGTATCGGTTTAGCATTGTGCATGCTGTCTATGAGCTGCCTAGCGCGCTTCATGTACTCTTCTTTGCCTGCGAGTAAGCCTGGATCAATTGCTAATACAAAAGTACCGCCACCATCTTCTTCATTTGCGCCAGGTATAGCTGCCAACGTAAATGCACTACCCATAAGTTGCACAAACAATGAAAGACCAAAACCCTTATAATCTGCAAATGTTTTAATTGCCCCACCAACTGATTCGCCTTCGCCTTTACCTAGCACCTCCCGGGCATCAGTAGTCGGTGACCCCTCTGCATTTATTGCAACACCCTCAGGAAGTGGTTCGCCTTTGAGCATTGCCTCCATAACGCCGAAGTAAGCTATGGCGGCAGTAGCAGTATCAAATACGACTTCACCACCATCGTACGGGAATGCATAAGCAAATGGGTTTGTACCTAGCTTAGGTTCCGAAGAATTAGCGGGTGCTACTGCTGCAAAATCACCGTTACCTACACTGACGAATCCTATGTAACCAGCTTTGGCGATTTTACGAACAAAGTAGCCTATTGAACCAGAGGAAGTATGAGTATGATTTATGCCAACGACACCTACGCCATGCTTTTCGGCAAGCTCTACTGCCATATCTGCTGCTCTGGCTGTCGCAACCATTGAGTGCCCGCCCGAGAGTAAAGCACCACATTTGTTTTCCTTAACTATTTTGAATTCTTCAACGTTCTCGGCCGTGGGCACGCCACCAGTCGCAATCTTTGTGATTCCTTGATTGTTCCCGCGCATTTGGGCATACAGCAGTACATCTGCAATGATTTTTGCATCTTCATCTTTATATCCGAGTTTAGCCACTCCCTTTAGAACATTGACTTGCAATTCGTCTATCTTTATCCGCATTGGGTCTCCTTTAAGTTTGTTGCGTTGTTTACTCTGATTCTACATCTTATTCAGTTTGTTTGAAAACTGTAGCCAGAGCTGGCGATCTTGGGGTTCATATTGATGAGATTGACCAGCGATTTTATGGCAACTTTACAGTTTTTACCGCCGACACACTGACCAGTACGAAAAGTGTCAAACAGAAAATTCCTTTTGGGGTACTGAGTATTTTGAGTTACTGCTCAAGCCCGCCTAGAATAGATCAAACCTATCTGAACGGTCTGGCAAATTTTGAGGCGGGGCTAGGTCTCTCCAAATGTAGTCGTTGAAAGTAGAAATAGATTCAGCAGAAATTAACGAAAGTGCTTTGTCCTCTGGGGTTTCGAAATACTGAGGAAAACCACTACCGCCTCTGCCCGAAGTTAGCTGATCAAAAAGATGTCGGACAGCATTTGGTGAAGGCATGTAGCGTGTATCTGGATCTACTCCGCCGGGAAATATCTTGGCTAAATATTTAGTTTCAAAATCGCGCACTCTAGATTTATACTCTCGAGAAACAGCATACTGTCTTTGTGTATGTGAAATTGAAGCTATAAGACCTGCGTGCTCAACTGCTTGGAGAGCCTGCCTATCAATACCGGAAATCGCGTTTGCTTTATCAAGCATCCATTCTGCAGAATCCATCAAACTGTTGATGATATTCAGTGCTAATTCATTATTCTTAAACTTTGTAGCATCCATTCCGATGATACTCAACTGGTCGGCGTAGATTTCAGCATCACCATCTGCGCGCCTTCCATATTTGTAATTCACAATAGAATTTCTTTGAATTCGGATGAGCAATTCAAAAATTTCATTGATATCTTCAATTATTTTGTCATTAAGTACTTTCGTATAATTGGACATTATGTCGGCAAAAGCTTGACCAGTAAGCACATAAAAACGCTCAAAACTGAGATTGAAACTTATATCAGATGAGTCAGTAGAGTCCGCAAGCGCCTCAATCATTAATTGAGTTCGTGCTACAAGAAGCTTCACATCCTTAGTACGCACATTTTTAGGAAGACTAAAAATATTACGGATCATAAGTTCTTGGATCATTACTTCATCACCAGCGACTAATGACTTATTATTGCTAGAGTTTGCTATTTGAAGCGTTGCCGAGAATTTCTTAGTAGCCATTTCACGCATATTTCGGTCTGTAACTGGTGAAAGCATTGCAGCTGCAAAAGTATAGAGTGCTGCCTCTAATCCGTTTTTGAGAATCGCGGTTTCATTATTTACGACAGCGTATGTATAAATCAGGTTCAGTAAATCAAAGCACTGCTTATAGTATTGGGACGACAACCGATTCTGAGCACTCTTCGCATAAATATGTATAGCAATCTTTTGCAAGACATCTGCACTCTGGAAAATCGCCTCGACATTTTTTGATTTTAACCCTAGCTCTACGATATTTTTCATTCCTCCAAATGTGTATGACATCAATGGATTTTCATTCGCATAATTACGGTGATTTACGTCAATAGACGCATATACCATTGACTGGTACCCCTTGAGCACCTCTCGAATGGTTTCTTTATCATCGTTTCTCAGGGCTTCCTCCCAAATTGGCAGTAATATTTCATCAATTTTTAGAGAGACATCACTAAGCTCGCTTTTTGGAGACAGAGGATTATCGGTTGGTACTGCAATCGCGCTATCTTTTCGCTTATTGTAAATATATGTACCAGAGGCAGAAATAGTTTGAATGCAGTTTAAGGCTACCTGAGTATCGCCTCTCTCGTTGAACCTGTTATAAAGACCTGCCATATCGCTTAAGTCAGTTAATACTTCAATAACTCTCGGGCGTACTTGGTTGCGAATATTTCGCTCCGAAATGATATCTTGATCAGTATTTGTACTAATAATCTTAAGGTATGAGCTTACTAACTCTTCTGTCTCATCAATTTTTTTGCGGATATTTTGTGAAAGTCCAACAACTTGCCTCATTGGATTTGTAGATCGAATCACTATCCGCAAGTATAGGAAGATTAAGATAAGTGCCCATACGATCATTCCCAACCCAATGCGCAATAGATTGCCGCGTGGCTCACCACTAATATCTAGGTATGAAATACCGCAGTAAAATAATGCTACGGTGATCGTAGCCAACATAAAGTAAATAAAGTTTAGACCATTATGGTTAGAAAACTTTTGGTAGTTCCGGGCTGGTAGCTTCTCTAAAGCATTTTGAAGTAGCAATGTATTTAGCGTAACTATAATTGCTAACGCGCCCCCTACAAGACCTGCAGCTGAAAAGAAAATTGAACCATCTTTTGGTCTAGAAAATTCGAAAATATTTCCATCTACAAATATCAAACACATCGAAGTAACGATACCGCTCAAAAGTGCAATATTGATGGGATTAAATACTAGTCCATTTAGGTATTTGATCATGTACCTAAACTGAAATAATCGTATCCTGATAAGCATATACAGTTTGCGTAGTCTGTCCATATGTTATGTAGTATAGCAATTACTCTTGTAGAATGGATATATGAATGACTTCGAAGTACTACCTGATCTTGAAAAGAGAATTATAAATCTGCTCCACGACTTCATGAAAGAAGACGGAGGTGCCTTTCACACGTGGGAAATCGCTGTGTTCTTGCCAGCGGCAAATGCTTTTTTACATTATTTGGACGGTGTTAATATAGCGCTTAAGTCAGATAATTATGTTTCTACGTTAGCAAATCTACGAGGACTCCTAGAGTCACTCGGAGCAATCATCTATGATGGCACAGCGAAATTGAGTCCTGAGGCCTATGAGCGGTTCTTAAAAACTGGACGGCTACCAAAAATTGATGATAGTACCGGCAAAATGACTGATATTGGCTCAAGAGAACTAGCTAAATATGTCCAACAAATGGTTGATCCCAAAATAAAAATTGTAAAAATATACGATAACTGTTGCGATATCCTACACTTTTCTTCCGCACATATGTCTTTTCTGGGCGGTATCGAGCCTATAGAAAATGTTAAAGATCGTTTGGTGAAAATAAAAATCGGTACAAAAGATAAAATATCGGTTTCGACTAGAAGGCAAATCCTCTCACTTTGCGGTGAACTTGCTACCGTATTGGGTCAATGTATTGTCATGGGTACTTCAGAAAAATCTCGAAGGGCGACCAAAAAATAAAAATTTTGCGCTCCTACTGAGTACAGAGATTAGATAAATTAAAGAGAAGTTGGGGTATGTCTCTACGGTTTACACGCGTGGTATGTCGCACAAGTTCTTGTGCAACATACAGCGCTTCACTAGTCATCGCACATTAATCGTCAATGTACGACGCCTCCCACGCCCGATAGGGGGGGATGTTCCGCTTTGATGCAGAGAGACAGCAAGTGCTGGGCACTTTTACCCCTGTTATCTGTTTAAATGCCGCTTAGCTGAATTCGCCTGAACAGATCACCATAAGCAATCAACTCTTTCTTGAGTTGGTTCCAATCCATCCAACTTCCTTTCACCATAAAAGAATTTCAGATTTAAAAAGGCACTCATTTATCTTATTTGATAGCTGGGTGCTTTTTCATATCTATTAGATAGTTCGATTCCTCTATGCTTCCTGTTATTATTATGTGATGAATCAAAAAGAATGGGAAGAAAGTATTGCCTGGTCTCGAGTTGTAGCCGGCTGTGTGGTTCAAAATGAAGACGGTAAGTACTTACTAGTCCAAGAAAAACAGCCAAAAGTTTATGGTCTATGGAACTTACCGGCTGGACACGTTGATAAAGGCGAGGAAATAGAATCAGCTGCAATACGCGAAGTGAAAGAAGAAACTGGATATGACGTGGAGCTTGGGGATAAGATTGGTATATATCACGAAACTGTTGAATCACCAGTGCGACACGCTTTTATAGCAAATATTACTGGCGGCGAACTAAGAATTCAACCAGATGAGATACTTGATGTAGCTTGGTTTAGTTTTGATGAGATAACTAATATGAAAAATGAAGGCAAATTGCGTGTTGAGTGGATTTACGATGCTATGAGCCGAGTTGAGGCTAAGTAATTCAATCCCCTTAAAATATTGTTCCACCTAATGATTTCGACAACAATCCCCCTATATTTCGATATAGGCAGGGTCACCAAATCAAGAGCCCCAGCCTGTCTGGGGTTTTTGATTTGGTTAGCTCGCAGCGCGAGCCGAACCCCGTGAAGGGGTGCGATAATGGAAGGCTCTCGCAGGAGCTTGCTCCGAGAAAGACTGAACATTATATGTAATATTCCCCTTGAGGTCACCACGCAAAAAGCTCAGCCACACGGCTGGGCTTTTTTCGTGCTTCCCTCCCGGGGATCGAACTCGGATCCCGGAGGGAGGGTTCGAAGAACAAAGCCACGCACAACCACTAGCTGCAAGCTTGGTTGCAGATTATCGAGTACTAGCTAGAATTATGATTTCAGCAATTTTTGCTTCTCTAGGTCGAATTCTTCATTTGTAAGTGCTCCAGTATCTCGCAGATGAGCTAATCGTTCGAGTGTGTCTACATCATTTGCCGGATTAATATTTGATTGTTTCCCAGTCAGGCGAATTCTTTCATTTAGTTCATCACGGAGGTTATTGGCATGCTGCATGCCAGCGTAGGATTCCTTAATTGAGTTATCGCTAGTGGATACATGGAGTACTCCAAATAATTCACTAAGCGTTACACTATTTATGCGAGCATAGGGTATGTCGGTTTCTTTCCTAAAAAGTGCTCCTGATAAGAATTTTACAGAATTTTGTTCAAGTATAATTTTATTCCTAGAATATTTTATTATTGATCGAAATATTATTATTAACCCTAGAAACCATAACGGATACCAGAAAATTACCCAGTATGATTCGCTAATGTACTGCGCGGGCAGCAACATAAGTATTCCCATAATCAACTGCGTAATCAGCCATCTTGCAGATTTTCTGTATATTGAATCAGGTATTTTTGTTTCATTTTCATTCATTCCATAATTAAAACAAAAATTATACAACTTTACAAAGTGCTTGTGTTTAATTATAGCGGGATATGCTGGTCCCTGCCTTTTTGACAAGACGAACTTCCCCTACTCATTCATAATGTCGTAAATAGCCCGAGACAAATCGCGAATATTGGACCAGCTTGAGCCATCTGACATGATGACGAGCGCATAGGTGCTCTTGGGTCCATATACTATTCCTACATCGTGCAGGAAGGAGTCGAGGAAGCCTACTTTGTCTGCCACTACCGCACCGCGCGATCCTGCTGGTATGCCTTCGCGGTAGACTTGTCGCTTCATGTAGCTGAGCAGCCTATCGGTATTTCCCTGGTTGATTAGTGAGCCCGCGGAAAGTTGCGCCAGGAACTTTGCCTGCTCTTTGGCATTAACGAGTTTGTCTCCACTTACATTTTTGTTTGCATCGTAATTGTTCATGAACACTCCCTCAAAACCAGCCGCTGCGATCATCTGATCGGCTTTATCCCATCCTATATGCCACCCCAGCTTTTTGGCGCATTCATTTTCTGATTGAACAATCATGACTTCAATACATTGCTCTACGTTTTTGCCGTTATAAAGTTGCATATTCAGGTCAAGGGCGCCGTTTTCGGCTTGTTTATATGCGACATACGCCAGGAACGTTTTATAGGTGCTGGCCATAACCGTGCGCTCGGATACGTTATGAGAAGCTTCGCGGCCCAGTCCGCCTAGTTCCCGGATTGCGATCTGGTATTTGCCCCCGCGGCGGCTTGCAAGCCAGTCATTCAGTTTGCCTTGCAGCTGGGCGCTTGGTTGGCTGTAGGTTCGGGTGGCAACTATTCTGGGGGCTATAGCCGTGCTTGCCAGTACGACAGGTTCGTCGGTAGGTTCCGCATACCATTTGTTTAATTGGTCATATATGGCGGTTGGGTTGAGCGCACGGCCCGACGCTCCTGATTTGCGTGACACTTCTACATCGTCATAGTAAGAAATCTGGGTTATACCCGGGGCTATGTTGAAATCTTTTGACCACTGCTGAAGGTGCGCATCTAGTGCTTTAGGGTCCAACTTTATGGCCCACTGGCCACTGGCCTCGTCGCGGGTTGCGCCTAGCCACTTCTTGAGTGTTTCGGGTTCTATGGTTGCCGACTTGTCGCCGTACTGAATTTTGAGCGATCGTGCAGTTTTAGCTTCGAAATCTTTTTTGAGGGGCTCGAGTTGTTTGGCCTGCACTTCAGCCGGCGTTT
>JBBQKK010000015.1:0-15747 GCA_038326785.1 Saccharimonadales bacterium (SeqCode) | reverse complement strand
GCAGGCTGATCCTTGGGTACTTTATTGATTACGCTACCGCCAATAAGGAAGAGTATCCCTGACACAATTAGAAGCACAGACGTTAGGGTGAAAAGAAGGATCCGTTTAGTACGTGATAGTTCTCGCATTTATGCCTCCAGTATAGCAAATGCTGTAAGCTTGTTCATTTTTTCCTTGTTCTATCTTCTACCGGGTGAACTTTCAACCGTTATTTCGTTTGCAGAAAGTTTGTTGTCTTTCCATAGGGCTTTGACCTTAAGTTTGGTGTTGGGCTTGAGTTGGCCTACATCCGCAACGCTCGCTATTCCGCTCACGGCAGTGTCTGGCTTTAGGTACAGGTCTATTAGGTTACTACTGGTAAGTTGCAGGTTGTTGCTTGTGGTGCGTACTTTGAATACGACGACTCCACGGGCTGCATCATATGTATCAACAGTTCCTTCTAGCTCGACTTCGAACTGCAGGTTATCTGGAAGGCTTGGAGTTTCACTGTTGTTCGAGCGATTGGGTTTTCCGCGGTTGGTCTTTTCTTTGGTGGGAGTAGGCTCAGTAACTGGTTCCGGAGCGGGAGCAGGAGCGGGCGCTGGGGCTGCAATACCGACTAGTTTGTATGCATTTATACGTCCGTAACCAAAGTATTGGTTCCAGCCGTTGGTGTCATATGGATATGGACCGATTTTGTCACTCGTAGTTTTGAGATCGGTAACTACAGTAGCAGGGGTAGTTGTGCCCTTAGAAAGCGCTAAGCCGATTAGTCCAGATACCACTGGTGCTGCCATAGAAGTACCAGACATCGTTGCATAGCCACCATTTAAGTAGGTAGAAATAATTCCAACGCCAGGCGCACTTATGTAGACATTACTGCCGTAGGAACTGAATGAAGCTAAATTGTCATCTTGGGAAGACGCGCTAACAGCGATTACGCCTGGGATTGCCGCCGGGTAGGTGGGAACATTATTTGCATTGTTTCCCGCTGAGGCGACCACGACTACTCCGCGCGACAATGCGTAGTTAACGGCGTTGGTGAGCGTTTGGGAAGACGAAGATCCGCCGAGGCTTAGGTTTATGATCTTGGCGCCATTGTCTGTTGCGAACACTATTCCACTGGCTACGTCTCCGTAGTTGCCGGAGCCGTCAGAATCCAATACTTTCACGGGCATTAGTGAGCCACGGAAGCCAATGCTTGCGATGCCGTTTCCATTGTCACTGCTTGCTGCAATTATACCGGCAACATGAGTGCCGTGTCCGTTGTCGTCATTGATGTCAGTCGTGTCTGTCACGTAGTTATATCCTGCTATGAGCGAGCCATTTAAGTCGCTCTGGTTGGTGGCAATTCCGGTGTCGATAACTGCGATGGGGCCGTAGCCACCTTGGGTTGTATCCCAAGCTTCGGGTGCACTGATTTTAGGCAAGTGCCACTGCTTCGAATATAGTGTGTCATTAGGTGTCAGGAACTTTTTGGCAACATAGTTGGGTTCGGCATATTCTACTTCACTGCGGCCCCTGAACTCTTGCATCAGTTCACCTATAGATTTCGCGGAGTTTACATCCACGATATCAAGTCCTAGTGGGCCAATACGCCTTTTGGTACGTCCACCCATTTTTTCATTAATATTCTTACGGGTTTCTTCTGGTACGCCATCTTTATACTTTACGAGCAGGGATGCGCTATTGGCTTCTCCTGCCACTGAATAATTGCCGCTTAATGTATCGAGCTTTGGTGCAGTTGTTTGGCGGCGCATTTGCTCAATGTTATTAGCAAGTGATACCGGCGAGTAGGCCGGGAATAGCAGGCTCATGAATCCCAGGAAGCCTAGCGTGACAACCGCCGTAATTGCGGCGAAGCGTCGGTGGATAGTAAAAGGCGTATCTTTGATTACTTGTTTTTTAGTGACAGTTTTTTTAGCGGTAGTCGTCCGCTTTGGCGTTTTTGTTTGTTTTTTCATGGGTTTTTTGTTTTTAGGTTTGTCCAATCATGGTAGCGAATAGCGCTCATGTTTGCAAGTTTTGGTCAAAAAGAAAACCGCCGTTTTCTTATGGAGCGAACGGCGGTTGAGGTATTCTGCCTCTTAGACAGATACCAATCCAAATTGAAAGGAGGCGTTAGTTAGCGCTTACCTCACGCGCTGCACTACTTGATACCTGCCCGTTAGATCTAGGACTCTTCAATGGATTACCCCCTTTCGCTTACTTTATACCAGCCAGTATATCGCTCATGGTTAGGGTAGTCTAGGCAAATTCAGGGTATAATAAACATCAGTGAATCATCGACCTTTGGTGTTTATTGACATAGAAACGACGGGCGCGGGAGCTCTCAATTCGAGGGTGCTTGAAATCGGCGCAATTCGGGTAGAAAACAACAAGATCGTTAGGCAATACAAACAAATGATTGACCCGCAGGAGGCTATCCCGTATTTCATTAGCAATCTGACGGGAATCAAAGACGAGCATGTCTGGGGAATGCCACAGTTCAAGGACGTGGCCAGTGAAATTGAAGCCCTTTTTGAGGACGCAATTTTTGTGGCGCATAACGTTAGTTTTGATTACGGTTTTATACGCGAGGAATTCCGTCGGATGGGTATTAGTTTTAAGAAAGATCGTATGTGTACTGTTCGATTGTCGCGGGCTCTGTATCCGGCACAGAAAAGCCACCGATTGGACGAAGTAATAAGAATTCATGGATATAAAGTTGCTAATCGCCACCGAGCTTATGATGACGCCGAGGTTTTATATAAGTTTTACCAGGATCACTACAAGAAGCACGGCATGGACTTGTACCGCACCATGAATAAATTGATTGTTGCCACAAAGTAAAATCCCGGGCTGTTGCTATACTTGGAAATATGTCTAAACGAGTTAAATTTTTATTGATTGCAGCAATTGCGCTTATGCTGATTGCAGCTATCGGGTTCGGCTGGTCGTGGCACCGTGAACGCAAGGAGTCGTCGTTTTCTCAAAATACGATCAATTGTATTGGAGCGGACTCCGCTAGTTTTAATTGCTGGGAAGCAAGGTATGGCCAGATGGTTGCAGACGATTCGCCAAAAGTCGCCTTTGCAGACATGAAGTCGAAGTATGAAACAGACGATTTTATGCGGACAAACTGCCATCAGTTATCGCATGTTATCGGAAGGGCAGCAGGAGCAAAATATCAGGATGTCGGCGAGGCATACACGCAGGGCGACAACTTTTGCTGGTCCGGATATTATCATGGAGTTATAGAGGAAATATCGGAAAAGCTGGGCGATGGCTTGATTCCTCAACTCAATTCCATTTGTGATGGACCCAAGAAAGAGAATCAGTATAGTTTCTTTCACTATAACTGCGTCCATGGTCTAGGGCATGGGCTGATGGTAATTGAGGGAGCAGAATTGTTTGTAGCATTAAAAGGGTGTGATCATCTAGTTGATCAGTGGGAGCGTACTTCCTGCCACGGCGGGGTGTTTATGGAAAACATTATGAATTCGCAGAATCCTGATCACCATACGGAATATATCAAGCAGGATGATCCTATGTATCCCTGTACTGCGGTAGACGAGGTCTACAAAGAACAGTGTTATCTGATGCAGACATCGCATGCTCTGACTGTAGTGGGCAGGGATTTTTCTAAAGTATTTCAGTTGTGTGCAACATCCGCTGGGGGACACGAAGCTACTTGTTATCAGAGTGTGGGTCGAGATGCGTCCGGTAGTACTGCGAGCGACCAAGTGAAGACGCGTGAACTATGCATGCTTGGGCATTCAGTCGATGCGCGCCGTAACTGCGTGATTGGTGCTGTGAAAGACTTTATTTCTTATCACCACAGCGATATCCAGGCACAGAAATTTTGCGAATCTTTAGATATTGCATACAAACAGACCTGCAGCCAAACTGCACACGAGTATTACCAAACATTTTAAGCAAGACCTATGAAACACCGAACTGCCAAAAAGCCGAACGCAAAGTTGCCCGCAGACATACTCTTGAATTACATAGATACTGGCCAAGGCAGCCCGGTAGTATTTGTTCATGGCATGACTGCATCATTGCGCTACTGGCAGGACATTACACAAGAGGTGTCAAAAACGCACAGAGTTATTGCAGTCGATCTATTAGGTTTTGGTCATTCGCCAAAATCATCCGCAGTCCGCTATGGTCCCGCGACTCATATTGCCTGCATAATGAAAACCTTGGACCATGCGGGAGTTACAGAGCCATTCACGGTTGTGGGACATTCTATGGGAGCGCTACTGGCCCTGCGTATGGGCGCGATGTATCCTCGAAAAATCAAGAAGATGGTATTAGTTAGCATGCCCGTTTATCGGTCTCCAGAAGAATCTCAAAAACATATAACTAAGGGCACCAAAATAAGGCAGCTGGCGTATTATGGCTGGACTTCTCGGCTGCTTTGTACCACATGGTGTACTTTTCTCAGGCCGCTTAGCAGACGTCTCGCGCCGATGTACATCAAGAATCAGCCCAAACGTGTAGCCGAAGATGGTGTGCTGCATAGCTGGCAGTCGTTTAGCCAAAGTCTGGAGCATGTAATAGCGAATCAAGATGTCGAAAAGGATTTACTGGCAGCGACTGGACCGGTGTCGTTGATATATGGCACGAGTGAAAGCAAAATCACCCTAGATAATTTGCATAGAATTTCCGTACCTGCATTTGTTGAAGTAGAAATGCTTGAGGGTACGCATAATCTGCCGCTAGAACATCCGGATTATATTGCCCAGTTAGCTACTAAATAAGCTTTACCATATGTTGTGCGTTTGACAAGAGAAATATTTAACACCATACCTTATAATTGCGATTATGGTACGACCTATGGGAGAAGCTGAGCAGCCGGCACTTATGCAGCGCATAGATGTAGTTGCACACGAATTCCTGCAGGATAAGCGCAAGTTTTTGGCAGGAATGATAGGTATTTTAAGCTTGCTGCAAGTACAGACTCTTGCGCTGCACGCAAGTGAAAATGAGGGCGGGCAGGGAACAACCGTTACTGCCGAATTAGCGTGCGCTGAAGTTATTTGTGCGCCGGATGAAGCTGTTTTGGCGCAGGTAACTTCTGTGCCGCCTGTCGAAACTCCAGAGCCTTCGCCTACCACTATAATAGAAACACCAACTACGGTCGTAGCGGAGACAACGCTACCGGCTACAACGACCACTACGTCGACAGAAGTTCCCGTTGTGACGACAACCACGCTGCCAGCAGTAGAAGCTCCTCGGGCTATGATGGTACAAGAAGTAGCGCCTAGCCCCTTGCAGCCCGAAACAGAGGCGAATATAGAAGCGATGCAGCTTTCACCAGAGGGTTATCAAGAATTTCTGAATAATATTGATACTAGCTACATTGAATATGCTCGCCAGCATCAAGAATTTGATCCATCCCGGAACGGATTTAACCAAGAACGAAAGACAGAGTGGGTAACCATTCATCATACTGTTATGTATGCCAATGCCGGTGGTGAGGATACCTCGCGGCCTATTGGTGATCCCGACCCGCGCACGCTGATAGACTTTATGGCCGCAAGGGGCAATTCAGACAGCAGGCCCGATAATAAATGTTGCGCTGTACAGTTCTTTAACGATCGCAATGGTAAGATGTGGCAACTTACGCCTAGGAGTGCCAAGGTCCGTCATGACTTTGGGTACGAAGAGGTGTCTGTGGGTCTTGAAACTGAAGGCATAGATGAGCACTTTACAACCCCCCAATTTGAAAGCATCGTGTATTGGTCAATTGCAGTCATGAACGCAGAAGGTCTTTTGCAGGACGGGCAGCCGCTATCGAGAAAAATGCGAGGGCATGAGGAAACTCGCGAAGAATATAATGCAACGAGTGGCCGCAAGCAGTCACATAAGCAAGACGGAGACCCTGCAATTATGAATAGGTTGCGACAAAAGGCCACCGAATTTTTGCACGCCAATGCTGCTGTTTTGGATGTTCCGGTAAACATTCAGTAGCAAAGCTTGACCGCTCAAGTTGATTGACCTAGGCTGAAGTAATGGTAAACATGAATCCTTTTAAGCGACAAGGTGACTTAACCGCTAGTGATGTAGCCGAAGCTCGAAAATACATCGAACAATATTGGCCAAAGTTGACGCGCTTTCATCCTAAGGATGATGAAAGTTTGTTGGGCATGCCAAGGCCCTATTTGGTTCCCGCCTTCGAAGAGGGTCACGAATTTGATTTTAACGAGCTGTACTATTGGGATAGCTATTTTATGGTCCAGGGCATGCTGGATAAAGAACATAAAGAGCTTGTCATGGGCATTCTGGAAGACCTGCTTCATTTGTATGAACGGTTTAAAATCATCCCCAACGCCTCCCGATTATTTTTAATGGGCCGGTCACAGCCGCCTTTTTTGACCAGTTTTATATGGGACGTATATAAGGCATATGAACCTGGCATGAAGTGGCTCAATAGAGCAATGCGAATTGCTGAAGAGGAATATAACAATGTTTGGATGGGTACAACCAAGCCTCATGCTCGGCAGGTGTACCGCGGTCTGTCGCGCTATTACGACACTAATTATCTGCATGACCTTGCCGAAGCCGAAAGTGGCTGGGATATGACAACCCGGTTTGATCGAAAGGCACTAAACTATACACCGATTGACCTCAATAGTTTGCTATATAAGTACGAAACTGACTTTGCAAAATATTATCGCCTGATAGGAGAGAAGCGGACGGCTTCTAAGTGGGATGTAGCAGCTGAGCATCGCAAAAAAACTATAGATGAGTTGATGTGGAGTAACTTGAGGGGACATTACTTCGACTACAATTACGCAAAAGAAAAGCGCGGCAGCATTAGCTCGCTAGCAACTTTTTATCCGTTGTGGGCTGGTATGGTTGATGAAAAACAAGCTGAGCAACTAGCGAAAGCGGTTCGCCGTTTTGAACATAGAGGCGGGCTAGCTACAACGGACGGGCAAGTAGTAAAGCAAATGATTCCGGGCGCACCCGGTATGCTACCAGTGCAGTGGGCATATCCCAATGGCTGGGCTCCATTGCATTATCTGGTAGTAAAAGGGCTGCAGCGTTATGGATATCATGAAGATGCCCGGCGCATTGCTATGAAATGGCTACGCACGAATCTGGTCTGGTATAAAGAGCACGGCGTGTTTTTGGAGAAATATAATGTAGTAAGTCCGGGTAAACCGCCGGCTAAAGGTGTATATCCTTCGCAAACAGGATTTGGCTGGACGAACGCTGTATTTGAGCGTTTATGCCAGGAATTTATAGATGGAAAATAGCGAGTCGACTTTGCCTTGTGTCGACAAAATGGCTTTTGATACGCAGAAAGAAGCTGAAGCTACGGCTGTTACCGTAGAGTGGCGCCACGGCACCAAATTAAAGGTATATCAGTGCCGTCACTGCTCATTGTGGCACTTATCAAGTAACTAATGAATAAATTGGTAATGCCGGTTTTGATTAATACGCTGGATGCGTAAAATCGGGGACCGGCAACCCTATGTAGGACGAGTGTTCTTTAACTAACGACTTCCTGGACCTTCCCAGAGGCTACTGGATTGACCGTCCTGGCATTTCTTCCTGACAGAGCTTGCGTGTTCACGCACATCCGCGGATGGTTTGTGTATGCCCCAGGACCAGTCGCTTTCCAGCGCCTCAAGGTGTTGCACTAGCCAGCTTGCCTGTTCATTTGTCAGAGTCAGCGTTACTGCCATTGATCGCTCCTCTATTCGCGGCTCGCTTTAGTACGTCAGTAATGGCGTTGTGTAGCTTTTGTGTCTCAGAACGAGCCACATCTGCAAAGTCGTTGCCTTCGCTGGCAAAAATAATACCACGGGATGAATTGATGATCATCCCTTGGTTGTTGCTATTTCGGCCAGCAAGAACTGTAGACTCCAAGTCGCCGCCCTGCGCTCCGATCCCCGGGATGAGGATAGGCATGTCCCCGATGAGGCGCCGAACCCGCCGAAGCTGGTCGGTATACGTAGCACCCACCACGACTGCGCAGTTGCCGTTGTAATTCCAGCGAGTGCTGACGTTTCGGGCCACTCTTTTGAAGAGGGGCTCGTCGTCAACGACCAAATCCTGGAATTCGCCGGAACCGGGGTTGGAAGTTTTTACCAGCACAATGATTCCCTTGTCGGCCTTATCCAGGAATGGACGCATTGCTTCCATCCCGAGGTAAGGATGCACGGTCACCGCGTCCGCGCCGAACCATTCGAAATCTTCCTGCACATAGCCGGCATTGGTACTGCCAATATCGGCCTGCTTGGCGTCCAAGATAACTGGCACTTCCGGCGCCTCCGATTTGATGTACTCAATCGTCTCGCGCAGAGCACTTTTTCCCTCGGCACCAGTGTAGAACGCCAGATTCGGCTTGTACGCGCAGACCAAGTCTTTGGTCATGTCGACTATGACCTTGTTGAAAATGCCCTGCATATGGCTGCCATGGCGGGAACGATAAATGGTTCGGGAGTTCGGCAGTTTACTTGGGTCGGAATCGAGTCCAACGCAAACAGACTTACCTTGGTCCCATTGCTTCTGCAGCATTTCCATGAAAGTGGTCACGATGCTCCTTGGTTGTGAATGTACAACTATTCTAGAACACTCAAGTCCTGAAGCAAATTGTAAGATAAAACCGCTGCAATCCAAACGATAAGCATTTTAGCTTGCAGGGATGTTTGGGAATTACTGTAACTGGGGTAGACTAGTAGGGTATGAATTATTACATCACTACTTCGATCCCGTACGTAAATGGCGAGCCACACCTTGGTCACGCCTTCGAGTTTGTTATGGCTGATGTGCTGGCTCGCACTGCGCGCAAGCAAGGTAAGCCGGTAATATTTAGCACTGGAACTGACGAGCATGGCGGTAAGATTGCAGACAAAGCCAAAGAGCTTGGTATTACTCCTAAGGAGTTTACCGACAAAATGAGCGAATCATTTAGCGCGCTTGGTAAACAACTGCAAATCTCTAACGATCGTTTCATTCGCACTACTGATGCAGGCCATGAGCAGCGCGCTCAGTTAATCTGGAAAGCACTCGAAAAAGATATCTATAAGAATAAGTATGTCGGATTGTATTGTACTGGTTGCGAAGCATTTGTGACCGAAGCCGTAGCCAAAGAGAATAACGGCGTATGCCCTAACCACAACAAGCCGTATGAGAAAATCGAAGAAGAAAACTACTTCTTTCGCCTAAGCGCCTATGGGACAAAAATTGAAAAGGCCATTACAGACGGCTCATTCCGTATTATTCCTGCAACTCGAAAACACGAAATTATGCACCTCATAAAAGAAGGGCTCGAAGATATAAGTATTTCACGCCCGAAGGATAGTATTCAGTGGGGTGTACCGGTTCCTGGAGATGACACGCAGGTAATGTATGTTTGGTTTGAAGCGCTCATGAACTATATCACCGTGCTGGGCTACCCTGAGCATGATGATTTTAAGCAGTTTTGGCCAGCAAATGTACAGGTAATCGGCAAAGATATCTTGCGATTCCATGCTGCCATTTGGCCAGGCATACTGCTGGGGCTGGGCGTGCCATTGCCAAAAACATTGTATGTCCATGGATTTATAAATATTGACGGTCAAAAGATGAGCAAGAGCCTAGGCAACTATGTACTTCCAGCAGAGATTCTGGAAGAATACAGCGCCGATGTCTTCCGCTACTACTTCCTCCGACATATTCCTTCTTATGATGACGGTGACTTTAGCTGGCAAAAACTACATGAAGCCTACAACAACGAACTGGCCAACGAACTCGGCAATGCGCTGCAAAGAACAGTTGCGATGATCATGCAGTATCAAAAGGGTGTTGTAGGACCTATTCCTGAAGCAGAGCACGACACGGCGCAATATTACGCGGCACTTGAGTTGTGTAAGTTTGATCGTGCACTAGATGAAGTATGGCGACAGGTACGCGGGCTTAATCAATATATTGAAGAGACTAAACCGTGGGTGATCAACAAAGAAGGCGACGCAGATCATTTGCGCGAAGTATTGGCCTATCAGGCCAGCTGCTTGCTGCAAATTGCTGATCTGCTGGAACCTTTCATGCCAGATACAGCCGTCAAAATTCAGGCCATGTTCAAAGACGGCATCATACACCCTGTGGAAGGCACCTTATTCCCAAGGAAAGATGCCCCAGCAAATGCAGAGTAAGCAATTTTTAGACCAAGCAGAAAAAGCTATAACCGATGCTTTGCAGGCCGTTCGCCCGGAACTAATGGCGTCTTATGGGAAGGTTGAATTTGAAACCAAGTACGATCAAACGGTCGTAACGCATTTAGACAAGTCCGTAGAAGAACGCTTGCGCGAAACACTGCGCTCACTTGATCCGGCAATCGGTATTGAGGGCGAGGAATATGGAATTGAAGGCAATCGAGATACGTATTGGTTGGTGGATCCGATAGACGGAACAGAGCAATTCGTTCGTGGTATACCAAGCTGCAAAAATCTACTCGCTTTAATCGACAACGGTGAAATTATTTGGGGACTCATGTATATGTTCGCCAAAGACGAAATGTGGTTGGCGCGAAAAGGCGGTGGCACTACTTGCAACAGCGAATTAATAACCATGAAACACCGTCCATTAAACCGATGCTGGCTAGAAACGAGCATCGACGTGCATAAACCTGAAAACTTAGAAGCCATGAAGCGAGCTAGGCAAAAAATCAATGGATTTACCATTATGCGAGATCCGGGGTATGTTGCTGCAGGAAAAGTAGATGGAATTTTGTCGCTGGGGGCCGAAGGAAAAGTCTGGGATTACGCCCCCCGCTCAATTTTATATACAGAAGCTGGTGCGAGAATTGCAAACATTGGAAGTAAAACATACGACTTCAACAACAATGATTTTCTAGTAGCTCATGCTGACAATTTTGACGAGCTGATGGACTTGATAGTGGGTGTAAAATAGAACGCGTGATAGAACTTACGGATACCCACTGCCACATACATTTTCCGGATTATCCCCTTGACCCAGATGAGGTTATTCAATCGGCTCTAGATTCTGATGTTACGCGCCTGATAGCCGTTGGATGTCGACTGCCCGATAGTCAGGGTGCCGTGGAGATTGCTGCCCGGCACAATAATGTATGGGCATCGATAGGTTTGCACCCCCACGAAGGAAGTGAATACGTTAATGATGATCATGCGCTCCAGCAGTTCCGCGGCCTCGCCACAAAACCAAAGGTAGTTGCAATTGGCGAAATTGGCTTGGACTACTACTATTTGCATTCATCAAAAAAGGATCAGGAAAAATTATTTAGATTCCAGCTTGATCTGGCTGTCGAACATAATTTGCCATTAATCTTTCATGTACGTGAAGCATTCGACGATTTCTGGCGCATATTTGATGAATACGAGGGGCTACGAGGCGTTATTCATAGTTTTAGCGCCCATCAAGAGCAATTAGATCAGGCGTTGTCTAGGGGCCTGTACATCGGCCTAAATGGCATTATGACTTTTACAAAAGATGAGAAGCAACTAGATGCAGCTCGTGCCGTACCGTTGCAGAAACTACTACTCGAAACAGATGCACCGTTCTTGACTCCTAAGCCATTTCGTGGTACTGTTTGTGAGCCGAAACATGTGTTAAATACGGCTAATTTTTTAGCCGAACTAAGGGGTGAGGAACTCGACCAGCTTGCTGCTGCCTCTACTCATAACGCGCAAGAACTCTTTGCTATATAGATAAGATTATGAACACATCAACCAATGAACACCAGTCAAATCATGAACGCCGTTATCCTGAGGACATGCTTAGGCGTGCTGCCACAATAGATAAAGCTACCGATATTGCTTTAGAAGCGTTGGCGCCTATAGCTGGTGTTGACCCACAGCAAGTACTCCATGTGGGTAGTTCTGCGGTGGAAAACGTACAAACACCCCCCGTCAACGATCTGCTATCTGGCGATTTGACTCCAGAACAGGCTCGTTTACGAGTTGAATATATTCTGAAACACCCTGAAGCCATAAATACTCCTGTGGTTGCTGACACGCCAAACGAAGTGGTGGCTGTACAGAAAACGGACCGCGAATTGGAAGCTTTAGAAGTAGCTAAAAACTTGGCAATGGACGCTGAAGCACACAAGGCAGGATTGCCTGAGCAAAACCCGTTGTTTGATCAGGCGGCATAACAACTATGATCCGCAGACTGTTCAATAACATTAGTAGTCAGAAAGCCGTTCAGCGCAAAGCGGAGCTGTATAGAAATCTAATTCGTCATGAAGCTCGCATTGGTGGTCAACTATTTGGTCCTGTTGCGCCGGGCGGAAGGCGTGAGTTTTTTTGTTTAGACGAGCATACCTGGGTATGGCATGAAGAAACAGCCGATAAAAATGGCCAAAGAAAGAGTGTCACCACTAGATACGACGTACGACCTAGCGGTGTTGTGAAATCTCAGAACGGCCACTACCAGTCATTAACTCCAGATGAAGCTAGGCATTTACGCGATGCAATCCAGACATACCAAAAACGGGTTAAAGCTGAACTTTACCCATTTGCTGCATAGCAGGAATAGTTAGTAAAAATGATTTATCTAGATTACGCAGCGGCCACACCCGTGAATCCGGAAGTATTAGCGGCAATGATGCCCTATATGACGGAGCGATTTTATAATCCTTCGGCAAGCTATTTGGCTGCCCGGGATATTACAGGAGATATAGCTGCTGCTCGTTCAGTGGTGGCTCAAATCATTGGAGCACGGCCTTCGGAAGTAGTGTTTGCGGCTGGTGGTACTGAAGCTAATAATCTAGCGATTACCGGTGTTATGCAGCAGTATCCAGATGGCAACCTGATTGTAAGTTCTATAGAACATGATTCAGTTATGGCGCCCGCGTCACGCTACCCTTCAAAGATGTTGTCCGTAAATCAGTCAGGAATAGCAGAAATCGATAAGCTAAGCGCACTTATTGACGACAAAACGGTGCTTTTAAGCGTGATGTATGCCAACAACGAAGTCGGCACTATTCAACCAGTTAAGCAGGCTGCAGAGATAATAAAATCTGTCAGACGAGAGCGCTTAGCACA
This sequence comes from Saccharimonadales bacterium (SeqCode), assembly GCA_038326785.1. Lineage (GTDB taxonomy): Bacteria > Patescibacteriota > Saccharimonadia > Saccharimonadales > JBBQKK01 > JBBQKK01. The sequence continues at coordinate 2,761 of JBBQKK010000015.1, read as the reverse complement.
GGGGAACGCCAGGCCACTGCTTCTTCACACTGATGCTTGCCAGGCTACAAATTATTTGGACATCCACGTATCGAGACTTGGCGTGGATCTTATGACCATAAACGGCGGAAAAATTTACGGCCCAAAACAGTCTGGCATGCTGTATGTAAAAGCTGGAGTCAACATTCAGCCAATTATTTTGGGTGGTGGGCAGGAGCGAAATGTGCGCAGCGGCACAGAGAACGTCGCAGCTATCATTGGATTTTCAAAAGCTATGGAAATTACCCAGGTCGTCCGACACGAAGAAGTACGACGCATAGCGCAACTACAGAATAAATTTATTAAAGATGTAACAGGGCGCTTGCCTGAAGTGATAGTCAACGGATCACTAAAGTTACGACTTCCCAACAGTATTCATATAACTGTTCCGGGACAAGACAATGAGCGAATGTTGTTTGCATTAGACGAAAAGGGAATTTTGGCAGCTGCTGGTTCTGCGTGTAGCGCGAGCAAAGACGAAGCATCGCATGTTTTGACTGCGATGGGAATGGCAGAGGCAGATATCAGAGCAAGTCTACGATTTACGCTTGGCAGGAATTCCACCGAAGATGATATTGAGCGCGCTGTAAATGCACTAGCTGCAATTGTTGCTAATTCATAGTAGCTTGATTTCGGCATGACTCAGGCCTATAATTACGTCATAAAATAATGAAAACAAAAATTACAAATCTGTTCTATTTACGGCGTTCGTTTGCCTTAGTGGCACTACTGGTACTAATTGGTCTGAGTATTGTCAGCCCACTGAATGCACAGCAACTATCCCAGGGGTATGGCGCTGACACGCAGCTGCAAAAAGGCATGATAGTCAGGCTAAAACAGGATGATGCCACCAAAGTTGAGCCCGTGAAGTCCGAAGACATGGAGCGGATGTTTGGTGTGATTATTAATGCCAACGACACTCCCATTACACTGTCTTCAGATGATCAGAAAGTATTTGTAGCGACCGTAGGTAGATTCGATGTGCTGGTTAGTGATCAAAATGGCGAAATAAAGGCCGGGGATTTCGTAACTGTTTCCGCGGTTAACGGCGTCGGCATGAAGGCAAGATCAGAAGAGCCGGCCGTAATTGGCCGTGCGATTAGCGACTTTAATGGACGAGAAGGGGTAATTAGCACTACCGAAGTAAAGCGCGGGTCCGAGAATGTTACGGTCAACCTAGGTCGCGTCAAGGTTGACATAGGGGTGGGCAAGAACCCACAGCTAAAAATAGACGAAGCCAATGTGCCCGAGGCGCTGAAAAAAGCCACAGTTGCGATTGCGGGTAAGGAAGTTAGTGCGGCACGTGCTTATGCCAGTGTCGTTGTATTTATTGTTAGTGCAATAGTCGCTTCCACAATTATGTACGCAGGGGTTAGAAGCGGTGTCTACTCCGTGGGGCGCAACCCCTTATCTAAAAAAAGCATTACGCGTAGCATGATGCAGGCCGTTATTATAGGATTAATTATTTTCATAAGCGGCTTGTTTGGGGTATATTTACTACTAAGGATTTAAACATCACGTAAGTAGGTGGGACCAAAAAGTGAACGAGTGGGGATTAGCATTAGTACTGGCAAGTCTCATTGCGAGCGGTTCCTCTTTTATTTGGGTAGCAATTCGCCTAGGCCCTGGTGCCAAAAGTGACAAATCTAAGAGTGCCATAGGCACATACGAGGAACAAGCAGAACAAGATATAGAACATATCTTTAACGATGAATTCCGCGAAGAGCTTCGTAACCGTGGCCGGCTTCATTTCGAAAAGATTATTGGCGAAAACGCTATGTTTTTGCAGCAGGATCTTAGGCTTACAACATCTCAGTTAAATGAGTACATGAAGACCGAAATTACGACCAAACTTCAAAGTGAATTTGCCAAATATGAAGAATCTATAACGGATGCTAAACAGCTGGCAGTAGACGCTATCAACAAGACCCAAGAAGCGGTTGAGCAGCAACGGCAAGTCATGAGCCAGCAGCTTTCTGAAGAAGTTGCCAAAGAAAAAGCTCGCCTGACACAACGATTTACTGAAAACATGGCAGATATAGTTAACCACTATGTACTGGGTGCAATTGGTAATCAAATTGATTTGAATGACCAGCTGGAATATATAATCAGCGACCTGGAAACAAACAAGGAAGCAATAATTCGAGACATCACGGATGGAGCATAAAACGGAAGCACAGCTAATATTACCAGTACACATCGTCAGCCGAGTTGACGTTGGTCATTTGTTGCGTAGTGCGCAGGAACTGGATGAGTTCCTCCGTCAGGCTGCAATCCGTGAGCCAGGAACTGCGTTAAAGATGCCAAAGACTAGTCGCTTGCTGGATGAATTTATAACAGTAAACAACCTCAATGCCTTGCAAGAATCAGACCGCAAGATAATTCTGGATTTTCTGGCGAAAGTGCGTACCAAGGCACCTGTGCTTCACATGAGCTTCAGTGCTGACCCTGCGCCTAGCTTTACCCAAAAGCTAATCGGCTGGATTAGAAAAGAAATTCACCCTCATGCACTTCTAAGTATTGGCATGCAGCCGAATTTGGGTGCGGGAACGGTTATGCGCACGCGAAACAGCTATTTTGATTTTTCTCTGCGGCAACGCTTCATGGATAACCGCAAAAATTTAGAATCAATGATTAATGATGAAACGATTAAATGAACTCGGGTAATACTCATTTCGACAAGCTAGTACAAGCCGGCAATCCTGTTGGTGAAGTTGTAGCTGTCGACAAGTTTTTGGTAACC
>JBBQKK010000014.1:0-15781 GCA_038326785.1 Saccharimonadales bacterium (SeqCode) | reverse complement strand
GATAACCACGTTGCTGACGATGGCGCCAGTCTGGTCAACCAAGATGGTGCCATAAGGTACACGCCCAGCTATTTCCATGGTGTCAGGGGTGAAAGCAATAACTTCACCGTTTTCGGCGTTTACCGTGTCCTTGCGAGCAATGCCTTCTTCTACAGCGATTTCAATGTGGCGCTGCTTTGAACGGTATGAGCCGTAGATTGGCACAAAGAACTTTGGTTTGGTCATATTGATCATGTCTTTGTACTCGTCGATGCTGGCATGACCTGAAACGTGCAGTGGTCCGCAACCATCAATAAGATGTGTTTCGTGACGGAAGACGTGTACACCCTTTCGCATCAGGTCGTCGACCATATTACCAATGAGCGCATCGTTGCCACTCTCTGGAATCGGCGTTGAGCTCAGAACCACAGTATCCTGCTCTTTAAGCTTGATATGGCGGTGATCACCACTAGCCATGCGCTGCAATGCAGAACTTGGCTCTCCCTGTGAACCAGTACAGACAACAACTACATCGCTGTCTTTAAGCATAGGCACCTGAGCAATTGGCACGAATGTACCTTTTGGAATCTTTACGAATCCGTGGCGAACAGCCATTTCAAGTGTACTGATCATACTGCGGCCATCAAGGGCAATTTTCTTGTTGTGGTGCACTGCGGCGTTAACGATCATCTGGATGCGGTTAATGTTCGTTGAGAACATAGCCATAAATATACGACCAGGTGCGCGCTCCATTAGATCAATAAAGCTCGGCTCAATGGTGCTCTCTGAAGGAGTACGACCAGGCCGTTCCGTAGTAGTACTCTCACTTAGAAGTGCTAACACTCCCTCGTTACCGAGTTCAATAAGTCGTTCGGTATCAGTACGCTCGTGGTCGAGTGGATTAGGGTCAAGGCGGAAGTCACCGGTGTTTATGATGCGGCCGACTGGAGTGTCAACAACCACAACGGTTGATCCTGGAATAGAGTGCGTAACGCGCACAAGTTCTACGTAGAAATCACCGACTTTTAGTCGCTCGTGCGTGTCTTCGTTCATCATGACGGTGCGCAGCTCAAAACCTTCGGGCATTGGTAGACCAAAGTTCTGGAAGATTTCTTCAACGCGACCAATCGTGAACTTGGAGCCGTAAATTGGTGCTGGGAATAGTGGCACCATGTGTGGCAATGCCCCGATGTGGTCTAAGTGACCATGCGTAATTACGTAGCCCTTTAGTTTGTGCTTGATGCTTTCAACGTAGGAAAGATCGGCGATACCGTAGTTGATACCAGGAAGGTCGACACCAAGGTCGCTTCCGCAGTCGATGATAATGGCATCGTTCTTGTACTCGACAAGCATCGTGTTTTTAGAGCCACCACCGTCCATTCCACCAAGACCGATAATCTTTAGGCGTGGATTGTCGTCAATAAAGTTCGCGCGACCGCGTTCCTGCTGCGCGGGCTGTGCCGGTGTGTACTGGTTAGCTACGCGGTGTGCATCTTCTTGGGTGCGCTTTTGGGCACGAATTGCAGCACCACGGCTGACAGACCTCAGTGGTGCCTGTCCATTGTTTTGTGCCTTAGGATTAGGTCGCTTTGGACCGCCCGAATTACGAGCTGGCCTCTGTGGCGGCTTTTTCCCTTGGTTGTTGTTTGGTTGATCGTTCATTTAGTTCCTTTCTACTTTTTAGTAGGAAATTATATTTTCTGTAAGAATTCCGGAATCCGCGCAAAATCTTCAAGCAATGTTTGTCGCAGTGATCCGTTGTATAGTGCGGCCGCCGGATGGTAAAGAGGCAGGTATACTCTTCCCTCATGCCGCTGTGGCTGACCGTGCACTTGGCTGATTTTCAGCCCGGGCAGAATAGCATCCATGCTATGCCTGCCTAGGGTGACAATCAATTTTGGTTGTATCGTATCAAGCTGCTGGAGCAGATACGGTAAAAACGCAGCCTTTTCTGCCGGGAGCGGATCACGGTTGTTGGGCGGACGGTATTTAACGATATTTGTTATGTAAATGTCCTCTCGACTAAGCTTAATGCTTGCGAGCATTTCGTCGAGGAATTTTCCGGCTGCGCCCACGAATGGCATGCCCGTTAAATCTTCCTTTTTTCCTGGTGCCTCGCCAATAAAGACGAGTTTTGCATCAACACTGCCAGTTCCAAATACCAGCTGTACTGCCTGCTTGGCCAGGTCCGGGCAGACATTGTTTTGTAATATGTCTGCCCTAATCTGTTCAAGACGCGCTTGCTTATCGTTACTTCCCATTACCTGTGAATGCTTTAATCAGCAACTTGATGCTCAGGATTAGCAGGATAAGCGTTCCTAAGTACTGCCAATAACTTCCGGTAAAAACTGCTCTTGCAACAAGTAGATACGCGAGTATCAGTCCTATTAGCCCTGCAACAATTGATTGACCTTTAGAAAGTTGTTTCATTTCGTTCTGCGGCTCCTGCGATAAATTTTTAGTGAATGCTTGGTTTCCCATGCCCAAAAAATTGCCAAAGTCGCCCATATGATAGGTGCGGCCTTGCTCCAAAATCCAGGCTTGTCAAAATTCATCGAGCTCACAATCGCCATTACTGCGGCAATCACGACGTACAGTACCCCAAGAGCAAGTGTGACTTTCCGTGGACTGGGATAGATTTTGACGCGCTTCATTACTTGTCCTTAAGCTCCCGTGTGACAGCTTTCATACTGAGGTTTAAACGTCCCTTTTCATCGATTGCCATAAGTTTAACGGTGACCTTGTCGCCGACTGTTGCTACATCACTTGGCTTGTTAATTCGATCCTCGGACATCTCAGAAACGTGCACAAGACCGTCTTTGCCAGGCATGATCTGTACGAATACACCGAAGTCCATGACGCTCACAACTGGTGCATCTTCGTAGATGGTACCAACTTCTGGCTCAGCAGTAATTGAGCGAATCCACTTGATAGCAGCTTCGATCTTTTCCTTGTCTGGGCTTGCGATCATGATTATACCCTCATCCTTGATGTCAATTTCGGTACCAGTTTCGGCGGTAATCCTTTGGATCATTTCCCCGCCCTTACCGATAACGTCACGAATCTTGTCTGGGTTAATCTGAATGCTTTCTACGCGTGGTGCGTATGGGCTTAGTTCTGTCTTTGGTTCAGCAATGGTCGTGAGCATGTGCTCAAGAATGTGCTGACGGCCTGCTTTGGCGCGTTCAAGTGCGGTCTTTAGAATTTCAATCGGCAAACCATGAACTTTCATGTCCATTTGAAGTGCAGTAATGCCCTTGCTGGTTCCTGTTGCCTTAAAGTCCATGTCTCCTGCAAAGTCCTCAGCATCCGCAATGTCGCTCATGACGTATGGCTTGTCGCCGTCCATCATTAGACCCATTGCAATACCGCTGACCGGTGCCTTTAGTGGCACACCCGCATCCATCAGCGCCAAAGTGCTAGAACAAGTAGCGGCCATTGAGGTCGAACCGTTCTGAGACATAATTTCAGTTACTGATCGAATAGTGTACGGAAAATCAGCTTCGTCAGGTAGCACGGGTAGTAGTGCGCGCTCTGCAAGGTATCCGTGGCCGATTTCGCGGCGTCCAGGCCCCATAAGTCGCTTTACTTCACCAACAGTCCAGCCTGGTGCGTTGTAGTGATGCAAGTAGCGGCGTTCGCCTTCACGCTCCATAGTGTCGACTAGCTGCACGTATGATAACGGCGCCAGTGTAACTACGTTCAAAGCTTGGGTTACACCACGAGTGAACAGACTTGAACCGTGTGCACGTGGCAAGAAGCCAATTTCTGAACTTAAGGGGCGAATTTCATCAAGCTTACGACCATCTGGGCGAATGCTATCTTCTACAATTCCCTTGCGCACATCTTTGTGCAGCGCCATCGTAAAGGCTTCGTCATATTCACTGCGCAATGTGTCGTATTCTTCACCGTGTTCTTCGGTCATCGCTTCGTGGAAGCTATCGCGCAAGTTTTGGATCAGCTGGTTACGTTCTGGGTACGGCAGGCGTAGGTTTTTGCCGAGCTTACCGTCAACCCAAGCGTCAACTTCCTTCTGGATGTCGTCATTTGGCTTGATGATTTCGTATTCCATAGGAGTTACGCCAACTTTTTTGACCAGTTCTTTCTGGATAGCAATTGCTGGCTGCATGGCTTTTTGTGCAAATTCCATAGCTGCAACCATTTGCTCTTCGGTTGCTTCGTTAGCACCGGCTTCCACCATCATGATGCCGTTTTCAGTACCAGCGACTACGAGGTCTAATACACCATTATCGAGTTGTTCAGGAGTTAAGAATGCTTTGTATTCGCCGTCGAGCATACCAACGCGGAGTCCAGCAACGGGACCCTCAAATGGAGCGCCAGTCAGCATAAATGCTGCACTAAGGGCAATCATTGCAATCATGTCAGGGCGAAAAACTGGGTCCATAGACAGAACGGTCGCAATACCCTGCACTTCGTTGCGGTAACCCTTGGGCCATAGCGGACGAATTGGACGGTCGATAATACGGCCGATTAGAATTGCGTCATCAGATGGACGACCTTCTCGCTTGATAAAACGTGAACCGCTAATCTTCCCAGCGGCGTACATCTTCTCTTCGTAGTCAATTGAGAGTGGGAAGTAATCCATGCCCTTAACTGTTTTCTTGCTCACCATCGCAGTAGCAAGCACTACGGTGTCACCGTAGCGGGCTAAAACTGCAGCTGATGAACGAAAACCGACGCGGTTTACTTCTAGTGTTAGTTTCTGACCGCAAAGATCGGTCTCTACTGTAATTATTTCTTTTCCGAGTGGATTAATGGTTTTTCCCATTGATACCAACCTTTCTAAAAGTGGGTCTTAGGCAAGGTACAAATATACGGCACTGCCTTGTGCTGATAGCGCAGGGTATATCTGGTCTCTGCCTAAGTGGATTTCACTTTTGATTTAATGTGCACAAGCTAGGCATCTCAGCGTTTGAGATGCCTGAGTCTATGCAAATTATCGGCGAATACCGAGTTTTTTGATGAGGTCGAGGTAGGCTTGACCGTCTTTTTCAGCGATATACTTAAGCAATCGCTTGCGCTTGCCTACTGCTTGTAGCAAGCCGCGTCGAGCCATGAAGTCGTGCTTGTTCACCTTGAGGTGCTCAGTTAATTCACGAACGCGTTCGCTTAAAATACCAACTTGTACGGCTGGTGATCCAGTATCGTTCTTGTCTGCTTGTAGTTCGGCAATAATTTTGCTCTTCTTCTCTGTTGAAATCATGTAACTCCTTATAGTCCAAAATTAGAGATTAGTGATGGCGTTAAAAGAATACTACCATACTCTCCCCTGTTACGCAACTATGCGTTCTCGGGTAGACTAGTCATCGAATGGTTGCTGGGACTGAAGGTCTGCCTTTATAAGCTCAATACCTTCAGAAAACGTCCTGCTATCTTCCGCACTCAGGTATCGGCGGCGATGCTCTTGTTCCTGAAGCGGATCAAATGTCTCGCCTTCTGCAAACTCCACCATATATGGCATTTCATCTCTTGTGACATAGAGCATACCAACAGCATCCATGGCGGTATCTTCAAAATCTAGAGGCAATTTATACCCTGCATCGCCAGGAAGTTTATCAACGCCCGAAACGTACACTATCCGCCCGGCGATGTTCAAGTACGTATCGTGACTGATCGAGTATGTGTCGGCCTGATTGTTATGCTGAAACACTCGCTTGCTGAGTTGATCGGAAATAATTGCCTTTAGGAGCGCCTGTCGCGTGTCCTGCTCCTCTAAGGTAGCAGGGTGAACTGCATCGTTTTGCGATAATCCATCCAAGCTGTCCACCAGCTCGAACAGGCTGTCTACGTGTTGCAGTAACTGCTTGCGGGGATCGCGCTCAAAGAGATTAATTGTCTCGCCCATATCACTATATTATAGCAATATTTATGCTGTTTTGTCAATGTTGATGCATTCGCCACCGAGGTTTTTAGCGAAGTAGCTATCGTGGGAAATATAAATGACAGCACCGTGGTAACCCGCCAAAGCGTCTTCCAGTTCTTCGATGCTCGGAAGATCCAGGTGATTAGTCGGCTCATCGAGAATAAGCAACTGCGGATCACCCGCCAGCATGTTGATCAGCTGCAGTCGTGCTTTTTGTCCCCCGCTCAGTTGGGACACGGGCAGTTTCGAGTCACTGTTTGGCTCGAATAAATAGTCACCGAGTAACTGCTTAATTTTCTGTTCATTAACTGGAACATTTTTGGCATAAAGGATTTTTTCGATGGCATCACCTAGCGTGAGGCTCAAGAACTCTTCGGCAATTTCTTGCTCATACACACCAACACTTAGCTCCGGCTCGGCCGTTATATGACCATCAAATACTTTAGATTCGAGCTTAGTGTTTTCCATAGTCGCGACAATTGCGCGAACTATAGTGGATTTACCAGCACCGTTGCGGCCGTGCAAACGCAGGCGGTCGCCTTCAAATAGTGTGAAGGAGATATCCGAAAACAGAGGCTCGTTGAAGCCAAGGCTTAGTTTATGTACGTCCAGCAGCTTTTTGCCTTCGGCCTCAACCTTGGATTCTTTGGATCGCACACGAATATTTTTGGCCTTGTGCTTTTCGTACGCGTCACTCATCTTTGTGTTCAGCTCAGAAGCTGATTCACGGTCAATCCAGAATGACGGCTTTTCGCGTGTCTCAAGATCAGCAAGTTCAGCTACCGCTTTTACTTCCAGCGACTTAAAACGCTGGATTGTACCGGGGTCACGGGCCCGTTCTTTTAGTCGACGGAATCGAATAATGTTTTCACGTAAATTAGTTATACGACGCTGCACTACATTGAACTCATTCACTTCCCCGGTGATTTTGGTGGCATTGGTTTTGAGATAATTGTCGTAGTTGCCGTTAAACGCAAAAGCCCGTCCATCGCGAACTTCGACTATGCGATCAACCGCTTTTAGCACATCACGGTCATGAGTAATGGCCAATACCGACTCGCGGGCGCCTTTCATCCACTTAATAAATGCTTGCTTCGCAACATAGTCCATGTGGTTTGTTGGCTCATCAATCAGTGCGATATGCGCACGGGCTCGTTGGACTTTGACAAGTTCTGTCAGGCGCTTTTGGCCGCCACTGAGTTCCGACAACAGTCCTCGGGCTTTAGTTTCATCTATTTGATAATCGTTGAGGGCGCGCAGAATCTCTTCTTCTACCTCGTAGTAGCCAAGATCCCCGAACCGCTCAATAGCATCAGAAAATTCTTGCATCTTCTTGTGGTTATCGCCCATAGTTGCCGGATAGGTGTCGATGATGTGCTTGAGTTTTGTGTATTCAGGCAGGTCGCTTAGTACATATTCCAGGACCGATATGTCCTCATAGCCGTGATGCTCCTGGCGGCTCGATATAAGCACGGTGCCGCGTTTTAGTTGCACTTCCCCATCAAAATCCGTGTCATCACCAGTAATCAGGTTTAGTAGCGTAGTTTTGCCGGTCCCGTTTCGGCCTATCAAGCCAACTTTCTCACCGTCCTGAATATCAATACGCAGGTCGTTGTAGAGTAATTTGTCGCCGAATGACTTTTCGGCAATGTTGATAGATAGGATCACGTGTACTTTCCGGGTTAGCTAGTCAATCGCCTATTGTAACAGTTTTATGGCGTCTAAGCTGACTTCTGTTACCTGCAGCGCATCTTCTATTATAAATTCACCCACGGTTGTACGCCGTAAATCCGACATATATGCGCCGGTTTGAAGTGTTGTGCCAACATCCTCTACAAGTGATCGAATATAGGTACCGCTACCGACGTGCGCCGTGAATGTAACTGTTGGGTAGTCATAATTTGTGAGCTCAATAGAGTGAATAGTGACAGGTCGGGCCTCGAGCTTTACTTCCTTGCCTTCCCTGGCGAGTTTATAAGCGCGCTGGCCGTTTATTTTCATGGCCGAGAAGATGGGTGGGGTCTGCATGATATCACCGACGTATTTCTGTAGGGCTGCGTCGACTTGCTCATTGGAGGGCACTTGGTCTGACACTACTGTTTTTTCGCCTTCCTCATCACCGGTGGTACTGGTGATCCCTAGCCGCATTGTTACTTCGTAGGTTTTGTCCAGTTTGGAAAATTCCTGGGCACGCTTGCAGTAAGAGCCTGTCACCACGATCATAAGCCCCGTCGCCAGTGGATCGAGCGTACCAGTGTGCCCTACTTTCGGTTTTTTGATCCCCGTTTCATGCTTTAAAATACCGCGAACTTTCGCGACTACGTCAAAGCTGCTCCAGCCCGATGGTTTGTCTATAAGTAAAATGCCGTCCATATCCGGTAGGATAACAGGTTTTAAGCAGCTGGTGGTAGGTTAAAAGGATTTATTGGAGGCTGCTGATCATCAGATTGCATGCCATCCACCTTGTTCAAATCTGCAGGAAAATTGAATTCCGCAGTCGGTGGCATCATGGGTGGGGGCACCGTTGGTGGCGCCGTGGGGTCCGTCACAGCAGTATCCAGTCGAGGCAGCGCGCTCTCCTCGGCAGGTAGTTCAAATGGCATGGCGTTTAAGGCCTGAATTGCTTCTGGTGCTGGATCTGGACCTGTATTAATTGCGTTAAGTACCGCACTGCGCGCAGCGTCGAGCTCGGCAGTTGGATCAGTGGTCGGCTGCGCAGACTGTTCCTCTATGTGAGTGCTGTTTACTGCTCGCTCAAGACTTTCTAGTGTCTGGTCTGCGGCTGGCTCCGTTACATCAGCAGGCACCTCAGGCGCAACTGCGGGCTCAGGCTGCTCAAGAACAATTGGTTCTGGAGTCTCAGGGATTTCTGGCTGCGGAGTTTCCACTTGAGAAGATGGCTGCGCAGGTCCTGAATCATGGCTGAGCATAGTTTGATCTACCGCTGGAAGATTCAATGGATCAATCATCTGCTCTTTTTCGTCATTTTGTGTCATGCCGGTAAGAGTACCGCCACGTGAAGGGGCTTCTGTCATACGGCGCGAACCCTGAAATGGATTCGTATCGGCAGGTGCGTCCAGTGGCGCTGCAGCCGATTCTTCCTTGGCTACTTCTGCGGCAGGCCGCATCTGACCATGCTCGTCTACGTGAATTTGATGATCTTTTTCTGTTTCTTCCGGCGTTTCATCGCTCGTTTCAGCTACTAACTCGTCGAGGGCTTCGTGATTAATTTCCAGCGTGTCTGGCGACGCCGGTGCCTGTGGTGGTTCATCAACCTCGTTCGCAAGTTCATCAATGTGTACCGTGTTTACCTCTGGAGCAACGTCATCGGCGGGTTCTTCAAGCTTGCTAGCTACCAATTGTTGGTTAGCACCTGCGGCCATTAATTTTGAGCTGATACTCATGGTGGTGGCAGTTGTTTTCTCATTACTGAAGCGACTGGTTTCGGCAACGATTCCCGTCAGTAATGCTGTGGCTATCTGATCGTCTAGAGCGTCTTTGCCTAATTGGTCAGTGATTTCTGAAACCATCTCACAAATGCTGCTAGCTGTGCTGTTTTCCCACTTGGTGGAGCCGAGTGAATTGCCCACTACATTGTTAACTGAAACAATCGTAGCATCGTGCAGTATTCGACCGTGAGCAGTAATGGCCTGATCTAAATCGGATTGTTCATGCACGCCAAGCGCGACCACGACATCAACATTAAAATCACCTTGGCTAAACTCCAAGTCTTTATCTGTTATAGAGGTACGATACGGTGTAATAAATATTTTTACGTGCTGGTCTTCTACTTTGTAGCGCAGCTTGTCTGCTTTGGACTTATCAAGCGCAATAATAAAGTCACGTAGTGAATCGGTATTTTTCTCTAAAGTCTCTTCAGGTTTTAGAAATTCTATGGTGCTAGGAACAGCGCCGCTAAAGACTGATGTCGCGTGCTTCCCTAACTTGTTTAAAACCAGCGTTAGACCAATAGAAGCCGCCAATTGATCAACGGATGGACTGTTACTTACAGCCACCAGTACATTGGTAGATTCGGAAATCTTTTTGATTAGATCGGCTTTTTGTTGGTCCATGGCTTTTTTTATTTTTAGGCTATTAACATGAATGTACCATAAGTATTATGTCCTGTAAAGGTACATGATACGAATAAACAACACCTTGCTCTCTCGGTCACCCCTTTACAAATAGTTGAGACACCGTTATATTCAATCTCGATACCTGTACAAACATAAGAAGTAAGAAGGATTAATAGAATGCCGATTATCAAATCAGCAAAGAAGCGCGTTAAGGTAGCCCGTAAAGCTACTGTGCGAAACGTAAAAACCAAGCGAAACTTGCGTACGGCATTGAAGACTTTTCATGCTGCCGTAACTGGCAAAAGCAAGAAGACTGGTGAAGCTAAGAGCAAGGCTCAAAGCGCACTAGACACTGCTGCAAAGAAGAATGTTCTTCATAAGAACAAAGTAGCTCGCAAGCAAAAACAGCTTGCTGCAGCTGCAAAGAAAGCGGCCGGCGTTAGCAAGCCTACTGGCACTAAATCAGCTACAGCTAAAAAGCCCGCTGCAAAAAAGCCAGCCGTTAAAAAAGCTGCACCAGCCAAGAAAGCTGCCGCGCCAAAGAAGACGACAGCTGCCAAGAAGCCTGCTGCAAAGAAAGCTCCAGCCAAGAAACCAGCTGCAAAGAAATAATCAGCTAGTTACTGGAACTAAACCGCCCTTTTACGGGGCGGTTTTTTAATTTCCTAATTCAAAAATTAAGTTCTTTATAGCTTCGTCGGCATCGATGCTTATGCTCTTAAGTGCAATATCCAAATCCAAAACACGTTTAACTAAAGCCTTGAGTTCCATTGGCGATAGCTGGTTGGCTATGCGCTGACTTTTTTTGACCACAAATGGATTGAGCTTGGCACTTCTAGCGATTTCGTCGGGAGATTTGTTGTCAGCAGTTTTTATTATCGCCAACACGTGTAGTTGCCATGCAATCATAGCGATGATCTGGATTGGTTCTACCTTCAGTGCGCGCTGCTCCTCGTAAATAGCCAGAGCTTTTTTGGTCTGGCCGGAAAAGGCCGCATCCAGCAGTTCAAAGATGGTGCTTTGCGGCGTTCGCTCTGTCAGTAGCTCAATTGATTCTCGAGAAATTGCCGGGTTGAACATAATAAGCTTTTTCAGTTCGTTCGACAGCATTAACTGGTTCACCCCTACCCTATCTACAAGATACATTGCATCTGATTGGCCTAATGACGCGCCAGCTATCTTAGCCTCGCTGACCAACCATTTAGCCAGGCCCAGGCCGTCAAGCTCATTGTATTCATGGTAATCAGTACTTTTTTTGAGGTACTTATAGTAGCCGGAGCGCTTATCTAGCTTTGATTCAATCAATAGCACATCGTTAGTTTCAGCTACATCAGCAAGCAACTTGTCAGCTCGCTCCACAAATTCTTTGTTTTTAGCGGCATTCTTAATAACTACCAGCTTTTTGCTTGCTAAAAATGGCAGGCTTTCCAGTGCTTCTCGTAACCGGTCATATTCTGCATCTTCCCCATCCAGGCGCTCCAAGCCCATATCGCCATGTTCGGCCAAAAATACCTGGACCTTTTTTTTGGCTTCCGCGTGAATAAGAAAGCTATTGCTCCCAGTAAGTGTCGTAATCATGTTCATTAATGATAGCAGTTTTGCAGAAAGCGCGGCGGGTGTATAGTGAGAATCATATAAGGAGGGGGCATGAATTCATTTATTAAACTTTTATATTCGCTATTAATTGCGGTATCACTGGTGATGTTCGTCGGCTTTTCAATAGCCAGTGTGTATGAGCCACCAAAGCCACCAGATTACAGTCACCCATTTAAAGAAAATGTAACTCCAGAAGATCAAGAACGCCAGCACCAAGAATACGAACAGCAAAGCAAGGCGTACGAAACTGCTCAAAAAGATTATCAACGTGATGTCACCTATGCCCTGCTACCCATTAGCATTGCGGTATTATCTATCGGCATTTGGATGATGCGCAGAGATTCTGAAGTGGTCGGAGAAGGCCTAGCACTCGGCGGCGTTGCGACCAGCATTTATGCCGTGATTACTTCTAGTATGGCTGACGCACGTATACTTCGACTTGTAGCAGTAGTAATCTTGCTTGCAGGCACATTACTGGTAGCTCAACAGCGCTTTCAGGATACATTGACGCCTACTGCCAAAACCAAGGCAAGAGCTAAGAAGAAACGATAACCTGGCAAACAGGACAAATATGGGTCCCACGTCCGGCGACCCGTATTTTTTCTATGGTGGTAGCGCAGCGTGGACAGGGTTTACCTTCCATGCGAAAGACGCTCGCGAAGTTTAAATAACTTCCACGGCGGCCCGCAACATCGACATAGTTTTTGTCGCTTGATCCGCCCTTTTCGATCGATAATTCCAACACGCTGCGCAGTGCATCAAATAATGTGTTCAGCTGTCCGTCGGTCAGCTCTTTTACACGTGTGGACGGATGGATTTTTGCGGCCCATAGCCCTTCATCTGCATAAATATTACCGATTCCGGCAAGCGTGGATTGGTCTAATATTGCCGCTTTTACCGTCGTATTTGCGCGGCGGCGAATCCGAACCTGAAATTCAGCATGTGTAAATTCCGTGTTTAGTGGTTCCGGGCCCACCTTCTTCATAAAATCAATATTAGGTACTTCTGCGGTGGGTATCAATTTAACCCAACCAAACTTACGCTGGTCATTGAAAAATAAATTTGTACCATCAGTAAACTCAAATGTAACTCTTGTAGATCTGTCAGGCAGCGGACCAATTAGTGAATTATTAGGATGCCCTGCGCCAAACGCCTCACCCTCGCCGCGGTACACCATCTGGCCCGTCATTTTTAAATGGATGACGAGCGAGTACTTACTATCAAGCTCAATCAGAAGAACTTTTGCACGACGTTTTACTTCCAGAATTTTAGCGCCTACCAAAAACGTTTTAATATCAGCTTCGGAATTGGGAAATCCCTTTGGCCAATCATAATTTACCCCGGCAAGCTTTTTGCCGATGACCAGGGACTCAAGGCCGCGTTTAATGGTTTCTACTTCAGGTAATTCCGGCATACTCTCTATTTTAACAGTGTAGAATAGATGAGTATGACAAATTCCCTCGGAGATATTTTAAGAGACTACGACCTAGATGAACCACTGGAGTTAAAGCGGGTTAAAGCATATGTGCGTGAAAAGTTTCATATCGTGCCCGTTGTAGGATTTCAGAACGATCAAATTGTAGTGAGCGTGCCGAGCGCGGCGCTCGCGGGTACGCTGCGTATGCAGGTATACCAAATTCAAGCGGCAGCCGAAACAAAAAAGAGAATTACAATCAGAATTAGCCGTTAAATAAAGTGATCTCACCGGCAGTGACCGCCACCCGAATCAGGCGCTCGTTGTCCCCTGCTCTCTCTGCTTCTCGTGCAAAAACTTCCGGGACAATGGCCCCACCAATTAACATACCGAACCGGTCATCGCGCTCTGGATCAGGCAAAGTAAAAAGACGTTCGCTCTCGATGCTGGACATTTTGATTCCTTCTATGTTGATTGTTAGAAAACTATGTATTAAGTAAAACCCTACAGCAATATAAGGTCAACCACCTTAATACTAAATAACAACGAAAATAGGTAATTTATATCATCGGGAAGATAATATGTGTTCCAGCTCGTGCTTGAGCTGCGCCAAATCAACGAACGTGACGGCAGCCAAACCCTCTGCTTTTGCTGAGTCGCAGTAGCTTGCGACATCATCAATCATCACCGCCTCATGGGTGCTTACTCGCAACCGTTCGCACATTAAAAGAAAAATCCGAGGATCCGGCTTTGCCATACCGACTTCATAACTAAAAATCATTTCATCAAACAGCTCTTGCTCCTCTTGGCTCAAAAGCGCTTCGCGGATCCAGTTACTCGCGATATTGCTCAGCATGCCAATCTGGAATCCGCGCTGCCGCAGTTCCGCCACATAATCCAAAAGGGCCACGTTTTTTACAATCTCACTTTTAAGCATAGTTTCCACATCCACTGGTGCTTTGCCGGTCAGATCTTTGATTTGCTCAATAAAATCATCGTTATCGAGCATGCCCATATCACGCTGTTTATTAAGGTCGCGTGCGTCATTTACCTGCTCAGATGGCAGCGTATCTACGAAGGCTCGCCAGCTATCAGTTGTAATCACTCCAAAGCAGTCAAAAATTATGGCTTTAATCATGCATCAATTGTAGCAAGCTATACAGCGACTTCTTGTGAAAAAGATTGCTGCATCTGCCAGACTGCCAAATGACCAAACTTATGACGCAGTTCTGTGATGCGCTCAGCTCCCTGAATAACCTCGGCCGCAGAAAACTGCAACTGCTCAACTACCCCGTCACGCGCAAATTCCGCTCCTTGATAGCCCATGACGATTCGAGGCATGCGCTCAAATGCGTGCTCTGCCATCTTACTACCAAGTTTCTGTGCGCGAATAGCGTCTGATTTCGAACCGTGGTCTTCAATTCCGCCTGGGATGGATCGTAATCCGTCCGACAAAAACAATTCCCTTCTGATATATGGCGTTCCTCTATAACTCGTCTCGCGAGTCTCGTATCCCACGCGTGCGACTGACCATTCAGTCGTCTCAGGAGTCATAAGATCAAGCGTAGCTACAAAATAGCGCTTAGGGTCGTTTGGCTCTAGACGAGTATCTTCTGACTCCCTTACGTGTACGAATGTCCCAGAGTCGGTAACGCCCGACACAAGTGTTTTGGTATACGCTGCACCATTCCGTTCAATAGACGGCAGATAGTCTCGCCTGTATCCCCCAGTGTCTGGATGGCCGTGATACAACCACATAAAATCTGATACATAACGATCGCCCGTCTCACTTATCTGCTGAGCCAGGTGTATCGGCAGCGGTTCTGATTCAAGGTACTCCTCGATTGCATTATTTCGTATCTCGTCGTTTACATCTTGTTCTACTATATTGCGATAGAGTCCTCGTGGACTCATTCCCTCTGCTGTGTTGGCGCGCATGGTTTTTTTGCTTTCTATAAATGTATTACTATCTGTAATACGCCTGATTTGAACAAAAAGCAATAGCGTTTTGTCTACAGGGTCATGCCAACTGAGGCGGCATAATCCTTGCGCTGAATGCCCAATTCTTTAGCTGTAATAGTTTGACCTAGCACAAAGGCCGCAGGCTTGCCCCTCCGCGGCACAGGTACCTCCGTGTAAATTGCCCGTAGTTGTTCCAATGCGGCAACTCCTTCTCCACTCATGCCATCAGTATTAGGACTATCCGACAGGTACCCTAGCTTTTGGATTACTGTCTTGGCTGCTTGAAATGCATGCTCCGTACTAAATATATTGCTCTTATGAATCTTCATAGCCTCGCGGGCATAATTAGGTATCCCTTTGGTGCCAGGCATAAAGGGAGTTGCAAGAACCGCATGCGCTGTGCGCACGGTATCATCAGGAAACTGCTTGGCGAGCTCCTTAAGAACTGACACATACACCCAATGGTGGCGAGCTTCATCGGCCGCAATTTGATTAGATAATAGCTCATGACCAATTGGCCCAAATAATTCACCATCATTTTTATGCGCTATGTTTGTACTGAGCTCCTGCCAAGCTACATAGGTAAATAACTGAATAACATGATCAAGCTGAACTTCCATGCCGGCGCGCAACTGGGATGTTCGACCAGCCGCATGTTCACGCGAGTTCGTAATTGACATGATTTTGCCGTACTCATTCATGCTTAACTTGTGGTTGTCCTCTTCGGCTGTCCATATGCCACGCGTCCATTCTTCGGTCGCTGGTATTTCAATCCCCAAAGTGCGCGCTAATGCTTTACTATCGCCATAACTAGTCGTTACATAGGCGGGCAGGTTGTCTTCAGTTAGCAGGTGTAGTTTATACGCCCTG